>NZ_BAAAOS010000063.1:0-202884 GCF_039530625.1 Kribbella sancticallisti | reverse complement strand
AGGCTCCAGGTGCTCAGGATCCAACCACCGCGCGAGCGGCAACGTCACCCTGACACTGAGCTCACGCTATCCGTATCGGGTGGGGGTGGGCTGTTACTTGCGATACCAGGGCCACCACCAGTGGCGTTTGCGGGGGTGGCGGACGGTGATGCTGCTGTAGCGGGCCTCGCCGGTGATGCGGAGGCGGACGCCGCCGCTGCTCGGACTACCGGTTTTGTTCGTGGCGCTGCTGCCGACCATGTCGACGTCGTCGATGTCCACGCTCCAGCCCGCCGGCACGATCATCACGATGGAGCTGTGCTTCGGGCGGGCCTCGACGTGGATCTCGCGCAGGTGCACGATCGCGTCGGTGAAGTCGAGCTTCACCGACGAGTGCTCGGGGAGGGCGGTGATCCGCTCCGGTACGTGCCAGGCGCCCTCGCGCTTCTGGGCGCTGTGCTTGGCCCGGATGGTCAACTCGGCGGGGCTCCCGTGCGGGACCGGGAGCAGGTCGGCGGTCGCAGTACGGAGCTCTAGTTGGGTCTTGGCCGCGTAGATCTGAGTGAGTCGCTCGTCCAGTTCCTCGAAGTCCAGCCGGCCGTCGCTGTGGGCTTCCTGGACGACCGAGGCAGCGCGCTCGCGGTCGTGATCAGAGGCGCGATGGCCGGGCGGCGGCTGTTCCAGACTCATGGCAGCAAAGGTATCGGTAAGCGGTTCCATCGCCACCAGCGCTCGGCCCGCGGATTTGACGGACCGTGACCCACCAAGCCCGGACCGTACTGCGAATCGTCCGGTCAGCCGCTCACCTGGAAGAATGGCCGGGTGAATTCGCGAACCATCGTCATTCTCGGCTCGACCGGCTCCATCGGCACCCAGGCCCTGGAACTGATCGGGCGGAATCGCGACCGGTTCCGCGTGCTCGCGATCTCCGCGGGCGGCGACAACGTCGGGCTGCTCGCCCAGCAGGCACTGGAGTTCGAGGTCGAGGTCGTCGGCGTCTCCAAGGCCACCGTCGCCCAGGACCTCCAGCTCGCCTTCTACGCCGAGGCGCAGCGCCGGGGCTATGCCCAGGGCGAGTTCCGGATCCCCAAGATCCTCACCGGCCCCGATGCCTCGACCGAGCTTGCCGGGATGCCGTGTGATGTGGTCCTCAACGGGATCACCGGATCGGTCGGGCTGCGGCCCACGCTCGCCGCGCTGGACGCGGGCAACACTCTTGCCCTGGCCAACAAGGAGTCCCTCGTGGTCGGGGGACCGCTGGTCACCAGGCGGGTCAAGCCGGGCCAGATCGTGCCCGTCGACTCCGAGCACAGCGCGATCGCCCAGTGCCTGCGCGGCGGGTCGGCGGACGAAGTACGCAAGCTGCTGCTGACCGCCAGTGGCGGGCCATTCCTCGGCCGGGAGCGCAAGGAGTTGGAGAACGTCACCGTCGAGCAGGCGCTGGCCCATCCGAACTTCGCGATGGGCCCGGTCGTCACCATCAACTCGGCCACGCTGGTGAACAAGGGGCTCGAGCTGATCGAGGCGCACCTGCTGTTCGGCATCCCGATGGACCGGGTCGACGTCGTCGTCCATCCGCAGCAGGCGGTGCACTCGATGGTCGAGTTCCACGACGGGTCGACCCTGGCGCAGGTCTCGCCGCCGACGATGGTGCTGCCGATCGCGCTCGGCCTCGGCTGGCCCGACCGGATACCGGACGCCTCTCCGCCGTGGGACTGGGCCAAGGCGAGCACCTGGGAGTTCCTCCCGCTCGACGGTGAGGCGTTCCCCGCCGTACAGCTCGCGCGTGAGGCCGGAACCCGGGGCGGTACCGCGCCCGCGGTCTTCAACGCGGCGAACGAGGTCTGTGTGGAGGCGTTCCGGGACGGGCGGCTGCCGTTCCTGGGCATCGTCGACACCGTCGCACGGATTGTCACCGAACACGACGTACCCTCGTACGAGGAACTGTCCATCGACGACGTACTCGCCGCGGACGCCTGGGCCAGGGCCCGGGCCCGCGAACTGACCGCCACCGGAAACGACCAAGGCCAGGAGACAACACAGGCATGAGCGCACTCCTCACCCTTGTCGGCATCGTGCTGTTCGTGATCGGCATCCTGGTGTCGGTCGGACTGCATGAGCTCGGTCACATGCTGCCCGCGAAGGCGTTCGGCATGAAGGTGACGCAGTTCTTCGTCGGCTTCGGCCGGACCGTCTGGTCCACCAAGCGCGGCGAGACGGAGTACGGGATCAAGCTGATCCCCGCGGGCGGCTTCGTCCGGATCATCGGGATGCTGCCGCCGAGCAAGAACGTTCAGGACAGCCAGGACCCGAGTGAGCCGTTGCGGGTCCGCAAGGCCAACACCGGCCCGATCCAGTCGATGGTGGAGAACGCGCGCAACGCGGAGTACGAGACGATCGACCCGGCCGACAACGGCCGGCTCTTCTACCAGAAGGTGTGGTGGAAGAAGCTGATCGTGATGGCGTCGGGACCGCTGGTGAACGTGGCGATCGCGTTCCTGCTGTTCGGCGGGCTGTACATGCTGTACGGCGCCCCCATCGCGCAGACCACCGTCGCCACCGTCACAGACTGCGTGATTCCCGCCTCCGAGGCCTCGGCCGACCGCAAGTGCGAGCCGAAGGACAAGGTCTCGCCGGCCAAGCAGGCCGGATTCCAGGTGGGCGACAAGATCCTGTCGTTCAACGGCACCGCCATCGACAGCTGGGACGAACTGACCCCGCTGATCCGGGCCAACACCGACAAGCCGGCCGCCATCGTCGTCGAGCGCGGCGGCGAGCAGGTCCCGCTGCAGACCAACACCATCCTCAACCAGGTGGTGGAGAAGCCCGGCTCCGACAAGTTCGTCTCCGTCGGCTTCCTCGGCGTCTCACCCGAGCGGAAGGTCGAGCGGCAGGACTTCGGTTTCGTCGTCGACCGGATGGGCGAGCTCACCGTCGGCACCGTCCAGGCGCTCGGCCGGTTCCCCGAGAAGCTCGTCGGCGTGGCCAAGTCGATCGTCGGCGGCGAGCGGGATCAGGACAGCCCGATGAGCGTGGTCGGCGCCAGCCGGGTGGCCGGAGAGGTCGCCTCCAGCGATCTGGCCACCGGCGAGAAGGCGTTCACCCTGGTGAGTCTGCTCGGTTCGCTGAACCTGTTCCTCGCGCTGTTCAACTTCATCCCGCTGCTGCCGCTGGACGGCGGGCACATGATCGGCGCCATCTGGGAAGGCATCCGGCGCGGCTTCGCCAAGCTGTTCGGCCGGCCCGACCCGGGCTACGTGGACGTGGCCAAGTTGCTGCCGATCGCCTACGTGGCGGCCAGTTGCATCGTGGTGATGGGCGTACTGCTCGTCGTCGCCGACATCGTCAACCCGATCAAGCTCTTCAACGGATAACTCTCAACGGTAAAAGGAAAAATGAGCATCTCCCTGGGCATGCCCGCGCTGCCTCCGCCGACCCTCGCCCCGCGCCGCAAGACCCGCCAGATCAAGGTGGGCAAGGTGCTGGTCGGCGGTGACGCCCCGGTGTCCGTGCAGTCGATGACGACCACGCTGACCTCGGACGTCAACACGACATTGCAGCAGATCGCCGAGTTGACCGCGGCCGGCTGCGACATCGTGCGGGTCGCCTGCCCGTCCCAGGACGACGCGGACGCGCTGCCGGAGATCGCCCGGCACTCGCAGATCCCGGTGATCGCCGACATCCACTTCCAGCCGAAGTACGTGTTCGCCGCGATCGAGGCCGGCTGCGCCGCGGTCCGGGTGAACCCGGGCAACATCCGCAAGTTCGACGACCAGGTGAAGGAGATCGCGGCCGCCGCCAAGGCGCACGGCACGTCGATCCGGATCGGCGTCAACGCCGGTTCGCTGGACCCGCGGCTGCTGCAGAAGTACGGCAAGGCCACGCCCGAGGCGCTGGTCGAGTCGGCGGTCTGGGAGGCGTCGCTGTTCGAGGAGCACGACTTCCACGACTTCAAGATCTCGGTCAAGCACAACGACCCGGTCGTGATGGTGAAGGCCTACGAGATGCTGTCGGAGCGGGGCGACTGGCCGCTGCACCTCGGCGTCACCGAGGCCGGTCCCGCCTTCCAGGGCACGATCAAGTCGTCCGTCGCCTTCGGCGCGCTGCTGTCGAAGGGCATCGGCGACACGATCCGCGTCTCGCTGTCCGCGCCGCCGGTCGAGGAGGTCAAGGTCGGCCTGCAGATCCTGCAGTCGCTGAACCTGCGCGAGCGCAAGCTCGAGATCGTCTCCTGCCCTTCCTGTGGCCGGGCCCAGGTTGACGTCTACACGCTGGCCGAGCAGGTCACCGCCGGGCTGGAGGGCATGGAGGTGCCGCTCCGCGTCGCCGTGATGGGCTGCGTCGTGAACGGTCCGGGCGAGGCCCGCGAGGCCGACCTCGGTGTTGCTTCCGGCAACGGCAAGGGCCAGATCTTCGTCAAGGGCGAGGTGATCAAGACCGTGCCGGAGTCGCAGATCGTCGAGACCCTGATCGAAGAGGCGATGCGGATCGCCGAGGAGATGGGCGAGTCCGTCGAGGGCGGCGAGCCGACCGTCACCGTCAGCTGACTCCTTCCCACGGCAGCCCCGAGGACCTAAAGTGCCAACGGCCCGCCCGCCTGGTGGCGGGCCGTCCGTCCAGGAGGCTGACCATGAGAAGCAAGATCCTCGCCGTACTCGCGACCGGTGCCGCCGTCTGCGCGAGCACCCTGCCGGCCGCGGCGATCAACTCCTACAACGCCTCACCGGCGCCGGAGCGGACCGAGGTCGGCGCCTTCCTGGCGTTGTGGGACACCACCGGCGACGGCGTGCCCGACCGGTTCGACTGGGTCTGCAGCGGGACGATGATCGACCGCGACACCTACCTCACGGCGGCTCACTGCACCGACGACTGGCCGGCCGGGACCCGCTTCTACGTGTCCCTCGAGCAGGATGTCCAGTCGCTCCTCGATCAGGCCGCGGCGCAGGGGCTGACACCCGCGCAGACGGCCGCCGCCTTCGTCCAGGCCGGCGACGCGGTCGAGGGAGACACGCACCAGGACCCGGCCTTCCCGGGGAACTCGGCGGATTCCCACGACATCGGCGTGATCGACTTCGCGACCCGGCCGACCGATCCTGCCGATGTCTGGAGCTTCACCCCGGCGATCCTGCCGACGGCCGGACAGCTCGACCAACTCGGGAGCCGTGCGCTGGATGCCGCCTCCTGGCTCGTGGTCGGTTACGGCACTGAGGAAGCCGTTCGGGGGCCGGGCGGTCAGACCCACCCCGGTGGTGGCGTCCGGATGAAGGCGCCGGTGGACTTCAACGCGCTGAACAAGACCTGGGTGCGGCTGGCCATGACGGCGCCGCAGGGCAACGGTGGTGCCTGCTACGGCGACTCCGGCGGTCCGAACTTCGTCACGCTCGGTGGCAAGATGGTGCTGGCGGCAACCACCATCACCGGCGACACTCCCTGCTACGCGACGAATGTGACGTACCGCCTCGACACCCCGTCGGCCCGGAGTTTCCTGGCGCCGTACGTGCGGCTGCCCTGACGTCGGCCGGGCTTGGTTCGCGTTCACCGGATACCCTTCGCGGCGTGACGGAGTACATGGTGGTGAGCGCGATCCGGGCCGAGGCGAAGTACGTGCCGGAGGGGATCCCGGTCGTCGTGACCGGGATCGGCAAGACCGCCGCCGCGGTGGCCGTGTCCAAAGCATTGGCGAAAGCTTTGGCCGGGCGGGAGGCCGCGGACCTGGTCGTGCTGAACGTCGGTACTACGGGCGCCCTGCGTGACGGCATGGCCGGGCTCTACCTGCCCAGCGAGGTGATCAACCACGACATCAACGCCGACGCGGTCCGGGCGATCGGGCTCGACCCGCAGGAGTCGCTGAAGGTCGAGGGCGGAGACGGGTCCGTGCTCGCGTCGGGGGACGTGTTCGTCACCGACCCGGTGATCCGGACGCGGCTTGCCGAGCGGGCGCACCTGGTGGACATGGAGGCGTACGGCGTCGTCTACGCCTGCCGGGAGTACGGCGTACCGGTGCGGCTGGTCAAGCACGTGTCAGACTCTGCCGACGAGGCCTCGATGGACTGGCCCGCCCTCGTCGATGCCAGCGCCAAGGTGCTGGGGGAGTGGGTCCGCTCAGAGGTCGGCCAGGTGCGATAGGACCTGGGTCTCGCGGACGAGCCAGCGCATGACGCCGACGCCGGCGGCTTGGACCGACTGGTTCGCCTGGAGCGCGTCCGCCACGGTCACCCAGCGCGGCTCCAGTTCGAGTTCGCTCTCGTAGCCCTCGAGCGCCTGCGAGCCGAAGTCTCCGGTCCCCGAGCAGTAGAAGTAGTGCGAGATCATCTTGAACACCTCGTACTCCGGTTCGGCCGCGCGCAGGTACTCCACCGTCGTCCCGAGCGCCAGTCCCACCTCGACGCCGGTCAGGCCGCACTCCTCCTCGAACTCCCGGATCAGGGCAGCAGGCATCGACTCTCCGCGCTCGACACCGCCGCCGGGGAACTTGTAGTCGCCGTGCCGCGATGCCAGCAGGAGCACCTCGTCGCCGCGGAAGAGTACGCCGCGAACTGCGGTTCGTTGCACCGTGCGGGCGGTCAGGTCGAGATTCCGGTCATGGACGAACGTGCCTAGGAGCATGCCGCCTATTCTGGCTTGACCTTGACCTTGACCTTGACCTTAAGGGCAGGGTTTAGCGTCGTTCACGAGGAGGCGGGATGCATATCAGCGACCTGGCGGCCGAGGCCGGCGTCACAGTCAAGGCGGTTCGGTACTACGAATCGCAGGGGCTGCTGAAGCCCGGCCGGGAAGCGAACGGGTACCGGATCTACAGCGCCGAGGACGTCATCGTCGTCCGCGAGGTGAAGGCCTTGCTGTCGCTCGGGCTGACCGCGGAGCAGACGTATCCGTTCATCGAGTGCCTGCGGGCCGGCAACGACCGGGCCGACGTCTGCCCGGCCTCGCTGACGGCGTACCGGACCCGGATCGCCGAGGTGGACCGGCGGATCGCCGAACTGACGGACCTGCGGGCCCGGCTGACCGAACTCCTGACCGATGCCGAGAACTGGAGGACGAAGGTATGACGGATCTGCGAGTGGTTGACGAGAGCAACTTCGAGCAGGAGGTGCTGGGCGCGGACAAGCCGGTGCTGGTGGACTTCTGGGCGCAATGGTGCCCGCCATGCCACCAGATCGTGCCGGTGCTCGGCCAGATCGCGGCCGAGCGCCATGACCGGCTCAGCGTGGTGAAGCTGAACTCGGACGAGAACCCGGCGATCTCGGCGAACTACCGGGTGATGGCGTTGCCGACGCTGATGTTGTTCCACCACGGCGAGGTGGTCTGGTCGGTGGTCGGAGCCCGGCCCAAGGCCAAGCTGCTGAAGGAGCTCGATGACGCGCTGCTGACCGGGACGCAGCTGTAACTGCTTGAACCGGTGTCACGCCGACTATCGTGGAGGCATGACGCCAGGAGCACGACGGTTGACGTCTACGGACGGGGTGACCCACACGTTCGACTCGGGCAGTTTCGCTCTGGAGCTGCTCCTCACCGGTGGTCCGCCGCCGTGGGACCGGTACGAGATCCTCCACACCCCGGAGGACCTTGCGGCCTGGCTGCCGGACTCACATCTGGCGTTGGAGCTTCCGTTCTCCGAGGAGCAGGTCCGGATCAGCCGGGTCGAGCTCGACCGGGTCAAGGAGTTCCGCGCGGCGATCTGGCGAGTCATTCCCGCGCTGACTGCCACAAAGCCCGTTCCCGGCATCCCGCCCGCGGACGTAGACGCGAAGGACCTGGAGTTGATCAACCAGATGGTCGGTCCGCTACCGACAGTCCGCCTGAGCGCGGTGGGGCGCAGGGAATGGGAAACCCCGATCACCGGCAGCCAGGTGCTTGGCGCGGCGGCCCGTGAGTTGGTCGACCTGCTCGGCCGCAAGCCGGAGCGCCTGCGGATGTGTGCGGGCGACAACTGCGCGCTGATGTTCTACGACACCTCGCGCCCCGGAAACCGCCGCTGGTGCTCGATGCAGCGCTGCGGCAACCGCAACAAGGTAGGCAGCTACCGCACCCGCCGCCACGACGACAGCTGACGCCCCTCGACAACAGGTTGGTTGCCTAGAGCACCTGAAGGGGCCGCCAGCGGGCGGAACAGCTCGACCAGTACTCCGTGCGGTCCGGCCACGTACGCGGAGGTGGTTCCCCAGCCGGTGTCGGTGGGTTCCAGGACGATCCGGCCGCCGCGGCCGCGGATCTCCTCGATGTCGGCCTGCACGTCGCCGGAGACCTCCAGACCGAGGATGCCGGGCTGGCGGCGTGGTGGTCACCGGAGGCGGTCGAGCGGGGGATCAGCGAGGGGATCACGCTGGTCGCGCTCGATGGAGAACGGGTCGTCGGGATGGCAGGGCTCGGGCGGGAGGCTGACTTCTGGGTGCTGTGGAAGCTCTCCGTGCTGCCGGAGTACCAAGGACGAGGCGTCGGGCAGGCCCTTCTCGACGGCGCGATCGCGGTGCTCCCCGATGGCAGCACCCAACTGCTGCTGGACGTGCTCGTCACCAACGAAGCGGCGATCACCTTCTATCGCAAGCACGGTTTCGGCGCGCAGGCGAGAACACCCGACCGGGATCTCGGTGCCGAAGTGATGTGGATGAGTCGCGACCTCTGAGCCGCCGCGCCGCGTGGGGAATCGCGGCGGCTCGTGAGTTCGTCTACCTGATCGGTAGCTACGACGCCTCCCGGACTGGTCGGTTGTCAGCGCTTCTGGAAGGACCAACGCTGACAGGGACCGCCGTGGTAGAACCACGTGATCACTTCGGGATGGGGCAGCCTGCTGCAGCCGGCTACATCCAGCGAGAGTCCCGAGCTGACCTGCACCACGCTGTAGGTGCCGCCCGGGCTCGGCTCGATCCGCCACAGCTGGCATTCGGACTCGTTGCTGGTCCAGATCGTGACGACTCCGGCGGGCAGTTTGGAGCAGCCGTCGATATCGAGCGCCTTGGACGAATTCGGATCGACGATCTTGTAGACGTCGTCCCCGACGCTCTGCAGCTTCCAGCTCTCACACGGGCTGCCCGCGATGTCGTCCCACATCCGCACGTTGGCGCCGTCCGCGGTCTGACAGTTCTCGATGTCGAGCACCTGGGTCGTGCTCGTCGCCGCCGAGGTGCGATAGCGGGCCGTCATGTTCTCGCCGAGCTGGGTGGCGTTGAACGACGGCCGCAGGATCCATTGCTGGTTCGCGCCCTGACCACAGGTCTCCTGCTGCACCGGTGCGTTGTCGGTCACCGCGCCCCCGATGATGCTGAGGCACTTCTTGCTGTGGGCGAGCTTCAGCTGGACGACCGTGTCGTAGCTTGCGCCGTCCACGTACTCCAGCGTGACCTGTTGATTCGCGGTCGGATCGCCGTTGCCGTCCCCGCACGGCCACTGGAGCAGCTGGCCGCCGTCCGACAGACTCCAGTCGTCCATGTCCGCACACTTCACCGGACCTTCGCCGACCGCGGTGTGCACCGGCTTCAGCGCGTACTGCTCGGTGCCGGCCACGGGGTCGATGTGGAACCGCGCGTTGAGATCGACCGGAAGACAGGTCCACTGAATGTAGCGGGCCAGGTTCGCCGTGCTGGCTTCCTGGACGTTGAGACACTTGCCGCTGTTGCGGTTGACCAGGTCGTAGGTCCGTCGCTCGATGTCGAACTTGGGCCCGGTGACGGCGCCGGTGGGGCCACCCCAGGCCAGCACCTTGGCGCCGAAGGCCGTACCGCTGGAACGGAAGGTGTAGACCTGGCGGTCACCAGCCGCGCCACCGGCGTACAGGATGGCGGCGTCGCCCTTGCCGTCGCCGTCGAAGTCACCGGCTGACAGGGTCGCCTTGGACAGGTCGGGCTCACCAGCCTGCCGCCACCACGAGCTCTGCACCAAGCTGGTCCCGGTCGAGCGGAAGACCGTCAGGCCGGCGTCGCTCTGCCCGGTCCCCGTGGTGCTGTGCTCGTAGAGGCCGACGATGTCGTCCTTGCCGTCGCCGTCGACGTCAGTGACGGCGGGCTTGCTCTTCTCCCAGCAGTAGTTGCCCGCACCGGAGTCGTAGATCGTCTGAGCCGCGGCGAAGCCGGTCCCGGTCGAGCGATACATGTCGACCACCGTGCGACAACCGGTCAGGTTGCGCATGCTGAGGAGGTCGTCCTTGTTGTCGCCGTCGATGTCGGCGAGCAGGGGAGTGCTGCCGGCCCAGGGGTTGCCGGCGGCGGCAGTGGCCCAGGTGGTCGGCGTTGCGAAGTTGTTCGCCGCCCGGAAGACCAGTGCGCTCCAGTTCTGCGTGCCCGCGTTCTGGACGACGATGTCGCTCTGGCCGTCCCCGTCGACGTCCCCGCCGATGGTTCGCGCCGTACTCAGCGGCCAGCCGTTCGGGCCACTCGTCCACACCGCCGGCGGAGCGTCGTACCGGTTGCCTTCGGAGTCGAGCTTGTAGAGCCAGACCTGGCGGCCGGCGCCTTCGCGGAAGAGGGCGAGGTCCGTGCGGCCGTCCTTGTTCCAGTCACCTTGCACCGGACGGGTGCGGTAGAGGTTGAAGCCGCCGCCCTCACCGCTGTCCCAGCCGATGTAGCCGTTGTGGAAGCTGCTGCCGGCCGAGGTAAAGTTCCAGACCGCGGTCCGGCCGAAGCCATGGTCGAAGACGGCGGTGATGTCCGCCTTGCCGTCACCGTTCGCGTCGTTGCGTACCAGGGTCGGCTGTGCGGGGTTCTGGATCGCCTGCAGGGACCACGACTTGTAGTTGCTGCTCCAGTTGCCGGCGCGGTCGATCGCCTTCACGAACAACGGCTGCGACTCGGTCTTCAGCGTCACCGGAATCGTCGCCACGCCGTTGGCGCCGGCCTTCACCCGAAGGGTGATCTTGTCCTGCTGGAAACCGTACGCGTACTCCGTGATGTCGGTGTCGGCCACGTTCCCCGGCTTGAAGATGACCGTACCGGCCTGGCGGGTGTGGATCAGGCCGGTCGGTTCACCGTTGGGGAAGTCGGTGGACTGGATCACCGGCAACGCGGGCCGGTCGGTGTCCACCGTGAAGTAACAGTCCGGCGTGCTCGGGCCGGTCGCGTGGCCGTCGCGGGTGAAGGCCTTGTAGCGGTAGAGGGTGTTCTTCGCCAACTTGCCCACCGGGACCTCCGGCCAGGCGAACGCCGCGCCGCTCACCGTCGGACCGACATCCGCGGTGTGGACGACGGCGTTCGCCTCGTTCAGGATCTGCAGCGTGGTGGTGACGTTGTCGCCGGCGTCCGGGTCGTTCGCGATCGCGGAGAACTGCGGCTGGAGGTTCGCGATCGCCGTCGGCGCCGTCTTGGTGCCGCACGGCCGTGGCCTGGTGAAGTTCAGGTCCTTCGGCATCCGCGGCATGGTGTTGTACGTGATCGAGATGACCGCGGTGTGCGGATGGAACTTCTTCCACTGGCTCTGGTTGTTCTCGTCCGCGGCGCGCAGCCCGAAGGACACCGTGGAACGGCGTCCGTCCGCGACGTCCTGCAGCACGTTGCGCAAGGCGCCACTGGCCGGGCTGAACTCCATCTGGTTGTCCTCGGTCCACGGATAGGCCTCACCGTAGACCGTGTCCAAATGCTGGCGCCAGAAGCTTTCGTTGTTGTTCCAGTCGACGTAGGAGCTGGTGCTGAGGTCGTTGAGCCACCAGAGCTGGGTCGGCGTCGGCGAACCGGTCGGCGTCTTGTTGAGAGTGATCCGGAAGGTGGCACCGACGATCTGGCTGCCCGCGATGGTCTGGGCGCCGCTCGTCGTGCGGAGCAGGAACATCGATCGGTACAGTTTGCCGGCGTCGCCGTAGACCCGCCCGACCTTCGCGCCTTCGTCCAGCCGGTCGTAGTTCCAGGCGGTCTGGTTGCCCATGATGTTGCTGACGTGCAGCCAGTTGATCAGCCCGCCCCCGATCGACGGATCGATCAGCACCGGGAACTTGGTCTTCGGGTCGGCCAGCATCTTCTGGTCCGGCGTCAGTGTCATCGCTGTCCCGGCCAGTGCGATTCCGAGCCGAAACGGCTTCTTCGTCGCGTCCCACATCGTCGGCGGCGGCGCGCTGAAGACCTGCTTGCCCTTCCGGTCCCTGGCCAGTGTCGTCCCGTCGGGCCGGACTGTCAGCTTGAGCGAGTCACTGCTGATCGGGTAGCGCAACGTCCGCAGCGCCGGGTTCAGCGCCGCCGCACGGTTTTTCACCACCAGCAGGTGCGAGAAGTCGTTGATCCCGACATCGATCCGCAGATCGACACCCGGCAGCACCTCCGGATAGACCGCGGTCGACTTGTCCAACCGGGGCGCAGGCAATTTCCCGGGCCACCCCATGCTGAGCCGCTGCCCGCGTTCGCCGATAGTCAGCAGGTGTCCGGACCCGCCACCCGACAAGACGATCGGCGTCATCGCCGCCTTGGCCCGAACGGTGCCGTCGGCAAGCTTCACCAACGTCGAGTCCGGCGCGACCCACCCCGTCCCTTTCCGCACCCGGACCGGCACCGCGTGCTGGTCCATCGTCTTGGTCCCGTCCGGGTTGACGTAGACCTCGGCCGTCTCCGACCGCAGCGACGGCACCTCCACCCGACGGCCGGACTGCCGTGCCTCGACACCAGCCTTCGCCAGCGGCGACAAATCACGCGGATCGTCCTTGTCCATCACAGCATTCGGTGCCACGCCCGGCTGCACTTCCACGGCTCCTTCCGCAGGCACCACCGCCATCGAGATCAGCACCCCGACAGCAGCCACCCCAACACACAGCCGACCGAACCTCATACCATCACCCTCACGCGACGTTGCTTGTGGCGCTCGCCGGCGGCACGGTCCAGCCGACCGCTACCGATCCTCGAGCGTCTAGGGATTCACCGGCTCCGGCCGGCGGGACACGGCAGGAGGGCACCAGCCTGGCTGCCCTCCTGCCCGACATCAAATGCCGGTCAGTTCGACCACAGCTCGATCATTCAGGCAGGGCCGGTACGATATGCGCCTGTCCCTTCTGGTTGTAGTGGATGACGCCACTGTTCGTTGGCGTCCGGCTTCCGTCCCGCCCGACCGACGTGCCAATTTGCTCGTTGAAGGTGACCTTCTCCTTGTGTCCGGCAACTCCCGGCGGCTTCGGGCCGACCTGCCGGCCACGACCGAAACTGTTGTTGATCAGCTTGATGGGGTCCGCCGTCAGTTCACTTCGGCCGGGAATATATCCCTTGGCACCCAGGAAGTGTTTCTCCTGGTGACCCATGTGTACTCCCTTGTAGCCGACCTCGAACCGCTTGACCGTGGCCGCCATCCTGGCCGACGAGGCGGCGTACCGCGCGGCCATGATTGCACCGCGGACCGCGAGCGCACCTACGCCGCCGGTGAGAGCGCCGATGGCTACGGTGAGAGCGATCTCGGCGACCACGGCCAGGATTTGAGCTCGATGTTCGTAAACCCAGTTGGCCGCCTTCTGGGCTACCGCCGCGACCTTGTGAGCTACCGCCTTGGCTGTTTTGACGACGGTCTTGGCGACCTGTTTGACCTTGGCAACCGCCTTCTTGGCGACCTGGGCGACCTTCTTGGTGATCTTCTGAACTGTTTTGACGGCCTTCTTGACTACCGTCTTGACGGTCTTGACGACCTGTTTGACGACTTCGACCGTTTTGGCCACGAAGGTCTTGACGGCTTCCATGGTTGCGGTGACGCGGTCCTTCACCCAACTGATGACGGGGGTGACGACCCTGACGGCTTCCTTGACCGTGTCGACGACGCGTCTGGTCACGGTCTCAGTGACCGTCTTGATGCTGGTGACGATGCTGCTGAACCAGGACAGCCCGTCCGGATCGCTGAACGTGACTGGGTTGTTGTTGCCGTAGACGTAGGCGTTCAGCGTCTGCGGATCGGTCATGTCCATCTGTGGATCAACCGAGATGAACTTGCCGATCGTCGGGTCGTAGTCGCGGGCGCCCAGGTGGACCAGGCCGGTGCTCGGGTCGTTCGTGCCGCCGACGAATCCGCGCTGGCCGGGCCAGGCGGTGGGCGCCGCGCCGCGCAGGTTGCCGTACGGATCCTCACGGCGCCGCTGGACGTTCTGCTGGGCGGTGTTGTCGATCGTCGTGGTCGAGGTGCCGTGATGGTCGGCGCCGAGCCAGTGCAGGTTGCCCTTGGTCCGGACCGCCACGGTCTGTTCACCGTGCTTGTAGTAGCGGGTCCCGTCGACCGTGGTGGTGCCGGCCTTGAGCAGCAGTTCGGTGTCGCCGAGGTAGAGCGTCGTACCGGTGTTGTCCCGGCGGATCAGTCGATCACCGTTGGCGTTGTACAGGAACTGGGTCTCCTGGCCGCCCTTCACTACCTTCTCGAGGTCGTCGTCGGCGTTCCAGACGTAGGTCTCACCGACGCCGCCCGAGGTACGGGTCTTGCGATCACCTGTCTCGTTGTAGGTGTAGCTGTCGGTGCGGCCGCCGACCGGCATCCCGGTCCCGGTGGTCACTACGCTCTGTACTGCGTGCGGCCTGGCCTGTCCGATGGTGGGATACGCGTAGGTCGACGTGGTGGAGCCGCCGGACCAGGTCTTGGTCTCGGTCTTGCGGTTGCCGATCTTGTCGAAGGTCCAGGAGTGCCAGTACGGCGCTGGGCCGCCCAGGCGGTTGGCAGCGGGAGTGGCGGTGATGCAATCGACCGGGACGTTGTCCGCGTCCGGCGCGGGTGTCCACGCGGCGGTCATCCGGCGCAGGTGGTCGTAGGTGAAGCACTGCGTGTCGGTCGGGGCGTTCGAGGTCGCGGACGGGACGTCGTTGATCTGCCTGATGTTGCCGGAGTCGTCGTAGGTGTACTGCACCTCCGAGATCCGTCGCGGAAGCGTCTCCCGCTGGGTGATCACGGACGAGAGTCGTCGGGTGCCGGTCTCGTACTGGTACCCGAGCTCCACCCATCTGCCCTCCGTCGCGCCGAGGGTGACCCGCTCCACCTCGCCGAACGGCGTGTAGCCGGTGCCGCGGACGTAATCGGTATCGGCCGACTTCAGTGTCGCCGGCTGGTCCTTGGCGTCGTATCCATAAGTCAACGTCTCGGCAGGTAGTCCGCCGATCTCAGGCAGCGTCTCCGTATCGGTCTGGCCGTCAGGCCGGTACGTCGACTCGAATCGATACGTGCCCGCCAAGGCGCCCTCGTTGGCCGGGATGACGTACTCCGTGCCGGTTGCCCGACCCGCATCGTCGTAGCCGGTCACGCTGGTCGTGTAGGCGTTGTCGTTCGCGTCGTAGCGAGTAGAGGAGGTCGGCATACCGGGCAGCAGCGTGTCGTAGATCCAGCCGGCCCGCTGGTGACCATCAAGCGAACCTTCGTAAACACCCGTCGTTCGGCCGTTGCTGTCATACGCGTAGGCCAGGGTGATCCCTCGGGCGTCGGTCTTGGCCGCCATCCGGTCGAGCTCGTCGTAGCTGTACGTCGTGATGCCCTTGTCCGGGTCGGTCTCCTTGGTCTTGCGGCCGCGTACGTCGTACTCGTAGGACCACTTGTTGTTCGCGGAATCGACGATCGACTCGAGCTGCCCGCGATTGGTGTAGGTGTACTTGGTGCTGTCGTAGCCACCGGTCGGGCCGTCGCCGGTGTACTGCCGCAGCTCGAGCAGGCGGCCCTGTACGTCGGTGACCTTGGTGGTCGGCGTCTCACCGGTCGGCGGGTCGACAGACTCGCTGTCACCGTTGTAGGTATGAGTGGTCTGCCACTTGGGCGCGTTCTCGGACTTGAACAGCTCCGCTGTGGGGCGGCCGGCCAGGTCGTACTGGGTGATCTTCTGGGTCGGGAGCTTCTCCTCGTCCGGAATCAGCACCTCACCGACCGGGGGAGCATCGTTGTAGTACGGGCCGTTCTCCTTGACCTCCAACCCGCGGCTGTCGTAGATGACCTCGTTGACGATACGTCCGCCGCCCTGCGCGGCTTGCTGGCTCTGTCGCGGCCGCATCAGGCCGTCGTACAGCTGCAGTGTCGACTCGATGCCGCCGTCGGTCTGCAGCGTCTTGGTGTTCACCGACATCGGCGCGTTCGAGAAGAGGGTGTAGTCGTACTCGACGTCCGGCGTCGCCTCGTTGTCCGCGGCGGCGGCCATGCCCGCGATGTTGGCACCTGCCTGCGCGGACGCGATGGCGGCGCCGGTGCGGCCCGGGTACCAGACCTTCTTGGTCCGGCCGAGTGGGTCGTACGTCGCCTCGGTCCGCTTGCCCGCCTCGTCGGTGACGGCGACCTCCTCACCCCAGGCCGGCTCAAACTCGATCGAGGTCTTGTGGCCATTCGGCTTGGTCGACTCGACCTTGGTCACGGGGCCGGCACCGGTCGGGGTGTAGGTCGTGGTGCTCTTCTGCCCGTCTGCGTCGGTCATCTCGACGGCCCGGCCAAGCGCATCGTAGGTGGTGGTGTTGACGGTCTGGTACTGCGCTTTGCCGTCCGAGCCGAAGCCCATCAGCCGCTCGGTCTTGGTGACGTCGCCCTTGATCGGCGCCGTGTCGATCGAAGTGGCGTTGTCGTAGAAGGTGCGGTTGTCGGAGATCACCTGCTGCTGCGTGTGCGGCGTGCCGCACGCCACCGCGACGGAGAGCTCACGCTTGGGAATCTCGAGGATGCCGAGAGTGTCGTTCTTCGTGTACTCGTACGTCGTGCAGGTGTCGTCGGCAGCGGTGCTCAGGTCGTTCAGGTCGTTGCTGCTGAGCAGGACACCGTTGGCGTCGTAATTGTTGGTCGCGGTGCTCTGGCGCGCACCGCCACTCGCGAGCGTCTCCACCTGACGGTTGCCCGCCTGCTGGGCCTGGTAGGCGCTGGTGGTTCCCCAGGTGCGCGTGCGGGTCGAGGTCGGGGCGGAGACCCACTGGTCGGTGATGGTGCGGGTGACCAGTTGGGTGCCGTTGAAGGTGGAGGTTTCGCGGGGCTGGCCGGCCAGCGGAAGCAGATCATTGACCTTGACGCCGGTGGAGTCCTCGATCGTCGCCTCCTTGATGGCGGTGGTGCCGGCCAACTTGTCCCCGTACATCCCGCGGTAGTAGCGGTTCACGGTCAGTGTCTGCGGACCCCCGGTATTGCCCTTCCGGACCTCGACCTGGTCGTAGCCACGCCATTGCGACCAGGTCTTTTGGCCGATCTCGACCAGGCCGTCCTCGTCGTCGTGCCGCCAGGCCGGCGGGTTCGGGTACGCCACGGTGGTCACGACCGGCTCGGTGCCGGAGATGCGGTCGGTCTCGGTGACCGACCGAACGACGTACTTGTGGAACCAGTCCGTTTGCTCGACGGTGGAGCCCGGCGGCGTCCACTTCATCGGGTGGCAGCGACGGCCGTTCGTGTCGGGCGCCGGAGTGTCGCCGGGCTTGCAGTCCATCGGGTAATAGCCCACCGCCAGCTCGCCACCGGTGCCGTAGGAGACGCGGTTGATCCGCCACCAGTTCATCTCGGGCAGGTTGTCGCCGACCTTGTCGACCCGGTTGGCCAGCTGGATGCCGTCGAAGTTCACCTCGGGGATCGCGACACCGCCTGCGTTGCCGACGTGACCGGCGTGGGTGATCGCGTCGAGCCACAGGGCCGGCTTGGTGCCGTCGCCGTTGTCGGGGAACGCGTAGCGCAGAGACCACGAGCTGACCGGGCTGAAGGTGGTGTCGCGAGCGATCTCGGTGGTCACCTTGGACAGCTTCTTGGTGGTGTAGAAGGCCGGGTTGAACCTGTTGTCGCAGTTGGCCGGGGCAGCGCCGTTGGCACCGATGCAGCGCCGGTCCAGCGGCACGTCCGGGTAGTCCGCGTCCGCAGTGCAGGCGCTGCCGTCCAGGCATCGCTCGGTGGTGCTGAACTGGACCTTGCCGACCGGGGGCGTGGTGTAGAGGGCATTCTCGCGCTGGCCGTACTCGATGGTGCGGATGTGGCCGGCCCGGGTGTAGGGCGTGACCGCGGTGGCGGTCTGGTTCCGGGCGTAGTAGTTCTTCTCGGTGTCGTAGTACAGGCTCATGGTGTTGCCGTGCCGGTCGACGACGTAGTCGAGGTTCCACTTGTACGTCTGCTGGCACCAGGAGCCGGCGAAGTTCCCGGCGGCGAAGCACTGCTCACCGGAGTGGTTGCCGAACACCGGCACCGTCCAGCTCGAGTTGGTCCGCTGGGTGGTGGCACCAGGCAACTTGTTGAGGCCGAAGTAGTACTTGGTGCCGTCCTTGGTGGTCAGCCGCCAGTGCTCGCCTTGCTGCTGGTCGATCCGGCCGTCGTCGCCGTTGTCGGCGCCGGACAGCTTCTCCACCTTGGAGCCGTCGTCGTTGCGCGGACGCCAGGTTCCGGTGGCGTCGTCCCTGACGAGCTCGCCGCCCTTGCCGTTGAGACTGAAGACGGCGTTCTCACCGGCCCAGCACAGGTCACCGGTCGCTCGGGTGCCGTTGTTGCCGGAGCTTTCGGTCTTGGACCCGCAGGAGGCGAAGCGTTGTTCGATCGAGCCACCGGGCTGCAGGTCGAACCCCTGACCGGCCCACGACGGCTGGTTGTTGGTGGCCGAGGTACGGCCGTCCACGCCGCCCGAGCTGTAGCCGAGCGCGATCTGCGGAGCCGGTCCGCCGTTGCCCGGCGGTACGTTCATCGGGTAGTTCCAGGTGAAGTCGCCGGAGGAACCGCCGACCTGCCACGTTGCGGTGGGGGACAGTTGGGAGGCGCCGAAGTTGCCGGTGCCACCCGCGGCCGAGGACTGGACGGCGTACAGCTCGGTCCCGGAGCTGACGGTGACATCGCCGGTCAGCGTGCCGTCGCCGCTGTTCTGCACAGGGACCGGGGTGCCGGCGCAGGCGGGCGTGCCGGGCCGGGTGAGGGCGCAGGCGGGCATCTTGAGCAGTTGCAGGCGCAGGGCCCAGTCGCCGCCGAAGGCATCGCGGAAGTCGTTGTAGTTCAGCTGCAGGGAGACTTTGCCGGGCTGCTTGAGGCCGTCGGTGCGCGTGAGCTTCAGCAGCAGGCCGTCAGTGGCGCGGCGGGACAGGTCGATCCGCAGTGTCGCGGGCGCGGTGTCGGATGCCTTGGCCGTCGCGGTGGCGCTGGCCGGGATCGCGGAGCCCACCCAGACGGGCAACGAGCCGGCGCGCGCCCGCGGGCCTGCCTGCCGGCCGGCGAGCATCGCCGTCCATCCTGCAGCCGGCGCCGGAACCGCGACCTCCGCGGCCCCGGCGGCCGGCCAGGCCACCTTCGGTGTCGCCTTGACGGCCTTCGCCTCGGCGGGATCGGCCGCCTTCGGGATCGGCTTGTAGTTCGAGCCGGGGACCGGCTTCTCCTTCTTGGGCTTCCACAGCGGGTCGTCCTTCAGCGGGCCGGCCTGTGCGGCCGGCCCCCAGACGGTGGCGATCAGGGCTGTCGCTGTCGCTGTGGCGATCGCGAGACGGCCGGCCCGGCGAGCGCGCGGCCGCCGGAGAAAGCGCGTGGACATGGTCGGTCTCCTCAGCGCAGGCGGGTGGGGACCTGTACGTTCCTCTGTCGCGGTCAGACCTGACAACTCTTTCGGTTCTCGTCGAATCGAGGCATTCGAGCGTGGTTGAAAGGGCTCGGCCGACCCGTTACGGGCCTGAGCGGCTGTCATCGGCTAGGTTCTGCGGCGTGGGCGTACGGGTACTGGGTCCTCGCGACCTCTCAGCGGCGAGGTCCGTCATCGCCCGCGATCCGGTCGTGAACGTCTTCGTGGACAGCTTGGTGCAGGCGTCCGGGCTCGATCCGCGGCGCGGCGCGGAGGTCTGGGGCTACGTCGAGAAGGGCGAGCTCGAAGCTCTCTGCCATGCCGGCGGCAACATGGTTCCGGTCGGTGCGGGCGAGGCCGCGCTGCGCTCGTTCGCGGCGTACGCGCTGCGCCGCGGCCGCAACTGCTTCCAGATCCTCGGACCGGCCCGGGCCGTCGACCAGCTGTGGACCGCGCTCGAACCGCACTGGGGACCGGCGCGCGAAGTACGCGACGACCAGCCGTTCATGGTCATCGACGGTCCGCCGGCGATCGCTCCCGATCCGCTGGTCCGGGCGGTCGAGCCCGTCGAGTTGTCCGTTCTCTACCCGGCCTGTGTGGCGATGTACACCGAGGAGGTCGGGGTGCCGCCGCAGACCGGACCGGACGGCACCTTCTACCGGTCCCGGGTCGCCGAGTTGATCCGGGCCGGCCGGGCGTTCGCGCGGATCGAGGACGGCAAGGTCGTGTTCAAGGCCGAGATCGGATCGGTCGGCACCGGGGTCTGCCAGATCCAGGGCGTCTGGGTTGATCCCGAGCGACGCGGCGAAGGTCTGGCGGCGCCGGGGATGGCGGCCGTGGTCGAGCTGGCCCGGCAGATCGCGCCGGTCGTCACGCTGTACGTGAACGCCTTCAACACCCCGGCCCGGGCGGCGTACGAGCGGGTCGGCTTCCGGACCATCGAGACGTTCGCGACGATCCTGTTCTAATGCTGAGCGCTCACTGTGATGGTCCGGTGACCACTGGTGAGGTTGGCTGATCGGCAGCGCCGCCCCGCCCAGCCGAAGGATCCTTCATGCGAAGACTCGCCCTGCCCTTGGCCGGTATGGCCGCCGTCGCGCTCGCCGTCACCGGGTTCACTCCCGGCTCCTCGGCAGCGCCGGCTCCTGCCGCCGACACACGCCCGTCCTACTACTCGCTCAAGCTGCCGGCAGGCATGGCTGTTGCAGACCTGGTCCGCGACGGCTACGACATCAGCCACGCCCACGGCTCCCGGCCGACCCTGGTCGCAACGCCTGCCGAGGTGGACCGACTGCGCGCCCGCGGCGTGGTCCTGGGCAAGACCGGCGACGTCTACCAGCCAGTGGCGCGCGTCGCCTCAGACGCAGCCGGTACTACGTACTACGGCGGCTACCACACGACCGCTGGTCACGAGCAGCACAACGCGGCCGTGGCTACGGCCCACTCGGACCTGGTGAAGCTCTACGACATCGGGGACTCGTGGAAGAAGACGCAGGGCACAGGTGGTCACGACATCCAGGCGCTGTGCATCACCAAGCTGACCACTGGCGACTGTGCGCTGAACAGCACGGGAAAGAAGCCGAAGTTCGTCCTGCACGCGCAGATCCACGCCCGCGAGGTGTCGACAGGGGAGATCGCGTACCAGTGGATCGACCTGCTCGTCACGCAGTACGGGAAGGATCCGGCGATTACCTCGCTGGTGGATTCCCGGGAGTTGTGGGTCGTTCCGATGGCGAACCCGGACGGCGTGGACGTGGTCGCGTCGAACCCGACCCAGCCGGTGATGCAGCGCAAGAACGTCGACAACAGCACGGGTGGCTGCCCGGCCGGCGACGCCGGCGTGGACCTGAACCGCAACTCCAGCTTTCAGTGGGACGTCAACCAGGGCGGGCCGTGCGACGAGACCTACCCCGGCGTGAAGGCGGTGTCCGAGCCGGAGACCGTCGCGGTCCAGGGTTTGCTGGACAAGATCTTCCGCGACACCAAGGGCGAGGTGGGCGAGCCTGCTGCTGCCGGAACCACCGGCGTCTTCCTCACCCTGCACAGCTTCGGCAGCGACATCCTGGCGCCGTGGGGCTACACGAACACGGCGGCGCCGGACAAGACGGCTTTGGTTGCTCTGGGCAAGAAGATGGGCGCGCTGAACGGGTATCCGGTGTCGACCGGGGACGGCGGGGTCGGGTACTTCGCGCCCGGGGCCACCGACGACTGGCTGTACGGGACGCGCGGGGTTCCGTCGTACACGTTCGAGATCGGTCCGGACTCCGGCGCGTGTGCGGGCTTCTTCCCGGCGTACTCGTGCATGGGCTCGACGTTCTGGCCGAAGCAGAAGCCGGCCCTGCTGTACGCCGCCCGGGCCGCCGCCGCGCCGTACGGGCCGTTGCCGTAGTGACTCGCCGGTAACATAGCGCTAGAGTCCGGGGTCATGAGCCGACGGAGCAAGAGCACCACCGGGCTGGCCGCGCTGTTCGGGGTGACGGGCGTGCTGCATTTCGTTCGGCCCAAGCCGTTCGAGCGGATCGTGCCGCGTCAGTTGCCGCGCAAGAAGGAACTCGTCTACGCCTCCGGGGTGGCGGAGATCGCTTGCGCGGCCGGCCTCCTGCACCCACGCACCCGGCGCACGGCGGGCCTGGTGAGTGCCGGGCTGCTCGCGGCGGTGTTCCCGGCCAACGTGCAGATGGCGCTGGACCTGAACCGGAAGGGCTCGCCGCGGGCCAAGGCGATCGCCTTCGCCCGGCTTCCGCTTCAGATCCCGCTGATCCGGGCCGCCCTGAAGGCTTCCCGCGAGGGTCGCTGACCGGGCCTTCCACCCAGCCCCTGACGTGGGCCTGTGGAAAAGTGGTGAGAGCATTCGGCGGGGGCGGATATCCTCTTTGCCGTCAGTAGTTCGTCCGATTCTTGTACTTGCTGGGAGACTCCCGTGATTCTGCGCATGTCGTCGCTGTTCCTTCGCACCCTTCGCGAGGACCCGGCGGACGCGGAGGTCCCGAGCCACCGACTGCTCGTCCGCGCCGGCTACATCCGCCGCGCCGCGCCGGGCGTCTACACCTGGCTGCCCCTCGGGCTGAAGGTGCTGCGCAACGTCGAGACCATCGTCCGCGAGGAGATGGACGCGATCGGCGCGCAGGAACTGGTCTTCCCGTCCCTGCTGCCCCGCGAGCCCTACGAGGCGACCGGCCGCTGGACGGAGTACGGGCCGAATCTGTTCCGCCTGAAGGACCGCAAGGGCGCGGACATGCTGCTCGGCCCGACGCACGAGGAGATGTTCACCCTCGTCGTGAAGGACCTGTACTCGTCGTACAAGGATCTGCCGCTGTCGATCTACCAGATCCAGAACAAGTACCGCGACGAGGCGCGGCCGCGGGCCGGCGTACTGCGCGGGCGCGAGTTCGTGATGAAGGACTCGTACTCGTTCGACATCGACCAGGACGGGCTGCAGGCGTCGTTCGAACTGCACCGGAAGGCGTACATCAACATCTTCGACCGGCTCGGCTTCGACTACGTCATCGTCAAGGCGATGTCGGGTGCGATGGGCGGCTCGGCATCGGAGGAGTTCCTGGCGATCGCGGAGAACGGCGAGGACACCTTCGTCCGCTCGCCGGGTGGCTACGCGGCGAACGTCGAGGCCGTCGTGGTGCCCCAGGCGACGCCTGTCGACGCCTCGGCCGTGCCCGCCGCCGAGGTGGTCGACACCCCGGACACGCCGACCATCGACACGCTGGTGGACGCGCTGAACGCGAAGCACGCCCGTACTGACGGCCGCGAGTGGACCGCTGCCGACACGTTGAAGAACGTGCTGGTGATGCTCGTGCACCCCGACGGCACCCGTGAGCCGCTGGCCATCGGCGTGCCCGGTGACCGCGCGATCGACGAGAAGCGTCTCGGCGCGCAGGTCGAGCCCGCGGAGGTGGTCGCGTTCGAGGAGTCCGACTTCGAGAAGAATCCGGCGCTGGCCAAGGGCTACATCGGGCCCGGTGTGCTCGGCGCGGAGAACTCGGCCAAGATCCGGTACCTGCTCGATCCCCGGATCGCGGAGGGTTCCGCCTGGGTCACCGGCGCGGACAAGACCGGCTATCACGTGATCAACCTGGTGTACGGCCGCGACTTCACCGCCGACGGCACGATCCAGGCGGCCGAGGTGCGCGACGGCGACGAGGCGCCCGATGGTTCGGGTCCGATGTCGGCGGCCCGCGGCATCGAGATGGGCCACATCTTCCAGCTCGGCAAGAAGTACGCCGACGCCCTGGACCTGAAGGTGCTGGACCAGAACGGCAAGCTGGTCACCGTCACGATGGGCTCGTACGGCGTCGGCGTCACCCGCGCGGTCGCGGCCATCGCCGAGGGCAACCACGACGAGCTCGGCCTGATCTGGCCCCGCGAGATCGCGCCGGCCGATGTCCACCTGGTTGCCACCGGCAAGGACTCCGAGCTGTTCGCGAAGGCGGCCTCGATCGCCGCCGAGCTGGAGTCCCGCGGTCTGTCGGTCCTCTACGACGATCGCGAGAAGGTGTCGCCCGGCGTCAAGTTCAAGGACGCCGAGCTGCTCGGCATCCCCACCATCGCCGTGGTCGGCAAGGGCCTGGCCGAAGGCACCATCGAGGTCAAGGACCGCCGCTCAGGCGACCGCGCAGACGTCCCGGTCGCCGACATCGTCGACCACTTGGTGTCGGTCGTCCGCGGCTAGTCACCCGTCCCTGCGCCACACCACTCCACCCGTAGGCCCCAGCGCCTGCGGGTGGAGTGGTCCGCCCGCCCGGAAGCCTCGCCCGGTCCGGCCGCCCCGGTGCGAACCGGTGGCGACGTCGCGGTTAGTGGTCGGGGCGGTTGTGGATGCAGATGAGGGTTTGCTGGCCGGCTGCTACCAGTGAGCGCTGGGTGCCGTGGATGGCGAAGACCTCCAACTGGCACACCGTCAGCGTGCGGCCGGACTTGAGGACTTGGCCGATGGCTTCGATGTAGTCGCCTTCGGCTGGGGCGAGCAGGTTGATCTTGAACTCGACGGTCAGGACCGAACTGTCGTCGGGGAACAGGGTGAAGGCAGCGTAGCCGCCGGCGCTGTCGGCGATGGAACTGGTGGCGCCGGCGTGGAAGTACCCGTGTTGCTGGGTGACCTCAGGGCGGCGGGGGAGCTGGATGTGGACTCGGCCGGGGCCGATGTGGGTCAGGTAGGCCCCGAGATGTTCCATCAGGCCCTGGCGTTCGAAGCTCGCCTTGATCCGAGCCTGCACCTCGGAGCCGGCCTCCTCAGGCCGGGCTTCCTCGGGACCAGCTTGCTCGGGACCGCCTTCTTCGGGACCGGCTTGCTTGAGACCGGCTTCTTCGGGACCGGCTTGCTCGGGGCCGGCTTTTTCGTGGTCGTTCATCGGGCTCCTCAGGCGCGGACCCAGACGGTCCAGCGTTCCACCCGAAGGTAGCCGAGGCGTTGGTACACGGGCTGGCCGTCGTCGCTGGCGATCAGGGCGGCGGGCTGGTCCGGGCGGTGGCCGGTGGCAGCCCAGGTGATCGCCGCGCCGGCGCCGCGACCGCGCGCGGCCGGGAGTACCGCGACGTTCTCGACGACGGTCAGGCCCGCCGCGTCGTGGGCGACGGAGGTGGCCAGCGGAACATCACCGTCGTAGCCGACGAACACGGTCGATGGGCCGTCGAGGAAGGTACCACGGCCGGTCGGCTCGGCGGGCGGCGTCGACGGCCCAGGAAGCGTGGGCGAGGACGGCCTGGCGGACGAGGGAGTCGGTGGGAGCCAGATCGGCCTCCCAGCCGGTGGCGAGGTGTTCACCTTCGGGTGGCAGGATCGACGAGGCCATCCAGCCACTGTTCCATCGCCGCGGCGCTTTGTCTCCGCCGAATCGATGTAAGGGTAGAGCGGGATAATGGCCTTACTGGATGATGGAGCCATGTCCTTGCTGTCCCCTGTGTGGTGCCACTGTGCCTGACGTTTCCCTGCTGACCATCGTGTTCCTGGTGATCGCGGCCTTCTCGGCCGGCTGGATCGACGCCGTCGTCGGTGGTGGTGGGCTGATCCAGCTTCCGGCGATGCTGCTCGGCCTGCCGAACGCGTCGCCGGCGCAGATCCTGTCCACCAACAAGATCTCCTCGCTGTTCGGTACGACGACCAGCGCCGTCACCTTCGGTCTGAAGGTGAAGCCGGACCGGCGGACCGTCCTGCCGCTGGCGATTCTCGCGGCGCTCGGATCGGCGGCGGGCGCGTTGGTGGCGACGCAGATCCCGATGTCGTGGTTCAAGCCGATCGTGCTCGTGCTGCTGATCGGGGTGGCCATCTACACCTGGGTGAAGCCGGACCTCGGCTCCGCGACCGTACTGCGCTTCGACGGGCGCGCCCACTACGTCGCGGCCAGCCTGGTCGGCCTGCTGATCGGGTTCTACGACGGCGCGGTCGGGCCGGGGACCGGGTCGTTCCTGATCTTCGCGCTGGTCGGCCTGATGGGCTACAACTTCCTCCGCGCCAGCGCCAAGGCCAAGATCGCCAACGTCGCCACCAACCTCGGCGCCATCCTGGTCTTCGCCGCGCACGGTGCTCCGCTGTGGCGGCTCGGCCTGATCATGGGCCTGGCCAACATGCTCGGCGGCCTGCTCGGCGCCCGTACCGCGGTCGCCCGGGGCAGCCGTTTCGTCCGGGTGATCTTCCTGGTCGTCGTCAGCGCGCTCATCCTCCGCCTCGGCTACGACGTCTTCTTCGGCTGAGCGTGCGGGGTGTCGCCTACTGGCTGTTGACCGCCCGCTACGATTCGGTCTACCGCACGGGCAGATTCTCGAGGAGCAGTGATGGGCGATCAGATGGATGGGACCGCGGCTGACCACCGGCTCGATTTGAGCGTGCCGCACAGTGCGCGGGTCTACGACTACTTCCTGGGCGGCAAGACCAACTTCGCGATCGACCGCGAGGTCGGCGACCATCTGCTCGAGGCGTTCCCGGGGTTCCGCACCGCGGCCCAGTCCAACCGGATGTGGATGCACCGCGCAGCCCGGTACGTCGCCGAGCGCGGCATCACCCAGTTCCTCGACATCGGCACCGGCATCCCGACCAGCCCGAACCTGCACGAGGTCGTGCAGGAGGTCGTCCCGGAGGCCCGGGTCGTGTACGCCGACAACGACCCGATCGTCCTCGCCCACTCCCGCGCTCTGCTGGTCAGTTCGACGCACGGTGAGACCGCCTACCTGGAGGCCGACGTCACCGACCCCCAGGCGATCCTGGACTCCGAAGAGGTCCGCACCGTGCTCGACCTGAGCAAGCCGGTGGCGCTCAGCCTGGTCGGCGTCTTCCACTACCTGCCGGACGACAAGAAGCCCTTCGAGATCGTCCAGCAGTTGGTCGACGCGCTCGCCTCGGGCTCGTACCTGATCTTCTCCCACTGCACCCCGGACTTCGCTCCGGCCATGTGGGAGCAGGCGATCCAGGTCTACAAGGCCGACGGCGGCGACGCGCAGGTCCGCAGCCGGGAAGAGATCCAGCGGTTCTTCACCGGCCTCGAGATGGTCGAGCCCGGCCTCGAGGTTCCCTACCGCTGGCATCCGGACGCGGAGACCGAGCAACTGGTCGAGCGCGGGATCTTCTCCGACGTCAGCTGCAGCCTGTGGGTCGGCGTCGGTAAGAAGCCCTGACCCCGCACTGCCCGCAACATAGGTCGACGCATGGTCGACTACGACAAGCGGTTGCACGCGGTGTACGCCGAGGGGCGGCAGCTCGCTCCCGAAGGCTTGCAGGACTGGATACGGGAGTTCGCCGCGAGCGCTCCGGCGCGGCGGCCGTTGGTCGTGCTGGATCTCGGCTGCGGGATCGGACGGTTCACGCCGGGGCTGGCGGAGGAGTTCGGTGGGCCGGTCTACGGAGTGGAGCCCTCCGAGCAGATGCGGCGGCAGGCGATCGACGATGCCTCGCATCCTGACGTCACCTATGGCCGGCTCGGCCGAGGCGATCCCGCTGCCGGACGATTCCGTCGACCTGGTGCTGCTGTTCCTGACCCTGCATCACTGGAGTGATCAGCCGCAGGGGATGAGGGAGGTCGCCCGCGTACTGCGACCCGGTGGCGTCGTGCTGCTCCGGACTCAGTTCGGCGACCGGATGCCGGATCTCTACTGGTACAGGTATTTCCCTTCCGCACGACGGGTCGACGCGGCGATGTACCTCGGACTCGACGAGGTGCGGGTCCTGGCGGAGCAGGCCGGGCTGGTTCCCGATCCGGAGCCACGCTGGTTCGAGGCGTCGGAGCCGCGGACGCTGCGAGCGACGTACGAGCGGCTGAAGTTGCGGGCGTTCTCGACCTTCGAGCATCTGCCGGAGGAGGAGATCGAGGCCGGGTTCGCCGAGTTCGAGCGCGACGCGGCGGCCGAACCGGAGCGAGTGCTTCCTGTCGCCCCGGCTGGACTGTTGGTTCTTCGGAGTCCAGCGCGCTGAGCTTCGCGGCACCCTGAGCGTTCCGACTCAGGACACTAGATCGTCCAGGTCACGTTGACTGCGGTTGGCTTGCGGAAGACGAGGCCGTGGGGTGGGGGAGAGGTCGGCTCCAGGCGCAGGTCGGGGAGTCGGGTCAGGAGTGCGGTCAGGGCGGTGACGGCTTCCAGGCGGGCCAGGTGCATGCCGAGGCAGATGTGTGGCCCGCTGGCGAAGGCGAGATGGCGGCGCGCGTTGGACCGGCGTACGTCGTACTGGTCGGGGTCGGGGAAGACCGCGGGGTCGCGGCCGGCGCCTGCCAGCGAGACGGTGACCAGGTCCCCGCGCTTGATCGAGGCACCGGACAGTTCGACGTCACGGGTGGCGTAGCGATCCACGACGGCGGCGGAGGGTTCGAGGCGGAGGGACTCCTCCACCGCGTTCGGGATCAGCGATTGGTCGGCCAGCACCAGCGCGAGCTGACTGGGATTCGTCAGCAGGTGCCACAGCGCGTTGGTGATCATGCCCTCGGTGGTCTCGATGCCGCCGAACATCAGCACGGCCGCGTTCGCCACCACTTCGTCGGTGCCCAGCCCGGCGTGCGCGGCCTCGGCGATCAGCGAGTCCGCCTGATCGATGCTCCCGGCAACATGTGCGTGCAGTTTGGCGAAGGCGGCGGCGCCCTCGGCCGTCACCGGATGTCCGGCGGAGACACCGCTGACCGAGGACGAGATGTCCTGGTACCAGTCCAGCACCGTCGCCGCCTCGGTCTGCGCCAGGCCGAGCGAGTGGGCGACCACCGCGACCGACAGCGGCCCGGCGACCGTTGGCCGCAGGTCCGCGGCACCCAGCGGCTCGATCGCACTCACCAGCCGATCGGTCTCCGCCACCACGAAGTCGGTGAACCGGGCCCGGGTCTGCGCCAGGCTGAACGGATGCTCGAACGGCGCGCGATGCTCCGCGTGCGGTCCGGCGTCGAGTGACAGCATCGACGGCCCGACCACCTGCGCGGTGGAGAAGCGCGGGTCGTCCACGGTGAAGGTCTCCGGGTCCCGCATCACCTGCATCGCCAGGTCGCGGCTGCTGACCACCCAACCGCTGAGTGCCTCGACCCAGCCCACCGGCCGGATCTCGGCCAGCAAGGCGTGCGGATCCCGCTCGAGGTCAGCCACAGTAGTCATGCTGAAGAGCTTACGGGTGGTTAAGACCACTCACCTCAGTGGTATTGCTGAGACAGATCCGTTCTCAACGACTCAGCGGGGCAGTGGGTTACGAATCCGGAACCCGAGCCATCTAGGGTGTGGGCCATGTCTTTGTCGGATTCGTACCCCACCCCACCGCCCCGGTCTGGGAACCTGGTGTTGCTTCCTGCCGTGGATGTGGCGGACGGGCAGGCTGTCCGGCTGGTGCAGGGCGAGGCCGGCAGTGAGACCTCGTACGGCGACCCGCTGGCCGCCGCGATGGCCTGGCAGGAGGCCGGTGCCGACTGGATTCATCTGGTCGACCTGGACGCCGCCTTCGGCCGCGGCAGCAACCGTGAACTGCTCGCCGAGGTGACCGGCAAGCTCGACGTACAGGTCGAGCTGTCCGGTGGCATCCGCGACGACGACTCGCTGGCCGCCGCTCTGGCCACTGGTGCCCGCCGCGTAAACATCGGGACCGCCGCCCTGGAAGACCCCGAGTGGTGCGACCGGATCATCGCCGAGTTCGGCGACCGGATCGCGATCGGCCTGGACGTCCGCGGCCGGACCCTGGCCGCGCGCGGCTGGACCAAGGAGGGCGGCGACCTCTACGAGGTGCTCGAGCGGCTCGAACAGGCCGGCTGCGAGCGCTACGTGGTCACCGACGTCACCAAGGACGGCATGCTCCAGGGGCCCAACCTGGACCTGTACCGCGACCTGTGCGACCGGACCGACAAGCCGATCATCGCGTCGGGCGGCGTCTCCAGCCTGGACGACCTGCGCGCGCTGAGCACCCTGGTCGCCGACGGCGTCGAGGGCGTCATCGTCGGCAAGGCCCTGTACGCCGGCGCGTTCACCCTGACCGAGGCACTCGAACTCACCCGTGGAGGCGACAAGTGAGTCTTGCCGACAAGCTCGCTGGCAAGAAGGTCCTGGTCACCGGCGTCACCGGATTCGTCGGTGAGGCACTGCTGCACCGCATCATCGGCGAACTGCCCGGCACGACCGTGGTCGCGATCATCCGCCCCAAGGGTTCGCTGACCGGCACCGCCCGGATGGCGCAGATGCTGAAGAAGGACATCTTCAAGCCCTTCTACGGCGAAGGCACCCCCTACGCCGACGCGGACGAACTCACCGCCGCCCGGGTCGAGGTGGTCGAGGGCGACCTGTCCGCCGTCCCGGAACTGCCGAACGATCTCGACATCGTCGTGCACTGCGCCGGCGACGTCTCGTTCGACCCGCCGATCCACGAGGCGTTCACCACCAACGTGCTCGGCACCAAGAGCCTGCTGGAGCGGATCGACGAGAGCCGCGCCGGGACCGATCGCTCCATCCACTACGTGCACATCTCCACCGCCTACACGGCCGGTCGCCGCCGCGGCGCGATCCCCGAGGCGCCGGTCGAGCACAACGTCGACTGGCGGTCCGAGGCCGAGGCCGGGATGGCGATGAAGGCCCGGGTCGAGGAGGCCTCCCGCAGCGCCGCGATGCTGATCAGGTTCCGCAAGGAGTCGGAGAAGCTGCACCGCCGCGCCGGTCACCTGACCGCGGCGGCCGACACCGAGCGGCGGCGTACCGAGTGGGTCGCGAAAAAGCTGGTCGAGACCGGCACCGAGCGCGCCCGCAGCCTCGGCTGGACCGACTGCTACACCTTCACCAAGGCGCTCGGCGAGCGCGTCGTCGAGGAGTTCGCGGCCAGGCTGCCGACCTCGATCGTGCGCCCGGCGATCATCGAGTCCTCGCTGACCAGCCCGCACCCGGGCTGGATCGAGGGCTTCAAGATGGCCGAGCCGCTGATCCTGGCCTACGGCCGCGGCGAGCTGCCGGAGTTCCCGGCCAGCCCGGACTCCGTGGTCGAGATCATCCCGGTCGACCACGTCGTCGGCGCGATCTGCGCGGTGATGGCGACCGAGCCCGAGCTGAACAAGCCGGAGTACTACCACGTCAGCTCCGGCGCCCGGAACCCGCTCACCTTCGAGCAGTTGTACTCCGGCGTGCGGGCGTACTTCTCCAAGCACCCCTTCGACCTGGGCGAGCGCGGCGCGGTCCGGCTGCCGGTCTGGAAGTTCCCCGGCGGCGACTCGGTCGAGAGCATGCTCCGGTACGGCGAACGCGCGCACAAGATCGCCGACACGATCATCACCCACGTCCCGCGCGGCGAGAAGACCCGCAAGTACGCCCGCGAGCTCGACGTGCAGAAGCGCCGGCTGGACTTCCTGCGCCGCTACATGGACCTGTACGCCGAATACGCGCAGGCCGAGCTCCAGTTCATCGACGACAACGTGCTCGCGCTGCACGACGCGCTCGAGGGGGACGACCGGGAGAAGTTCTGGTGCGACACCTCGATCGTGGACTGGCAGCACTACCTGCAGGAAGTGCACTGCCCGAGCGTGACGGACTCGCTGCGCCGGCTGGACGTGGTCCGCAAGAAGCGGAACAAGGCGCTGGCCGAGTCGGCCGGCACCCTGAAGAAGGTGGCGCCGTCCGATGACGCGGAGATCATCGCGGCCTTCGACATGGACGGCACGCTGCTGTCGTCGAACGTGATCGAGACCTACCTGTGGATGCGGCTGCCGGAGCTGGACAGCCACCAGCGCTACGGCGAGATCGGCGCGATGCTGCGCAAGCTGCCGAAGCTGATCGCGGCCGAGCGCAAGGACCGCGGCACCTTCCTGCGGACGATCTACCGCCGCTACGAGGGCGCCGAACTGGAGCAGCTGAACCGGATCGTCGACGAGGTGCTCGCCGAGCACGTGCTCGAGCGGCTCAGCGGTGACGCCGTCCGGCGGATCCGCGAGCACAAGGCGGCGGGTCACCGCACGATCCTGATCACCGGCGCGATCCGGCCGCTGACCAGGCCGCTGGAGCCGTTGTTCGACGAGATCATCGCGGCCGACCTGGCCGTCGACGACCGCGGTCGGTGCACCGGCTTCCTGACCGGGCCACCGCTGGTCGGCGAGTCCCGGGCGGCGTGGATCAAGAACCGCGCCCGCGGTACCAGCATCGACCTGTCCAAGTCGTACGCCTACGCCGACAGCCACTCGGACCTGCCGATGCTGACGACCGTCGGCAATCCCGTCGCGGTGTCGCCGGACGTGTCGCTGTTCCGGGCCGCCCGGTCCGCGCGCTGGCAGATCGTCGACTGGAGGACCCCGTCCACCTCATCGCGTCTGGAGATCCCCGGGGTACAGCGTTTTTCCGGAGGGATGGCCCGATGATGCTCGCGCTGGAGATGTACCGCTCGCCGGCCAAGTACCTGGCCGCGAAGGCGATGGGAAGCCGGATCCCCGGCATCCTGACCGGCCCGGCGGCCCCGCTGCGGCTGGTCACGATCGAGGAGCCGAGGTCCGACCGGGAGGGCTGGGCGAAGATCCGGCCGATCCTGTCCGGGATCTGCGGCTCCGACCTCGGCATGGTCACCGGCCACACCAAGCTGTACTTCTCGGCGATGGTGTCGATGCCGTTCGTGCCCGGCCACGAGGTCGTCGGCGTGCTGCTCGAGGACTGCGAGGACCTGCCCAAGGGCACCCGCGTGGTGATGGACTCGGTGCTCACCTGCGCCGCCCGTGGCGTCGAGCCCTGCGTGGGCTGCGCGTCCGGCCACACCAACCGCTGCGACCGGATCACCGTGGGTCACGTGGCCCCCGGACTGCAGACCGGGTTCTGCCAGGACACCGGTGGCGGCTGGGGCAACGTGATGGTCGCCCACCGCAGCCAGTTGTACGCAGTACCGGAGGGGCTTTCGGACGAGCGGGCCGTACTGACCGAGCCGCTGGCGTGCGCCGTACACCTCGCCCTCAAGGCGAAGGTCGAGCCGGGCCAGTCCGTACTGGTCAGCGGCGCGGGCGCGGTCGGGCTGTTCGCGACGCTGGCGCTGCGTGAGCTCACCCAGGCCGGCCGGATCACGGTCGTCGCCAAGCACGCCAAGCAGCGTGAGCTGGCCCGGACCTTCGGCGCGAGTGACGTGGTCGCGCCCGACGAGGTCTTCCGCGGCGTCCGCCGGGCGACCGGTGCGTTCCGGCTCAAGCCGGAGCTCGGCCGGGAGTTCCTGCTCGGCGGCGTCGACATCGCCGTGGACGCGGTCGGCACCAAGGACTCGATCGACACCGTGCTCCGGGTGACCAAGGCCGGTGGCCGGGTCGTCCTGTCGGGCATGCCGTCGACAGGTGCGGATCTGTCCCCGGTGTGGTTCCGTGAGTTGGAGCTGACCGGAACGTACGCGTCCTCGCGGGAGGAGCCGAACGACCGGCCCGCCTTCGAGACCGCGCTGGAGATCGCCGCGAAGGCCCCGCTGGACGGGATCGTCGGGGCTCGTTACCCGCTCTACCGGTGGCGTGAGGCGCTCGACCACGCGCAGTCCGCCGGCCGCCTCGGCACCGTCAAGGTGGCATTCGATGTGAGGGCTTCATGATCGCGCTGGTTGATGTTGACGCGCCGCTGAACGTACGACAAGAGAGGTTCTGACATGTCTCGGCCAGGGTTTGTGCTTGAGGTGGACGACCGGACGCCGCCGCTGCTCGTGCACAACGGTGAGGGCTTCCTGCTGGAGCGTTTCCCGCTCGGCACCCGGGTGGTGTACCCGCCGGAGGCGCTGCCCGCGGTGCGCGACGTCGAGGAGGCGATCCAGAACGCCCTGCTGCACCCGCTGGAGTCCGAGCCGCTGCCGGAGTTGCTGCGTCCCGGGATGCGGCTGACCATCGCCTTCGACGACATCTCGCTGCCGCTGCCGCCGATGAAGAAGCCGGACATCCGGCAGCGCATCATCGAGGCCGTACTGACGATGGCCGCCGACGCGGGCGTCGACGACGTCGAGCTGATCTCCGCGAACGCGCTGCACCGCCGGCTGACCCCGAACGAGCTGCGCGACATCGTCGGCGAGCGGGTCTTCCGGTCGTTCTTCCCCGACGGCAAGCTCTACAACTTCGACGCCGAGGACGCCGGCAACCTGACCCACCTGGGCCTGACCAAGCACGGCGAGGACGTCGAGATCTCCAAGCGGGCGGCCGAGTCCGACCTGCTGGTCTACGTGAACGTGAACCTGGTGGCGATGGACGGCGGCCACAAGTCGACGTCGATCGGGCTGGCGTCGTACAAGTCGCTGAAGCACCACCACAACAGCCACACGATGATCCACTCGCGGTCCTTCATGGACCACAAGGCCTCGAAGATGCACCACTCGGCCTGGCGGATGGGCGCGGTGCTGACCGAGCACGTCAAGGTCTTCCAGATCGAGACCACGCTGAACAACGACATCTTCGGCGGCCCGCTGGAGTTCCTGCAGAAGCGCGAGTGGGAGTGGTCGATCAAGGACCAGGCGTCGATGCTCGCGACCAAGCGCGGGCTCGACCTGGCCCCGCCGAAGCTGCGGCACCGGATCTTCACCGACGTCCGGGCGAACTACGGCCTGACCGGGATCCACGCCGGCTCGATCGAGCCGGTGCACGAGAAGACGATCGAGAACGTGCACAAGCAGCACCTGGTCGAGGTGCAGGGCCAGTCCGACGTCGCGATCATGGGCGTGCCGTTCGTCGGCCCGTACAACGTGAACTCGGTGATGAACCCGATCCTGGCCGCCTGCATGGGCCTGGGCTACTACTTCAACTCCTACCGGGGCAATCCCGTCGTCCGCAAGGACGGCGCGGTGATCCTGTACCACCCGGTGGACTACGAGTTCAGCCAGTTGCACCACCCGTCGTACGTGGACTTCTTCGAGGAGGTGCTGTCGGAGTCGACCGACCCGGCCACCATCGAGGCGAAGTTCGAGAAGCAGTACGCCGAGGACCCGTGGTACATCCACCTGTACCGGACCTCGTACGCGTACCACGGCGTGCACCCGTTCTACATGTGGTACTGGATCTCCCACGCGCTGGACCACTGCGGCGACATCGTCTGGGTCGGCGCGAACCGCAAGACGGTCGAGCGGATGGGCTTCCGGTCCGCCTCGACGCTGCAGGACGCGCTGGAGATGGTCAGCCACTCGGTCGGCCGGTCCCCGTCGATCACCTACCTGCACAACCCGCCGCACCTGCTCGCGGACGTCCGCTGATGGGTACCAGCCTGGTGAAGTTCGGCCGGGACACGGTCAAGGACGTCCGGCAGGTGGCGCGGGGCTGGCGCTGGGGCCGACGTCCGCAGGTCCCGCGGTCGGCCGAGCCGTACGTGATCCCGAAGGAGACCACGGTCTTCCCGACGAAGTGGGCCCGCAAGCCCGCCGCGATCGCAGTACGGGAGGTCCTGCAGAAGGGCGCGCTCAACTCGGTGCTGCGCTTCGAGGTGAACCCGCAGGTCAGCGGGCTCGACTCGCTCCGCAAGGTGCACGGGCCGGCCGTGATCGTGGCGAACCACTCGTCCCACCTGGACACCCCGCTGGTGCTCTGCACCCTGCCGGACGAGATGCGCCGCAAGACCGCCGTCGCCGCGGCCGCCGACTACTTCTTCGACACCTGGTGGCGGGCGACCGCGTCGGCGATCGTGTTCAACACGTTCCCGATCGAGCGCCGCGGCGGCAAGCTCAGCTCCACGCCCGGCGACCTGCTCGAGGACGGCTGGAACGTGGTCGTCTTCCCGGAGGGCACCCGATCGCCCGACGGGTGGATGGAGCGGTTCCGGATGGGCGCGGCGTACATCGCGGTCGAGCACGGCGTACCGGTGATCCCGGTCGGCATCAAGGGCTCATTCGCCGCGATGCCGCGTGGTCGCGGTTGGCCCGTGCCCGGCCGGCCGACGGTAGCCGTCCGGTACGGCGACCCGCTGTACCCGGCCGAGGGGGAGAGCGCCCGGGAGTTCGCGCCCCGGATCTCCGCCGCCGTGTCGGCCCTGCTGGACGAGGAAGCCACCACCTGGTGGGAGGCGCGTCGCCGCGTCGCCGCCGGTGCCTCGCCGTCGCAGTCCGGCCCCGACGCCGCTCGCTGGCGCCGCGTCTGGGAGTCCACCACCCCGATCAAGCCGGCCGGCCAGAAGCGCCGCGCCTGGAAGTAGGACCCGCGTCGAGGCGGCCGGAGGATCTCCGGCCGCCTTTCGCTGTGTCCGAGGTCCGACTCGTGACCCTTTCGGCCGTGCCTGCTGGGTGTTGTCGCTAGCCTTGTCCCCGTGAGCCTCGCCGTGCGTGTCATCCCCTGCCTCGATGTCGACGCGGGCCGGGTGGTCAAAGGTGTCAACTTCGTGGACGTCCGCGACGCCGGCGACCCGGTGGAGATGGCCCGGCTGTACGACGCCGAGGGGGCCGACGAGCTGACCTTCCTCGACATCACCGCGTCCTCGGGCTCCCGCGAGACGACGTACGAGGTGGTCGGGCAGACGGCCGAGCAGGTGTTCATCCCGCTCACCGTCGGTGGTGGTGTGCGCGAGGTGGCCGACGTGGACCGGCTGTTGCGGGCGGGGGCGGACAAGGTCGGCATCAACACCGGCGCGATCGCCCGGCCCGCGGTGATCGAGGAGATCGCGCACCGGTTCGGCAACCAGGTGCTGGTGCTGTCCCTCGACGTACGGCGTGCCGCCGACCAGCCGAGCGGTTTCGAAGTGACCACGCACGGTGGCCGCAAGTCCGCCGGCCTGGACGCGATCGAGTGGGCCCGCAAGGGTGTCGAACTCGGCGCCGGCGAGATCCTGCTCAACTCGATGGATGCCGACGGCACCAAGCAGGGCTTCGACCTGGAGCTGATCCGGGCCGTCCGCGCGGTGGTCGACGTACCGCTGATCGCCAGCGGGGGAGCGGGGCTGCCAGAACATTTCCCGCCCGCTGTCGAGGCAGGGGCCGACGCACTGCTCGCCGCCAGCGTGTTCCACTTCGGCGACCTGCGGATCGCCGATGTGAAGAAGGCCCTGCGCGACGCCGGCATCGTGGTTCGGTGACCGAGATGGTGGCGCAGCGTCCGGAGCAGACGAGCCGCCTGATCGCGGAGGTGGAGCAGGAGCTCTCCACGCTGTTCCGCCGCTCCCGCTCGGCCCAGATGCAGCTCGCCCGCCGGGTCCACCAGGAGATGGACGCCGCCGGGTATGCGCTGATCTCCCAGATCGACCTCGGTACGGCGGCCGGGCGGCCCGGCGTACGGGCGTCCGAGGTGGCCCAGGCGCTCGGCCTGGACAAGTCCACCGTCAGCCGAGGCCTCACCCAACTCGAGACCCTCGGCCTGATCGAACGGGTCGGCGACCCCGATGACGGCCGGGCCCGGCTGCTCCGGATGACCACCATCGGAGCCGAGCGCTTCGGCGCCATGCGAGCCCAGCGGCAGACCGAGTTCCGCGCGATCCTCGACCGCTGGGACTCCCCGGACCTGGCCGACCTGGCCCGCCTGCTGGCCCGCCTGAACCTCGACCTCAGTTAGCCTGCGAGAACTGCCGACGGAGATGGCGAGAAGCCGTGGGCGGCTCCGCACCGCGGTGAGGGCGACCAGAATGGGTCGCACCAGCACCGAGGAGAACACCATGGCCAAGTACTTGCTGCTCAAGCACTACCGAGGCGCTCCGGCTCCGGTCAACGACGTCCCCATGGAGCGGTGGACGCCGGAGGAGATCTCGGCGCACGTGCGGTACATGAGCGACTTCGCGGACCGGCTCAAGCAGACCGGCGAGTTCGTCGACAGTCAGGCGCTCGCCCCCGAGGGCACGTTCGTCCGGTACGACGGTGAGGGCCGCCCGCCGGTCACCGACGGCCCGTTCGCCGAGACCAAGGACCTCATCGCCGGCTGGATGGTGATCGACGTCGACAGTCACGAGCGGGCCCTCGAGCTGGCCGGCGAGCTGTCGGCCGCCCCGGGGGCGGGCGGGAAGCCGATCCACGAGTGGCTCGAACTGCGCCCGTTCCTGGCCGCGCGGCCCACCATCACGGAGTGAGCTCCGATGGATGAGGCACTGCTCAGGAGCCTCACGCCGAGCGTGCTCGGGATCCTCGTCCGCCGCGGAGCTGACTTCGCGGCGGCCGAGGACGCCGTCCAGGACGCGCTGGTCGAGGCGGTCCGGGTCTGGCCGGCCGACCCGCCGCGAGACCCGAAGGGCTGGCTGATCACCGTCGCCTGGCGCCGGTTCCTCGACGCGACCCGGGCGGACACCGCCCGTCGTAAGCGTGAGGACCTCGTCGACGAGGAGCCGGTGCCCGAGCCAGCGCCCGGGGGCGACGACACGCTCCAGCTCTACTTCCTGTGCGCTCACCCGTCGCTGACGCCGTCGTCCGCGGTCGCACTCACGCTGCGCGCCGTCGGCGGCCTGACCACCCGCCAGATCGCCCAGGCCTACCTCGTGCCCGAGGCGACGATGGCGCAGCGCATCAGCCGGGCCAAACGCACCGTCGCCGGCGTGCGCTTCGATCAGCCCGGCGACGTCGCCACCGTGCTGCGCGTCCTCTACCTGGTCTTCAACGAGGGCTACTCCGGCGACGTCGACCTCGCGGCCGAGTCCATCCGGCTCACCCGGCAACTCTCGGTCGCGATCGACCACCCGGAGGTGCGGGGGCTGCTCGCCCTCATGCTGCTCCACCACGCCCGGCGCGCCAGCCGGACCTCGCCCGACGGCAGCCTGATTCCGCTAGCCGAGCAGGACCGCGGCCGGTGGGACACCGAGTTGATCGCCGGGGGCGTCGAGATCTTGCAGGCGGCGCTCGCCCGCGACCAGTTGGGCGAGTTCCAGGCCCAGGCCGCCATTGCGGCACTCCACGCTGACGCGCCGACCGCTGCGGAGACCGACTGGGTGCAGATCGTCGAGTGGTACGACGAACTGACGCGCCTGACCGACAACCCGGTCGTGCGGCTCAACCGCGCGGTGGCCGTCGGCGAGGCCGACGGACCGCGGGCCGGGCTGGCGGCGCTCGCGGCGCTGGACGACTCCCTGCCCCGCCACACCGCGGTGGCGGCGTACCTCCACGAGCGCGACGGCGACCTGGCCACGGCGTCACGGCTGTACGCCGAGGCTGCCCGGAAGGCGCCCAACCTCGCCGAGCGCGACTTCCTGACCCGCCAGGCCGCCCGGCTCAACGCCGGCCGGCGTCGCTGACTCCCACTCCAACAGATGGTTGCAGAAACCAACTAATGCTCATATAGTTGGGTTATGCAACTAGCTCACGATGCGCCGGCCCAGGACGTCCTCGAAGGGGTCAGCTCCCTGGTCCGGGCCGTGCGGTGCGTCGAGCACCGGCACTTGTGGCCCGATGCCGGGCTCAAACGGGCCGATGCCGGTGTCTTGAAGGTGCTGGCCAAGGGCGGTGAGCAGCGCGGCGGTGAGATCGCCGCGAAGCTCGGCGTCGACGCGTCCGTGGTGAGCCGCCAGCTCAGCACGCTGGAGGCCGACGGACTGGTGAGCCGTCGACCCGATCCCGCTGACGCCCGCGTCTCGCTCGTCCAGCTCAGTGAGCTCGGCAGGGACCGGCTGGACGCTCTGTACGCCGGCTACGCCCGGCAACTCCGCGCCGCTCTGTCGGACTGGGAAGACGACGAGATGATCGCGGCCGCCGACGCGCTGCGCCGGATCGCGTCCGCGGTGACCCAGGCGGCCGAGTCCGCACGGCACCCGAACACTTCGACTGGAGATTGATGTCTGTCACCGAGACCCGGCCCGCACCGGCACCGGAACTCACTCACCGCGAGATCCTCGAGATCCTGGTCGGGCTGCTCGCCGCGCTGTTCACGGCGATGCTCAGCTCGACGATCGTCAGCAACGCCCTGCCGACGATCATCGCCGACCTGGACGGCAGCCAGACGCAGTACACCTGGGTGCTGACCGCGAGCCTGCTGGCCACGACGGTGTCCACGCCGATCTGGGGCAAGCTGTCCGACCTGATCAGCAAGAAGCTGCTCGTCCAGATCGCGATCGTCGTGTTCGTGATCGGTTCGGCCCTGGCCGGGATGGCCCACAACGTGCCGTTCCTGATCGGTGCCCGGGTGCTGCAGGGCCTGGCGATGGGCGGGCTGATGGCGCTGGCCCAGGCGATCATCGGCGCGGCGATCCCACCCCGCGACCGCGGCCGGTACTCCGGCTACATGGGTGCCGTGATGGCCGTCGCCACCGTCAGCGGTCCGCTGATCGGCGGGGTCATCGTCGACACCTCGTGGCTCGGCTGGCGCTGGTGCTTCTACGTCTGCGTTCCGCTGGCGGTCATCAGTCTGATCGTGCTGCAGCGCTACCTGCACCTGCCGCTGGTCAAGCGGCGGGTCACGATGGACTACCTCGGCGCGATCCTGATCAGCGTCGCGGCCGGCCTGCCGCTGATCTGGGTGACCTTCGCCGGACACGACTTCGGCTGGTTCTCCTGGCAGTCGGCGCTGTTCGTCGGCGGCACGGTGCTGTTCGGCATCCTGGCCGTCGTCGTCGAGAACCGGGCCGCGGAACCGCTGGTCCCGCTGAAGGTGGTCAAGGAGCGCACCACCGCGCTGGCGATCGTGGCCAGTCTCGCGGTCGGCGTGGCGATGTTCGGCAGCGCCCTGTTCCTCGGCCAGTACTTCCAGATCGCCCGCGGCTACAGCCCCACCGAGGCCGGCCTGCTGACGATTCCGATGATGCTCGGCTCGTTCCTGGGATCGGTCGGCTCGGGCCAGATGATCACCCGCTTCGGCAAGTGGAAGCGGTACCTCATCGCGGGTGGCGTCCTGCTGGTGGCCGGCCTGGTGGTGCTCGGCACGATCGACCACACCAGCCCGTACTGGTACGTCGGCAGCGGGATGCTCGCGATGGGCATCGGCATGGGCATGATGATGCAGAACCTGGTTCTCGCCGTGCAGAACACCGTCGACGTCAGCGAGATCGGCGCGTCCAGTGCCTCGGTGTCGTTCTTCCGCAGCCTGGGTGGTGCGGTCGGCGTGTCCGTTCTCGGAGCGGTCCTCGCCGTCCGGGTGAAGGACCTGCTGATCCAGGGAGTTCTGGCCACTCCCGGCGGAGCCGAGACCGCACGCAAGTTGCAGGAAGGTGGCTCGGACGGCCCCAGTCTGCTCGACGTGAACCACCTGCCGCCGCAGCTCGCCGAGTTGGTCCGGCAGTCGTACGGCGACGCCACCGGCCGGATCTTCCTGATCGCCGCGGGGTGTGCGCTGGTCAGCCTGATCGCGGTCCTCTTCATCAAGGAGGTCCCGCTGCGCCGTACGGTCGCGAAGCTCGACGAGCCCGTGGAGCTGGACTGACACCGGCTGTCCCGTTCAACCGGTCGGTGGCTCGAGACCGTCGAGGCTCTTGGTGCGGAGTATGGGGGAGCGGAGCAGCCAGAGCACGGCGAAGAAGCCACCGACCGCGGAGACCAGCAGGGTCTCGCGGACTCCGATGCAGGTGCCGAGCAGGCCGCCGACCACCGCCCCGAGCGGCCGTACTCCGTAGTTGATGCTGCTGAACGCGCCGGCGACCCGGCTCCGCATGTGCTCATGGGTCACCGCCGCCTTCAGCGAGTTCGACGGTATGTCGAAGCACATCACCGCGAACGAGCCGATGAACTCGGCCGTCGCCAAGGCGACCGCCCGCGTCCACACCGGCCCGGACGCGAGGGCGAGGATGCCGAGGGACGCGGGGAACACGACGGCACCCAGGGCTATCAGCCTGCCCAGGCCGAGGAGGCGGGTCAGCGGCGTGGCCGCGACCGCGCCCAACAGGCCGCCGCAGGCGCCGATGCCGAAGGCGATGCCGATCGTGCCGGCCGACAGGTTCAGGTTCCTGCTGGCGAACAGGACCAGCAGGGCCATGCCGATCATGTTGAAGAAGTTGACGGTGGTCGCGCAGCCGAGATTGTCCCGCAGGTAGGGATGCCGCAGCAGGTAGCCCATCCCTGACCGGGCTCTTCGCAGCAACGACTCCCCGCTCTCGTCGGCGTCGCTCGGCGGCACCTTCAGCCGGCTGATCTGCACCGCCGAGAACAGGAACGTCAACGCGTCCGCGACGATCGCGACCGGCGCGGTCAGCCACTGGACCAGCAGGCCGCCGACGGCCGGACCGGCCATGAACGAGACCGACCGGGTCGCCGACAGCTTGCTGTTCGCCTCCAGGAACTGGTCGCGGTTGACCAGCCGGATGAAGAACGACGCGTACGCGGTGTTGAAGACGACGTGCGCCGTACCGGCCAGGATCGCGATCGCGTACAGGTGGCCGAGGGTCAGCACATCAAGCCAGTACGCCGCCGGCAGCGACAGCAGCACGATCGTCCGGGTCAGGTCGGCCGCGATCATCAACGGGCGCTTGTCGCGGTGCTGGTCGACCCAGGAGCCGATGAACAGCGACGCCAGGTTCGGCAGCCAGACCGCGGCGGTGAGGAAGCCGACCTGACTCGGGGAGGCGTGGAGCAGGGTGACCGCGATCAGCGGCAGGGCGAGTTCGGTGATCCGGTCGCCGAACTCGGAGACGCCCTGCGCGGACCAGAAGGTCCGGAACCGCCGGTCCCGCCACAGGCTCGTCGCCGTCGCCGTCCTCATGTCGCCGTCCTCATGTCGCCGTCCTCATGTCGCTGTCCTCATGTGGCAAGTCCTCACTTGCCGCTGCCTGATGCCGGCGCCTCGGGCAGCGAGAGGCGGATCACCCGGACCGGGCGTGCCTCCGGCGGCGACGTGCCCTCGTTGCGGCGCCTGACGTACGGCGCGATCAGGTCCTCGATCGCGCTCTCCAGGGCGTTGGCTTCCTCGCGGGTGAGCACCAGCCTCGTGTTCGACGACCCGGCGACCTGACTCCACTCCGGATCGAGCGCGGGTTCGGTCTCGGTCAGCCAGTGCTGGGCGGCCTCGAGGGCCTGGTTCAGCATCTCGGCCCGCAGCAGTCGGCCGGCCTCGGCGCCTTCGGGCGTCGCGGGCATCTCGAACCGGAAGCCGCGCGCGGCCGCGTTCCACCAGCGCTGCCGCTTGTCCGAGTTCCCCTCCGGCCCCGGCCCGTCGCTGACCAGGCCGAACGAGGCGAGGTGGCGCAGGTGCCAACTCGTCACCGACGGCGACGCCCCGACGTGCTCGGCCAACTGGGTGGCGGTGGCTGGGCCGTTCTTCTGCAGGTAGCTGAGCGCGGCCAGCCGGACCGGGTGGGCCAGCGCCCGCATCGCCTGCGGGTCGGTGACCTCGAAATCGCCGTACGGATTTCTGAGAGACATGTTTCGAGAGTAATCTTTCAGATCTCGCTCTGGCAATGCCGGAGCCCGGCGAAGAAACTTGCCCCGGGAGTGGAACCGGCCGGGGGACCACCGCGTGTTAGGGGTGTGAGGGACATCGACGGGGATCCGGCAGCGGAGGTCGCGGCGCTCTACCGCCGTACCTGGCCGCGGCTGATCGGCCTGCTGGTGTCCATCGGGGGCTCGCGCGCCGACGCCGAAGAGATCGCGCAGGACGCCTATGTGAAACTGCTCGGCCGATGGGACCAGATCCGCCGGTATGACGACCCGGAGGCGTGGGTGCGGGCGGTCGCAGTACGGGCGTTGGTGAGCAGGTTGCGGCGTCAGCAGGTGGCTGCCCGGGCGATGGCGAAGTTGACCCGCAGGCCGGCCGAGGTGGATGGACCCGATCCGGACGCGCTGGACGTGGCTGCTGCGCTGGCTCGGGTCAGCCCGGCGCATCGGGCGGTGGCGGTGCTGCACTACGTGATGGATCTGCCGATCGAACAGATCGCGGACGAGTTGGAGTTGCCCCCCGGCACGGTGAAATCGAGGTTGGCCCGGGCCCGCCAGGCGCTCGCGCCGCTGCTCGAGGTCCAGGAGGAGGTGCCTGATCATGCGTGACCCGCGGACGGAACTGCTGACCGAGTACGTCGACGAGCAGACTCCCGACGAGGCGCCGCCGTTCGAGTTCGTGGAACGCGCCGTCCGTCGGCAGCGGCGTACTCGGATGCTGGCGGCCTCGGTGGCGGTAGTGGTGGTCGCCGGCGGTGCCGCGTTCGCCGCGACCGGGCTGCCGCAGGCCGAGGAACCGGCCGGTCCGGCGCAGACGATCGCGACGGCGGCGGTCGGCCTGCTGGACGACGGCCCGCCGCCGGACCAGTTCGGTTTGGGTACGACGGTCCTCCGGCTGGACAAGGAGATCCCGATCAAGGCGGTGCGGGTGGATCCGGAGCGGCCGGACGTGCTGGTCGTCGAGGCCGCTCGCGACGCCCAGGCGGAGACCTGCCTGCCACACACCGTCGCGCGGATCCTCGCGCAGACCGCCACGACGATCCGGGTGGCCGCCTACCGCTACACCGCCCCGGATCAACCGGAAGGGCCGCAGTGTCAAAAGGACGCCGTGGTGCGGATTTCCCTCGATCTGCGCCGCGATGTGGGCGCCCGGACCGTCCTGGCCGGGAGTACAGGGCACCGGGTCGTCCTGAACTGACTTCCTCGCCGGGCCGGACCGCGACCGTCCCGGCGAGGAAGTTCAGTTCCCGCGAGCGAAGTAGCTTGACGGGACCCTAGGCACGCAGTCGCATCCGCCGGATGTCGCTGGCGATGTGCCGTACTGTCCAACGCTTCAGCAGGGCTTGACCCACTCGTTGCCGCCGCAGGTGTCCTCGGCAGCCAGCGCGCTCCGGCTGGTGTCGGGCTTGATCGTGGCGACCGGCGCCTGGTCGGTCCAGGAGGCCAGTGTGACGCCGACGGCGTCCTCGACCGGCCGCGGGGTGACCAGGTAGTTGTTGCTGATCATCGAGAAGACCAGTTTGCGGCCGTCCTTGGTGGACACGTACCCCGACAGCGCGGTCACGCCGGTGAGCGAGCCGGTCTTGCCGCGCAGGTTGTTCGCCGCCGGGGTGTTGGCCATCCGGCTGCGCAGCGTGCCGCCGACGAAGCGGTTGGGGTTCCCGGCGATCGGCAGCGCGTCGTACCACTGCTGGAACCACGGCTCCTGCTGGGTCGCCAGCAGCAGGTCGGTGACGCTCTGGGCGGTCACGTTGACCTTGCGGGACAGGCCCGACCCGTCGGACAGCCGGATCGTGCTGGTCGGGACGCCGACGCTCTTCGCGTACTCGGTGACGACGCCGAGGCCGGTCGGCCAGTTGCCGTTCGCCTTCACCACGGCGCCCATCGCCTTGACCAGGGTCTCGGCGTGCATGTTGTTGGAGAGCTTCATGAACGGGTTCATCAGCTCGCCGACGGTCATCGACTCGTCCCGGGCCAGTTGCTGGGCCGCGGCCGGAGCCGCCGCCGGACGGATGCGCCCGTCGACCCGGACGCCCTCGGCCGCGAGTGCCCGCTTGAACACGTCAGCGGCGTACAGGGCCGGCTCCCAGACGGTGACCCAGTCCTGGCCGACGGTCGCGCCCGCGGGGACCGAGCCGGTCACGCGGACGATGTTGGTGCCGTGGTCGCGCTCGACGTTGAGCGTGTTCGCGGACCCGGCGGCACCGGTCGTCGCGGTGTTGACGAGCTTCAGTACTCCGTTCGCCGGGACCAGTGCGAGCTTGACCGGCGCGCCGACCGTGCCACCGGGCAGGCTCTCGACGATCGCGGTACCGGAGTCGTAGTCGGTGTCGGGCGCGAGCGTCAGGGCGGAGATCTGGGCCGAGTAGTAGAACGGCTCGTCGTCCCACGCCCAGCTGTCGCCGAGCCGGACCTTGTCGAAGTACGTGTCGTCCGCGACCAGGTCACCGCTGATCCGCTTCACGCCGGACTTGGCGACCTGTTTGGCCAGGTCGACGTAGTCCGACTCGAGTGCGGTCGGGTCGCCGTACCCCTTCAGGTAGATGTCCCCACGTAGCTTGCCGTCGCGGACGGGCGCCGTCGCCAGTACGTCGGTGTGGAACTTGTAGCCGGCGCCGAGGGTCTCCATGGCGGCCGCCGAGCTGAACAGCTTCGTGTTCGAGGCGGGCAGCAGCCGGGTCGCGCCGTTGCGGTCGTACAGCGTCTCGCCGGTCGTCGCGTCTCGCACCACCAGGCCGACCTGCGACCCCTGGAACCGCGAATCGGCGAGCAACGCGTCGAGCTGCTGCTGCAGCGGAGTCGCCTGGACGGCCGCCGGTGCCGCGGTTCCCGCGGTCTGGCCGAGCGCACCGCCGGATTGACTCAGCAGCCCGGCGGTCGCCGCCACCGCCGCGGCGACAGCGACCACTCCACGGGGTGACGCTGCCACTCTCGGTAAAAACTTCACGAGGACTCCTTGAAATCGGGCGAAAACCAACTAGCTACCGGGAGTCTCCATCCCGTCGCCCTCGGGGTCCAGTGATCGCGCGACGAAACCGCTGTTCGATCCGGCTTTCATCTCTCGCCCTCTAGGTGAATCGATGGAAAAGTGCTCTCCACAGGTTCCGCCCCACCTGAGGAGAGTTGCTGTGCGCAGACGAATTCTGGCGGTGTTGCTCAGCCTCGCGGCCGTGCTGACGGCCGTGCCACCCGCCGAGGCCGCAGTACGGAAGACGACCGCCGCGGTGTTCCCGGCCGACGTGATCCGCGAGGACTTCCCGGATCCGGACGTGTTCGAGAGGAACGGCACCTGGTACGCCTATTCGACGAACAACGGACGCGGTCATGTCCCGGTGGCCACGGCGCCGAGCCCCGGTGGTCCGTGGACGATCCGCGGTGACGCGATGCCCGGCGGACCGTCGGCGAGTTGGGCGCAGCCAGGCCGCACCTGGGCGCCGGACGTGCATCCGAACGCCGATGGCAGTTTCACCCTCACCTACACCGCCTGGCACAAGGCGTCCGGGCGTCAGTGCATCGGCGTCGCACTGTCGAACTCCGCGCTGGGCCCGTTCACCCCGGTCGGCAGCCAGCCGCTCTTCTGCCCGCTCGACCTTGGCGGCGCGATCGACGCGAACACCTTCGTCGCGAACGACGGCACCCGCTACCTGGTCTGGAAGAACGACGGCAACGCGATCGGCAAGCCCTCCACCCTCTGGCTCACCCGTACTGCGAACAACGGCGTGAACCTGGTCGGCGGCAACACCGCGCTGATCTCGTCCAGCGGCGTGATCGAGGCGCCCGACCTTGTCCAGCGGGCGAGCAGGTTCGTGCTGTTCTTCTCCGGCGGCGGCTACAACGACTGCAATTACCTGACCTCCTACGCCACCGCAACCTCGCTCACCGGCCCGTGGAGCGTCGCGTACCGCCCGCTGATGACGACCGCGAGCTTCGACAACGCCGTCTGCGGCCCGGGCGGCGCGGACTTCGTCGGTGACCGGGTGTTCCTGCACGGTTGGGTGAACAACACCCGGCACCTGTTCGTCGCGGACGTCGGCTGGGCGAACGACCTCCCGATCGTCCGCGGCAGCCGGGTCCGGACCGAGGCGGAGAGCGGCACGCTGAACAACTGCCGGGTCCGCACCAACGCGGCCGGTGCCTCCAACGGCGCGGTCGCGGCGTACATCGACTTCGCCGACTCCTGGGTCGAGAACCGCGTCTACGCCCCGCGGGCCGGCAACTACACCCTGTACGTCGGCTACGCGAACGGCTCGGCCGGTCCCGCCAGCCACGGCCTGGTTGTCAACGGCAACAACGTCGGCTCGGTCGGCTACCCCGTCACCGGCTGGGACCAGTGGCGGCAGACGTCGGTCGGAGTCACCTTGAACCAGGGCTGGAACACCGTCCGGCTGACCAAGGGCACGGCGTACACGGAGGTGGACTACCTCGAACTCCAGTGAGGGTTGACCCTGTTCCGGGGTCGGGGATCGCCCTGGATCCACCCGTTCGATGCGTGGCGCAGTACCGCCGGTGTGGACCGGGCCTCGTAGGCTCGGACTGGTACAGACGCATGAACGGGGAGTCCGAAGGACCTGATGGCAAAACCACCTGAACAGGTATCCGCCGGCCGGCGGCAACGCCGGTCGCCGGTCTGGGTCGATGTGCGCCGGACCACCCGAGGCCTGCAGGCGATGCTCCTCGGCGGACTGGCGTCGCTGGTCTCGCTGGTGATCACCTTCTGGACGCTGCCGCAGATCAGCAGCGACGGAACCCTGCCGGTCCTGCGGCTGGTGGTGATCCTGGCGGTGATCGGGCTGCTGGTGCGCTGGATCCTGGCCGGGATCGCGATCCTGATCGGCTCGGTCGGCGTACTCGTGGGCGGCTTGCTGTCCCAGTTCGGCGTCGTCTACCTCGCCGTCACCGTCGATCCCGGGGTGAACCTGCACGGTGGGGTCGAGGCGCCGCTGCTGGTCGCGATCGTGATGGCCTCGGTCAGCGCCTTCGTCGGCTGGGTGGCCTACGCGGGCAGTGACGACGCGTACGTCTCCGAGGTGATGCGGGTGGTCCGGCGCCGGGCCCGCCGGATCCAGTCGGCCCCGAAGACCGGCCTGCTGATCATCCAGCTCGACGGCCTGTCCGCGCCGCTGCTGAACTGGATGGTGCTGTCGGGCAACCTGCCGCACATCGGTGGCTGGATCCGCGACGGCAGCCACTCGATGGTCGGCTGGCACACCGGCGTCCCGGCGACCACCCCGGCCAGCCAGGCCGGCATCCTGCACGGCGGCTCCGGCCAGATCCCGGCCTTCCGGTGGTACGAGAAGGAGACCGGCCGGGTGATGGTGACCAACCGGTCCCGGGACGCGGCCGAGATCGAGGCGCGGATGTCGACCGGCCGCGGCCTGCTCGCCGACGGCGGCGCCAGCATCAGCAACAACTGGTCCGGTGACGCGCCGAAGTCGGAACTGGTCTTCAGCCGGGCGGCGCTGCCGAACGGCCGGAGCCGGGGCTACGTCCGGTTCTTCTCCAGCCCGCAGGGCGCGGCCCGCGGCCTGGTGCTGTGTGTCGCCGAGATGGTGAAGGAGCTGCACCAGGCCCGCCGGCAGCGGCGCCGCAACCTGGTACCGCGGGTCAACCGCGGCGGGTCCTACATCTTCCTTCGGGCCATCTCCAACGTCCTGCTCCGCGACCTGAACGTCTCCCTCGTCACCGACGAGTTGATCAAGGGCACCCCGGTGATCTACTGCGACTTCGTCGACTACGACGAGGTCGCGCACCACGCCGGACCGACCCGCCCGGAGTCGCTGCAGACCCTCGAGGGCCTCGACCGGGTGATGGGCGCGCTGAAGCGGATCATCGACACGCTGCCGCACTCGTACGAGATCGTCGTGCTGTCGGACCACGGCCAGAGCCAGGGCTCGACCTTCCTCCAGCGGTACGGCCGGACCCTGACGGCGGTCGTCGACGACCTGGTCGACACGACCAAGGAGCCGGTGGCGGCCACCGGCCGGTCCGAGGGCTGGGGTCCGGTGAACGCGTTCCTGACCGAGCTGAGCCTGCGTCGGAGCGTGGCCGGTTCGGTCACCCGGAAGGCGCTTCACGGCAAGGCGCCGCGCGGTGAGGTCGAGCTCGGGCCGGCCGACTGCGAACCGCCGGTCGCCGCCGACGAGCAGATGATCGTCACCTCCTCGGGGAACCTCGCGCTGATCTACCTGGCGACCACGCCCGGCCGGGTGCCGCTGGAGGAGATCGAGCTGATGCACCCGCGGCTGATCCCCGGCCTGGCGATGCACCCGGGCATCGGATTCGTCGTGGTGGACTCACTCGCCGAAGGTCCGGTCGCGATCGGCCGGGCCGGCGTCCACGTCCTGCGGTCGGGCCGGATCGAGGGCACCGACCCGCTCCTGCCGTACGGCCCCGCAGCCCCGGCGTCGATGCTCCGGCAGGCCGAGATGCCGCACAACGGCGACATCGTGGTGATCAGCCGGCTGGACGAGTACACCCACGAGGTGGCCGCGTTCGAGGAACTGGTCGGCTGCCACGGTGGCATCGGCGGCTGGCAGACCGAGGCGGTCCTGGTGCACCCGCGCCGCTTCGTGGTCGACGAGCCACCCGTAGGCTCCGACGCGGTACACGCCCTCCTGATCAGCTGGCTCGAGCAACTCGGTCAGCGCGCCGACGACGCGGTCGCGACCGACGATCCGGCGGAACGTGTCGCCACTTCGTCGGACGCGAGCGTGGAGGCCTGAGTTGCGCATCACCTGGTGGGGGCACAGCACCACCACCATCGAGGAGAACGGCACGCGGCTGCTCACGGATCCGGTGCTGACCTCGCGGATCGCGCACGTACGCCGCCGTCGCGGGCCCGCGCCGCCTCCCGAGGCCGGCGACTGCGACGCAGTACTGGTGTCGCATCTGCATGCGGATCACCTGCACCTCACCTCGCTCCCGCTGATCGCTCCGGGTGCGGCGCTGGTCGTACCGCGAGGCGCCGCGCGGCTGATCCACGCGGACTGCGGACCGGCCTACTCCGACCGGTGCATCGAGGTTGCCCCCGGCAACCAGGTGCGGATCGGCGCGCTCGACATCACCGTCGTGACCGCCGCGCACGACAACCGCCGACTGCCCTGGTCCTCCTACACCGCGCCCGCGGTCGGGTTCCGGATCGAGGGCTCGCCGAGCGCCTGGTTCGCCGGCGACACCGACCTGTACGACGGCCTCGCGGCGGAGGCGGGCCCGGTTGATCTGGCCCTGGTCCCTGTCGGCGGCTGGGGTCCCTCGCTCGGCCCGGGGCACCTGGATCCGGTGCGTGCGGCTGAGGCTGTCCGCCGGGTCGGGGCACGGGTCGCAGTGCCGGTGCACTTCGGGACGTTCTGGCCGATCGGTTGTGACTGGATGAAGCCGGAGTTGTTCCTGCCGCCAGGGGACCAGTTCAAGGCTGCGATGCACGAGGTGGATGCGGCAGTGAAGGTGGAGTTGCTGGTGCCGGGGGAGTCGACTGAGGTGGTCGGCCGATGAGCGGCGACGCGCACTTCGACTTCTGGTACCTGTGTGTCCTGGCCGGGGCGGTCCTGCTCGGTGCGGTGCTGCCCGTTCTGCCGACGGGCGCGGCGGTGTCGGCGGCCGCAGTACTGGCGTCTCACGGCAACCCGATCGGGCTGGTCGGCGTACTGATCGCTGGTGCGGGTGGCGCGTATCTCGGCGACCTGATCGTGTACGCCGGTTGCCGCCTGGGCGGGGAGAAGTTGGCGAAGCGGATCGGCTGGCTCCGCGACAACGCCTCGCTCGACGCGCTCCGCGTCCGGTTGTCCGAGCACGAGATCACCGTGCTGCTGACCTCTCGGTTGATCCCGGGTGGACGCGTGCCGGTGCTGCTCGCCGCCGGACTCGCCGGATACCGCTGGCATCGGTTCGCCGTGGTGGATCTGGCCGCGTCGTCGCTGTGGGCGGCGTTCTACATGGCGATCGGGCTGCTCGGCTACGCCTTGTTCGACGAGCCGTGGCAGGGCGTCCTCGCCGCGATCGTGCTGGTGCTGCTGACCACCGTGATCAGCAGCCTCGTCCAGCGGCACCGGCGGAAGACCGCCGAGGTCAAACCGCTGTCCGGAGCGCCTGTCTCAGACACCGAATGAGGTGCTGCGCAGCTTCTCGATCGTCTCGGCGTCACCGTTCAGATCGACCTGCGCGACCCGGCCGCGGCCGAAGCAGAACAGCACCAGTTCGGCCGGTTCACCCGTCACGGTGACGGTGCCCAGGTCCGTCGGCTTCTTCGCGACGGCCTCGGTGCCGTCGGGGAGACGGAGTACGAGGCCGCTCGGAGCCTTCCTCGTCATCGTCCTGGAGCCGACGCGGACCACCTTCCACAGCCCTCGCTGCTGCTCCGCCGGCAGCGCGCGTACCTCGAAGTCGGGTCGGGCCCGGCGGACGTCCTCGTGGTGGACGAAGTACTCCGTGGTGTTCAGGTTGTGGCCGAGCCCGGGGAACGAGTAGATCGAGAAGGTGGGCGGCCCCGTGCGGACCTTGTCGACGATCTCGGCGAACGAGTACTTCGCCTTGGCCTGCGCCATCCGCCGCTCGGTGGTGTCCGCCAGCGAGGGGATCATGATGCCGGGCCCGGCCAGCGGATCGGCCTCCCGGACGTACAGGTGGACCGCCAGATCGTGCGTCGTCCACCCCTCGCACAGTGTTGGCTGATCAGGCCCGACCTGGTCGAAGAGATCACACAGAGCCAGTCGTTCCACCTTGCTGTAGTCAGCCACAACTAGATCGTAGTTGTCGGAGACGAGTGGCAGAATGTCAATCGTTGTCAGCCACGTGTGTGGCTACGCCCCTGACACTGCCGTTTTAAGGATGTTTTGCGTGCCGCAGCCGAAAGTCCCCAGTAAAGGGAGCGTGACCCGGCGCGGTTTCGCGGTCCTGCGTGTGGCGATCTGGGAGGAGCCGTGGGTCTTCGCCTTCTCGGTGCTCGCCAGCATGCTGTACGGCGCGATGACGGTCGCCGACGGCTGGGCGCTGGGCTGGGCGACGGACCACGTGATCCGGCCCGCCCTGGAGCGCGGTGACACCACCTTCGGCGCGCTCGCCTCGCTGGTCTCGCTCTTCCTCGGCATCGCGGTCCTGCGCGCGATCGGAGTGGTCGGCCGCCGGATCGGGGCCGGCATCATGCAGTTCCGGCTGCAGGCGACGTACCGGCGCCGCGTCACCCGGCAGTACCTGACGCTCCCGCTGGAGTGGCACCACCGGCACCCGACCGGCAACCTGCTGTCCAACGCGAACGCCGACGTCGAGTCGATCTGGTTCGTGATCGCCCCGCTGCCGATGGCGATCGGCGTGATCGCGATGCTCGCCTTCGCCACCGCCGCGATGTTCGCCGCCGACGTCTGGCTGGCCCTGGTCGGCTGCCTGGTCTTCCCGCTGGTCTTCGTCGCGAACGTGATCTTCCAGCGCACCCTGCAGCCGCTCGCCACCCGCGCCCAGGAGTTGCGCGCCGACGTCTCCGAGGTCGCGCACGAGTCGTTCGACGGCGCGCTGGTGGTGAAGACGCTGGGCCGCGAGGCCGCCGAGACCGAGCGCTTCCGCGAACCGACCTACGCGCTGCGCGACGCGAACATCGCGGTGAACAAGGCCCGCGGCGCGTTCGACCCGGTGATCGAGGGACTGCCCCGGATCGGGGTCCTGCTGGTGCTGCTCGTCGGCGTCGGCCGGGTCCGGTCCGGCGCGGCGGACGCGGGCGACGTCGTCCAGGTCGCCTTCCTGTTCACGCTGATCGGTTTCCCGATCCGCGCGCTCGGCTGGGTGCTCGGCGAACTGCCGCGCTCGGTCGTCGGCTGGGACCGGGTGCGGCGCGTGCTCACCGCCGAGGGCGGGATGGAGTACGGCGACCAGAAGTTGACCGCGACGACCGCGGCCCGGCTCGAGGTGAAGGACGTGCGGTTCGGCTACCTGCCGGAGCGCGACGTACTGTCCGGCGTCGACTTCGCCGTCGATCCCGGTCGCACGGTCGCGATGGTCGGACCGACCGGCTCGGGCAAGTCCACGATGACCACGCTGCTGACGCGTCTGATCGACCCCGAGGAAGGGGCGGTCGAGATCGACGGGCTGGACGTGCGGTCGCTGGCCCGGGACGAACTCGCCGGGTCGGTCGCGCTGGTCGCGCAGAACGCGTTCCTCTTCGACGACACCATCCGCGGCAACATCACGCTCGGCGGCGACTACTCCGACGAGGACGTCTGGGACGCGCTGCGAATCGCCCAAGGCGACGGCTTCGTGAAGTCGCTGCCGAACGCGCTCGACACCAAGGTCGGCGAACGCGGTACGACGCTGTCCGGTGGCCAGCGGCAGCGGATCGCGCTCGCCCGCGCCCTGGTCCGGCGGCCGCGGCTGCTGATCCTGGACGACGCCACCAGTGCGGTGGACCCGCAGGTGGAAGCCAGGATCCTGGCCGGCCTGCGGACCGCCGTACAGGGTGACGAGGCGGCCACGACCGTGCTGGTGATCGCCTACCGGAAGGCGACGATCGCGCTGGCCGACGAGGTGCTGTTCCTCGACGAGGGCCGGATCGCGGACCACGGCACGCACCTGGAACTGCAGGAGCGGTCGGCCGCGTACCGCGACTTGGTCGACGCCTATGAGAAGGACGCCGCCCGCCGCGAGGAAGAGGCGGCACTCGAAGCCGAACTCGACGATCTCGATTCCGAAGGAGCGTCCGCGTGAGCACCGCAGAGGCCAGCAGCCGACTGGACGCCGGTGACAACGCCGGTGGTCTGGAGACCCTTCGCCAGGGCATCCGGATCTCGCCCGAGCTCGCCCGCGGCTGGTGGGTCACCGGCCTGCTCGCGCTGACGATGACGGGCGGGCGGATCGTCGTACCGATCGCCGTGCAGCAGACCATCGACAAGGGCCTGTCCGGGCCGGGCGGTCCGAACATGTCGTTCGTGGCGTGGATGTGCCTGCTGTGTGCGGCGGGGATCCTGGTCACCGCCTTCGCCTCGTACCTGACCACCGTGCGGCTGGCGAAGAACTCCGAGCGCGGGCTCGCGACCATGCGGATCAAGGCGTTCCGGCACGTGCACGACCTGCCGGTGCTGACCCAGAGCACCGAGCGGCGCGGCGCCCTGGTCAGCCGGGTGACGTCCGACGTGGACACGGTGTCGCAGTTCCTGCAGTTCGGCGGGTTCATCTTCCTGGTCAGCCTCGGGCAGATGCTGCTCGCGACCGTGGTGATGTTCGTCTACTCGTGGCAGCTCGCGCTGGTCGTGCTGGTCTGCTTCCTGCCGCTGTTCGCCAGCCTGAAGTACCTGCAGCGCAAGATGTCGGCCGCGTACGGCGTGGTCCGGGCGAAGGTCGGCGAGATGCTGTCCGCGATCGCCGAGCCGGTCGTCGGCGCGCAGGTGGTCCGCGCGTACGCGATCGAGCAGCGCACCCAGGCCCGGATCGACGCCTCGATCGAGGACTACCGGCACACCGCGACCCGGGCGCAGGCGATCACCGGGATCACCTTCTCCATCGGCGGTCTCGCGGCCGGGCTGGCCAACGCCGGAGTGCTGACCGCGGGTGTGCTGCTCGGGATCGACGGCGAGGCGACGCTGGGGGAGATCCTGGCGTTCATGTTCCTGGTCGCGCTGTTCTCCGACCCGGTCCAGATCGCGACCCAGGTGCTCACCGACGCCCAGAGCGCGTTCGCCGGCTGGCGCCGGGTGCTCGGCGTGATCGCGACCCCGGCCGACGTGGTCGACCCCGGTCCCGACGGGGTGACCCAGTCCCGCGGCCCGATCACGGTCGAGTTCGCCGACGTGAACTTTGCCTACCCCGAAGGCGAGCTGGTACTGCGCGACGTCGACGTCCGGCTGGAACCGCATCGCCGGGTCGCGGTGGTCGGCGAGACCGGCTCGGGCAAGACCACCTTCGCCAAGCTGCTCACCCGGCTGATGGATCCCACCTCCGGCGCGGTCCTGCTGGACGGGGTGAACGCGCGGGAGATCTCGTTCTCGTCGCTGCGGGAGCGGGTGGTGATGGTTCCGCAGGACGGGTATCTCTTCGACTCGTCCCTCGCCGAGAACGTCCGGTTCGGGCGGCCCGACGTGACCGACGCCCAGTTGCTCGACGCGTTCGAGTCGCTCGGGCTGACGGACTGGCTGGAGTCGTTGCCGGACGGGCTGGACTCGCCGGTCGGGCAGCGGGGCGAGTCTTTGTCGGCCGGTGAACGCCAACTGGTGGCGCTGGTCCGGGCGAACATCGCGGATCCGGATCTGCTTGTCCTGGACGAGGCGACGTCGGCGGTCGACCCGGGGACCGAAGTACGGGTGAACGCGGCGCTGGAGCGGTTGATGAGCGGGCGGACCTCGGTGACGATCGCCCACCGGTTGTCGACCGCGGAGGCCGCGGACGAGGTGCTGGTCTTCGACGACGGCCGCGTCGTCGAGCGCGGCCCTCATGCCGAGTTGGTCGCGGCCGGCGGCGTCTACACCCGCCTGCACGCCAGCTGGATCGCTCAACGCACGGCTCTCTGAGTGGATCCTCACGGGCGCCCACCCGTGGGAGGACTGCTAGCGGATGGGCGCCCGTGAGGACACGGACCGGCGGCCTGGGAAAGAGGCGTCGACCAACCAACCCGTGAACCTCAGCTCATAACCCCACCCAACCCCCGAAACCGACGCCAGCTGGAGCCTGCGTCAGCCGGAGTCGACGGTTTCGGCCGCAGTTGCGGGGGCTCGGGCGGAGTACAAATTTGTCAGTGCGCGGGGGACGAGCCGTTCTCTCGGCCGGCACCCGGCTGGGGGACGAGCAGGAACTCGACTCCGCCCTTGTCGTCCACCGCCGCGTCCAGGATCTTGTCGTCGAGCGCGGCGGACGCGTTCTCCTCCAGGAACACCCGCGCGCCGCTCTCCTCGACCACCGCGTCGCCCGGGAACGGCGCCTCGGTCGTCGTCACAGCCAGTGCCGGGTCGGCCGGGTTCTCCTGCGAGATCCGGACACCGGCTCCCTCGGGAGCGCCCTCGACGCCCGTGATGCTCTTGATCACCAGGGTGGCGTTCTCAGTCAGGGTAAGCACAACTACTCCTCGCATCGATTGCGTGAGCGCGTCCCGTGCCCGATCGCCTCAACGGCAAACATCCGCGTCCGGAATGCCGGAAAGTCGAGTGCGAGGGGTCGGCCGGATGGTGTGGGATGGCGGTATGACTATTCGGCTGAGCACGCCTGAGGTCGCCGGCCTGGGGCCGTTGGTGGGAAAGCTGGCGGACTGGCAGGCGGATACTGGACCGGTCCAGTTGCATCCCGGGGATCTCGGGTGGTTCTGGCGGTTCGGGGCTGAGCGCACGGCCAATTCGGTCCGGGTGTGGGACCGCGACGGCGAGGTGCTGGCGATCGGGATGCTGGACGAGCCGGATCTGCTTCGGCTGGCGATCGCGCCGGATGCGCTGGCGGATGACGAACTGGCGCAGCAGATCGAGGCGGACCTGGTCGAGCCGGCGCGCGGAGTACTGATCGAGGGCGAGGTGTACGTCGAGTCCCCGGCTGATGCGCGGGTGAAGGTCCTGCTGTTCAAGGACGGCTGGAACACCGCCGAGCCGTGGACGCCGCTACGGCGCGATCTCGCCGAGCCGGTCGAGGACGCCGAAGTCGCGGTCGACGTGGTCGGGCCGGAGCACGCCGCGGTGCGTACCGCAGTACAGCGGGCCTCGTTCGACGGATCCAGCTTCACCGACGAACGCTGGCACGCGATGGCTGCCGGTACGCCGTACGCGAGTGCGCGTTGTCTCGTCGGGCGCAACGAGCGAGGTGACGCCGTCGCCGCGGTGACCGTGTGGTCGGCGGGTCCTGGCAAGCCCGGGCTGCTCGAGCCGATGGGGGTCCACCGTGACTTCCGCGGCAACGGGTACGGGCGGGCGATCACGCTGGCCGCGGCCGCCGCGCTCCGCGACCTCGGGGCGTCGAGCGCACTCGTCTGCACCCCGAGCTCCAACGTCGGCGCGGTCGCGACCTACCGCGCGGCCGGCTTCGAGGTGTTGCCCGAGACCCGCGACCAGAAGCGCCCGTTCTAGCTACTGCTCTGGCTGGCGCGACGTCAGGAAGCGACCTCGTCGGCTGCCCGGAGCACCCGGAGGATGTTGCCACCGGCAAGCTTCGCCAACTCCTGGTCGCTCCAGCCGCGGTCGGCCAGGGCGTAGAACAGCGACGGGTACGACGCGACGTCCGGCAGCCCCACCGGGAACTCCGGACAGCCGTCGTAGTCGCCGCCGATCCCGATGTGGTCGACTCCGGCCACCTCCCGGACGTGCTCGACGTGCGCCACCACGTCCTCGAGCGTCGTCTTCGGCTTCGGTACTCCGTACGCCTCGGCGAGCTTCTTCTGCTGCGCGGGCACCAGCGGATCCAGGTCGAGCTGACCCGCGACCTCCCGCGCACCCGCGACCCAGTCCACGTAGGCCTGCGAGGTGAAGAGCGGCACGAACGTCACCATGCACACGCCGTCGTTGCCGGCCAGCGTCTGCAGCACGTCGTCGGGCACGTTGCGCGGGTGGTCGCAGACGGCCCGGGCGGACGAGTGGCTGAAGATCACCGGCGCGCCTGTCACCCGCAGCGCGTGCCGCATCGTGTCGGCGGAGACGTGCGACAGGTCGACCAGCATGCCGAGCCGGTTCATCTCCCGGACCACGTCCTCGCCGAACGCGTTCAGCCCGCCGAGCACCGGCTCGTCCGTGGCGGAGTCGGCCCAGGACACGTTGTTGTTGTGCGTGAGCGTCATGTACCGGACGCCGAGCGCGCGCATGATCCGCAGCACACCGAGTGACTCACCGATCGAGTGGCCGCCCTCCATCCCCATCAGCGACGCGATCCGGCGCTCCTTGAAGGCGGCCTGGACGTCGTCCGCGGTGTCGGCCAGTTGCATCGACTCCGGATAGCGCGCGACCAGCCGGCGGACGAAGTCGATCTGCTCGAAGGTACGCCGGACCGCGTTCGCGTCCTGCGGCACCCACAACGACCAGAACTGCGCCGCCACCTGCCCGAGCCGCAGCCGCGGCAGGTCGGTGTTCAGCTTCGGCACCGAGACGCTCAGGTCGTAGGCGTCCAGGTCGTACTCACACAACTCGTAGTAGGCGATCGGAAGATCGTTGTGTCCGTCCACCAACGGAAATTCCTGCAACAGCCCCTGCACCCGGGCAACACTGGAGGTCATTCGGACATCTTGCCGGACACCTGGTCCGACCGCGACCCGTCATCGGCGACAATGGGGTGGTGGACACCGCAGAACTCACCTTCGACGCGGCCGGGCTGATCCCGGCCGTCGTGCAGCAGTACGACACCCGCGAGGTTCTGATGGTCGGCTGGATGAACGCCGAGGCGATCCGGCGGACGGCCGAGACCGGCCGGAGCACGTTCTGGTCGAGGAGCCGGCAGGAGTACTGGGTGAAGGGTGAGACGAGCGGCCACAAGCAGTACGTGAAGCAGATCCTCGTCGACTGCGACGCCGACACCCTGCTCGTCCTGGTCGACCAGGAGGGCCCCGCCTGCCACACGGGCACCCGCAGCTGCTTCGAGCACGGTGAGATCGAGGTCAAGGCGTGACTCTGCTTTTGGCCTCGCCTCCGGCTCGGCGGGTCATGGGGCTGAACTCCCGGCCTTCCCTCGTCACTCCAGTCGCTTCGCTCCCTCCGCTCCTCAGTCCAGGCCGGGAGGCCCCATGACCAGTCCCACCCTGGAGACCTTCCGCGAGTACGCCAAGGACCGCAGGGTCATCCCGGTGACCCGCCGTCTGCTGGCCGACGCGGAGACCCCGATCGGCGTGTACGGCAAGCTCGCCGCCGAGCGCGAGGGCACCTTCCTGCTGGAGTCGGCGGAGAACGGCGGGGTCTGGTCCCGCTACTCCTTCATCGGCGTGCGCAGCGCGGCCACCCTGACCGAGCGCAACGGTGAAGCCCACTGGACCGGCAACCCGCCCGTCGGCCTGCCGCAGACCGGCGACCCGCTGCAGGCGCTCCGCGAGACGCTGGAGATCCTGCACACGCCCCGGCTGCCGGACCTGCCCCCGCTGACCGGCGGCATGGTCGGTTTCCTCGGGTACGACGCCGTCCGCCGGCTGGAGAAGTTGCCCGACACAACGAGCGACGACCTCGGCCTGCCCGAGCTGACCTTCCTGTTCGCCACCGACCTGGCCGCTCTCGACCACGAGACCGGCGAGATCTGGCTGATCGCGAACGCGGTGAACTGGGACGACTCCGACGAGCGGGTGGACGAGTCGTACGCCGACGCCGTCCGCCGGCTCGACGCGATGGAGCAGGACCTGGCCCGGCCGACGCCGTCGTACGTAGTACAGGCGGATCGGCACGCGCAGCCGGACCCGCACCGGCAGCGGTCCAGCGCGGAGTACCGGGAGGCGGTCGAGCACGCCAAGGAGGAGATCCGCGCGGGCGAGGCGTTCCAGATCGTCGTCTCGCAGCGGTTCGAGTTGCAGACCACCGCGAGCGCCCTCGACATCTACCGGGTGCTCCGCCGGTCGAACCCGAGCCCGTACATGTACCTGGTCCGGCTGGACGGGTTCGACATTGTCGGATCCAGCCCCGAGGCGCTGGTCAAGGTCACCGACAACAAGGTGATCCTGCACCCGATCGCCGGAACGCGTCCCCGCGGCGCCACGCCGGAGGAGGACCACGCGCTGGAGGAGGAGTTGCGCGCGGACGCCAAGGAGCGCGCGGAGCACCTGATGCTGGTCGACCTCGGACGCAACGACGTGGGCCGGGTCTGCGCGCCCGGCACGGTCGAGGTGGTCGACTTCATGGACGTCCGCCGGTACAGCCACGTGATGCACCTGGAGTCGACCGTCACCGGCCGCCTGCAGGCGGGCAAGACCGCCTTCGACGCGCTCACCGCCGCTTTCCCGGCCGGAACGTTGTCCGGAGCCCCCAAGCCGCGGGCGATGGAGATCATCGACAAGCTCGAGGTCACCCGGCGCGGCGTCTACGGCGGCGTGGTCGGTTACCTCGACTTCGCCGGTGACGCCGACACGGCCATCGCCATCCGTACCGCGGTCCTCCGCGGCAGCACCGCCTACGTCCAAGCGGGCGCAGGCATCGTCGCGGACTCGGACCCGGCCTCGGAAGACGCCGAGTGCCGGACGAAGGCCGCGGCCGTCTTGAACGCCATCGCCGTCGCCGGCACGTTCTCCGAGATCTGATGCGCCCGCAACGACTGGTTGACCTCCTGGCGGTTGTGGCCCTCGCCCTGCTCGGCATCTCGGCCTACCTGACGTGGACCTCGGTCGAGCCGGGCAGCGGCCCCACGGTCGACTTCAAGGGGAACGACGTCACCAGCGCACCTATCGTGCTGGGGCTGGCCGCTTTGGTCGCGGTGGTGGTGACCAAACTCGGCGGTACTGCGCTGCGCCGGGTGGTGTCCGGCCTGGTCCTGCTGATCGGCGTGGTGGCGATCGTGGTGGCCCTGCAGGTTCGTCCGGGACTGGACGAACTGAGCCGGCTGAAGCCCGGTCTGACCCACGGCTCGGACTCCTTCGAGATCCTCACCGGACCGGCTCCGTGGCCGGCATTCGCGGGCGGCGTCGCGCTGCTCGCCGCGGGGCTGATCGGATTGTTGACCGCTCATCGATGGAAGCGGCCCACGCGGCGCTACGAGCGTGATCCGGCGGTTCTCAATTCGAGCCCCGCCCCACCGCCCCGGTCTGGCACACCGGTCGATCAGTGGAAGGCGATCGACGCAGGTGAGGACCCGACGATCTGATGGTCGGGGGCTACCGCCACAATAGGACGGGACGACGACGAGGAGTGGCGCCACGATGGACAATACGACCGCTGATCAACCGGCAACTTACGAGAGCGACGAAGCTCACGCGGGCGGCCTGCACGGCAGCACTCCGGCGGCCTGGACCGCTGTGGCCATCGTGCTGGTCGGCTTCACCCTCGGTGCCATCGCGATGGTGATGGGACCGAACTGGCTGTTGTTCTGGATCTCGGTCGGGATCGCCGTGGCCGGCGGCCTGGTCGGCAAGGTGATGCAACTGCTCGGCTTCGGTGCACGGTCCAGCGACCACGCCTGACGGCGCCTGACAACGGGACGGACCACGATCATGACTGTGCTTGACGACATCCTCGCCGGGGTTCGGGAGGACCTCGCGGAGCGCCAGGCGCGGGTCAGCCTGGACGACTTGAAGCAGGAGGCCCAGCGCAAGCCCGACGCCAAGGACCCGATGCCGGTGTTCCGCGGCGACGGGATCGCGATCATCGCCGAGGTGAAGCGGTCCAGCCCGTCCAAGGGCGCGCTGGCCGACATCGCCGACCCCGCCGCGCTCGCGACGGAGTACGCCGAGGGCGGCGCGGCCGCGATCAGCGTGCTGACCGAGCAGCGCCGGTTCGGCGGCAGCCTGGAGGACCTGCGGGCCGTTCGCGGCCGGGTCGACGTCCCGGTGCTGCGCAAGGACTTCATCCTCTCCTCGTATCAGCTGTGGGAGGCCCGGGCGGCCGGCGCCGACATGGTGCTGCTGATGGTGGCCGCGCTCGAGCAGGAGGCCCTGGTCTCGCTGATCGAGCGGTCGCACTCGATCGGCCTGTGCCCGCTGGTCGAGGTGCACGACGAGGAGGAGACCCGGCGTGCGGTGGACGCCGGCGCCCAGCTCATCGGCGTGAACAACCGCAACCTGAAGACGCTCGAGGTGGACCGCAACACCTTCGCCCGGGTCGCGCCGTCGATCCCGACCAACCTGGTCCGGGTGGCGGAGTCGGGCGTTCGGGGTCCGCATGATGTAATCGAATTCGCGCGCGCCGGGGCCGATGTCGTCCTCGTCGGTGAAACCCTGGTGACCGGCCGCGATCCGCGGGCCTCGGTCGCCGATCTCGTCGCTGCGGGATCGCATCCCGCCATCCAGCAGCGTCACTGAGACGTGAGCACCCCCGGTCCGTCCGGGGGCACTCACCGAGACGTGTAACCCCTGGTTGACCAGGGGTTTGGAAGGCTGAGAATGACTGCTGTGCTGCCTGACCAGCTCGGGCACTTCGGCCGCTTCGGCGGCAGGTTCATGCCGGAGGCGCTGATCGCGCCGCTCGACGAGCTCACCGCGGCGTGGCAGGAGGCGATGGCCGACAAGGCCTTCACCGACGAGTTCGAGCGGATGCTGCGCGAGTACGCCGGTACGCCGAGCCTGCTCTACGACGCGACCAGGCTCTCCGAGGTCGCCGGAGCCAGGATCCTGCTGAAGCGCGAGGACCTGAACCACACCGGCGCGCACAAGATCCGCAACGTGCTCGGCCAGGCGCTGCTGACCAAGCGGATGGGCAAGACCCGGGTCATCGCCGAGACCGGCGCCGGCCAGCACGGCGTCGCCACCGCGACCGCGTGCGCCTACCTGGACCTCGAGTGCGTCGTCTACATGGGCGAGGTCGACACCGAGCGGCAGGCGCTGAACGTGGCCCGGATGAAGCTGCTCGGCGCCGAGGTCATCCCGGTGAAGACCGGTAGCCGGACGCTGAAGGACGCGATCAACGAGGCCCTGCGGGACTGGGTCGCCAGCGTCGACAACACCCACTACCTGCTCGGTACGGCGGCCGGCGGCCACCCGTTCCCGGCGATGGTGCGGGACTTCGTCCGGGGCATCGGCGACGAGGCGCGGGCGCAATCGCTGGACCTACTCGGCCGGCTCCCCGACGCCGCGGTCGCCTGTGTCGGTGGCGGCTCGAACGCGATCGGCCTGTTCGCCGCGTTCGTCCCGGACGCCGACGTCAAGCTGTTCGGGATCGAGGCGGGCGGCGACGGGTACGAGACCGGCCGGCACGCCGCGACCATCACCGCGGGCCAGATCGGCGTGCTGCACGGCGCCCGGTCCTACCTGCTGCAGGACGACGACGGGCAGACGATCGAGTCGCACTCCATCTCGGCCGGCCTGGACTACCCGGGCGTCGGCCCGGAGCACGCCTGGCTCGCGCAGACCGGGCGGGCGTCGTACCGGCCGGTGACGGACTCGGCGGCGATGGAGTCGTTCCGGTTGCTGGCCAGGACCGAGGGCATCATCCCGGCGATCGAGTCGGCGCACGCGATCGCCGGCACGCTGGAGATCGCGAAGGAACTGGGGCCTGAGGCAACTATCCTGGTCTGCCTGTCCGGTCGCGGCGACAAGGACATGGACACGGCCGGGACCTGGTTCGGCCTGATCGACGGAGACGTGCGGGCATGAACGATCTGGTTGCTCTGGGCAATGCCGGGACCGCGGTCCGGAAGGCGAACGACGAGGGCCGGGCCGCGCTGGTGGGCTACCTGCCGGCCGGCTACCCGACCGTCGACGGCGGTGTCGACGCGATCAAGGCGCTCGTCGACGGCGGTGCCGACGTGATCGAGATCGGCCTGCCGTACAGCGATCCGGTGATGGACGGGGTGACGATCCAGCGCGCCGCCGAGATCGCCCTGGCCGGCGGACTCCGCACCCGCGACGTGCTCGCCACCGTGGAGAAGGTCGCCTCGTACTCCGCGGTGCCGGTCCTGGTGATGACGTACTGGAACCCGGTCGAGCGGTACGGCGTGGACCGGTTCGCCGCCGAACTCGCGGCCGCCGGGGGAGCGGGGCTGATCACGCCCGACCTGATCCCCGAGGAAGCCGCCGAGTGGATCGCCGCCGCGGACAAGAACGAACTGGACAAGGTGTTCCTGGTCTCGCCGTCGTCCACGGACGCGCGGATCAGCCTGACCACCGCTGCCTGCCGGGGATTCGTCTATGCCACCGCTGTGATGGGTGTCACCGGAGCCCGGGACCAGGCCTCCGACCTCGCCGCGCCGCTGGTCGCCCGGACGAAGGCCACGACCGGCATCCCGGTCGGGGTCGGACTCGGCGTCTCCAACGCGGACCAGGCGGCGGGCGTCGCGGCGTACGCGGATGCCGTGATCGTCGGGTCGGCGTTCGTGAAGGTGCTCGAGGCGGGAGGCGGAGTGGACGGCGTACGGAAGCTGACCGAAAGTCTCGCCGAAGGTGTCCGGCGGGAACCCCGCACCGCCGTCACTCGTTAGTACCGCCGTGAGTCGAACCAGGAACGCGGCCGTTCTCCTCGCCGCGGTGGCTCTGCTTGCCCTCGCGGGCTGCAGCGGCGGAGAGAAGCAGACAGCGGACAACCCCGGCGGGGCCATCATCCGCACCCCGGCGGGCGATCCGAGCGGGCTGCGGGGGGCGACGCTGGACCGGCCGTACGCGCTGCCGGCGAAATCGCTGACCGACACCGCGGGCAACGAGTTCAACCTGGTCACGTCGACGAAGAAGCCGGTCACGCTGGTGTTCTTCGGCTACACCAACTGCCCGGACGTGTGCTCGACGGTGATGGCCGACGTGGCGTCCGCGCTGACCAAGCTCGACCAGCCGGTCCGGGACCAGGTGCAGATGCTGTTCATCACCACGGACCCGGCACGGGACACGGGGCCGGTGATCCGGAAGTACCTGGACCGCTTCGATCCGTCGTTCGTCGGGCTGACCGGCTCGCTGGACTCGATCAAGGGCATCGCCAAGACCGTCGGCGTACCGGTCGAGGGGATGAAGAAGCTTCCGTCCGGTGGCTACGAGGTCGGCCACGGCGCGCAGGTGCTCGGATTCGGCGCCACCGACAAGGCCAACGTGCTCTGGCTGTCGAACGCGGCGATCGGTGACATGGCCCACGACTTCGGCAAGCTGGTGGAGGACAACCAGTGAGGAAGCAACCCTGGTTTCCCTGGGTCTCGCTGGTCGCCCGGCTGGTACTCGGCGGGGTGATGCTGGTCGCCGGCGCGCTGAAGGTGACCGATCCCGAGGCCGCCACGCAGGCGGTCCGGGCGTACGAGTTGTTGCCGTCCGGGTTCGACAGCATCGTGGGGCTGCTGCTGCCGTTCCTGGAGATCGCGATCGGATTGCTGTTGATCGTCGGTTACGGCACCCGCGCGGCCGCGATGGCCGCCGGTGTTTTCATGGTGATGTTCATCGCCGCGGTGTCCTCCGCCTGGGCTCGTGGTCTGGCGATCGACTGTGGCTGCTTCGGCGGCGGCGGTCAGGTCGCTCCCGGCCAGACGAAGTATCTGCAGGAGATCCTGCGCGACGTCGGGCTGGTGCTGCTGGCGGGGTGGCTGTTTGTCAATCCGGTCAGCAGGTTCGCGCTCGAATCGGAATCGCACACCTCAACAGGAGTAACCGCGTCGTGAGCAAGTCCAAGCCCAAGTCCGCAGCCCAGTCGTCAGGCAAGCCCGGGGCCAAGTCCGGCGCCAAATCCGCGGCCAAGCCCGGGGTCAAGTCCGCGGGCAACTCCGGGGCCAAGCGGCCGGTGAACCCGCTGCTGCAGGAGAAGCGCCGGCGGATCACGCCCGGCGTCGTCATCGTGGCCGTCGTGGTGCTGGCGATCATCGCCGCCGTCGGCGTCGACTACTGGCGCAAGAACTCCAGCGTCGAGGTCTCCTCGAACGGCCGGACCGAGCCCACGGTGATCACCGGCCCCGGCACCGCCGGCAAGGGCGTCACGGTGGGCAAGGTGGGCGCGAAGGCGCACATCGACATCTACCTGGACTTCCGCTGCCCGCACTGCGCGGAGTTCGAGGAGGCGACCGGCCCGACGGTGGACAAGCTGGTCGAGGACGGCACCGCCACTCTGACCTACTGGCCGATGACGTTCGTGAACCCGGACGCCTCGCCGCGGCTGGCCAACGCGTTCGCCGCCGCTGCCGCGAACGGGAAGGCGCTGACGTTCGCCGACGAGATGTACGCCGACTTCTCCAAGGCCTGGACCACCGACCAGTTGCTCCAACTGGGCAAGGAACTCGGCATCGACGACGCGAAGTTCCAGACCGCGGTGCGGGACAACACGTACCAGGGCTGGCTGCAATCGGTCGGCCAGGCCGCCACCGAGCGCAAGGTGGAAGGCACTCCCACCGTCTTCGTCAACGACAAGATGCTCACCGGTGACCAGCTGACGGTGGAAGGCATCCAGGCCGCCGTCGGGGCCACCAGCTGAGGTGTTCTCGCGCTGCGTTCCCAATCGTGACCATGTGTCAGTGGTCGCGATTGGGGCCGGTCGAGTACCGTCCTGGTTGCCATGTCTAGTCTGCTGACCGCCGTGATCATTCCGGCGTCCATCCCCAGTCCCAGCCAGGGCGTCTGGCACCTCGGCCCGTTGCCGCTGCGTGCCTACGCCATCTGCATCCTGCTCGGTATCTTCGCCGGTTACTGGCTCGGCCGGAAACGCTGGGTCGCCCGCGGCGGCTCGGCCGAAGTGCTGGCCGACGTGATCATGTGGGCGGTGCCGTTCGGCCTGGTCGGGGCCCGGATCTACCACGTGATCACCGACGCCGAGCTGTACTTCGGCGAGGGCAAGAACCCGGTCGACGCGCTGAAGATCTGGCACGGCGGGCTGGGGATCTGGGGTGCGGTCGCGTTCGGCGCGCTCGGCGCGTGGATCGCCTGCCGCCGGCACAAGGTGCCGTTCCTGGCCGTCGCCGACGCGATGGCGCCGGGGATCGCGCTGGCGCAGGTGATCGGGCGGTTCGGGAACTACTTCAACCAGGAACTGTTCGGCAAGCCGACCGACGCGTGGTGGGGCCTGGAGATCGACCCCGCCCACCGCCCCGACGGCTTCCAGGACTTCGGCACCTTCCACCCGACCTTCCTGTACGAAGCGCTGTGGAGCCTCGGCGTGATCGCCCTGGTCATCCTGGTCGACCGCCGCTACAAGCTCGGCCACGGCCGCGCCTTCGCCCTGTACGTCGCCGGCTACTGCGCCGGCCGCGCCTGGATCGAGAACCTGCGCATCGACACCGTCAACGAGTTCGCCGGCCTCCGGCTGAACGTGTGGACGTCGATCATCCTGTTCGTCCTGGCCGTCGCGTACTTCGTCATCGCCACCCGCCTCCGCCCCGGCCAGGAAGACATCACCACCCCGGCGCCTTCCGACAAGCCGTCGGACGACGCCGCAACGGACGGCGACCTGCCTGCCGATGAGGCCAAGACAGACACCGGCGCCGCGCCGGCGTCCGCGGCTGAGAGTTCTTCGGAGGAGGCTCCCGGCGTTGACCGGCCGCGGGACGCCGCCGGCGACGCTCCGGCCGCCGCTGACGGTGACACCGAGGCGGACGTGAAGGTCGATTCCGCCGACAGGCCCCGTGACTGACGCTGACCGACCGGCTGCCGGCGACGAAGGAGTTCCTTCGCCGTCGGCAGTTGACGTTCCGGCCCCCGCCGACGCGGCGCCGGCCGCAGTACCGGATGTTTCTGAGCATGCCGGGGATCACACCCACCGGGACGTGACCGGTGGGTGGTTGCGGCCGGCGGTGTTCGGGGCGATGGATGGGCTGGTGTCCAACTTCGCGTTGATCGCCGGGATGGACGGCGGTACCGAGTCCGGGTCGAAGTTCATCGTGCTGGCGGGGCTGGCCGGGTTGGCAGCAGGCGCGTTCTCGATGGCGGCGGGGGAGTACACGTCCGTCGCCTCGCAGCGTGAGCTGGCGCGGGCCGAGATCGAGGTGGAGCGCCGCGAGATCCAGCGCCACCCGACGGACGAGGAACGCGAGCTCTCCGAGACCTACCAGGCCAAGGGCCTCGACCCCGACCTGGCCGAACAGGTCGCCAAGCAGCTCCACGCCAACCCCGACCAGGCACTGGAAGAACACGTCCGCGAAGAACTAGGCGTAGACCTGAACGACCTCCCCTCCCCGGTCGTAGCCGCCGCCTCGTCGTTCATCTGCTTCGCCGTCGGCGCCTTCGTCCCCCTCCTCCCGTACCTCCTGGGCGCCTCGTCCGTGCTCCCCGCCCTGGTCATGTCCCTGACCGCCCTCTTCGTCTGCGGCGCCGTCGTCAGCCGCGTCACCAGCCGCTCCTGGTGGTACTCCGGCCTCCGCCAACTGATCCTCGGCGCCACCGCCGCCGCCCTCACGTACTTCGTCGGCACCCTCGTCGGCCCAGGCCTCGGTTAGCGGCTGATCAGTACCCGGATTCACCCCGTGGATGTCAGCATGGGTAGACGAAGGAGTGAGCGCTTGCTTACGTGGCGTTACGGTGGAACTGAAAGGCGTTGTGACGGTGGAATGTCTGTCCACCTGTCGGGCGTCATGAGGTAGTCTCGGGACTCCCGGCTTGGGCCAATGTTGTCCCGCGGCCAGTTGTTGACCGTAGGACGACGGGAGCCCCTGAATGTATGGTCGCCCCCCCTTTCCCAGCGAGGGTCTGTACGACGGACGCCACGAGCACGACGCGTGTGGTGTCGCCTTCGTCGCTACCCTCACCGGTGAACCGAGCCACGACATCGTGGCCAAGGCTTTGACCGCCCTGCGCAATCTGGAACACCGCGGTGCCTCCGGCGCCGAGCCGGACTCCGGCGATGGTGCCGGCATCCTGCTGCAGGTCCCGGACGCCTTCTACCGCAAGGTGTGCGACTTCGAGCTACCCGTACCGCGGAGCTACGCGACGGGCATCGCCTTCCTGCCGCAGGAGGCCGACGACGCCGCCAAGGCGGTCGCGCGGATCGAGGAACTCGCCGCCGAGGAGAACCTGACCGTTCTCGGCTGGCGCGACGTGCCGATCGACCCCGATCTGCTCGGCGCCACGGCGCGCTCGGTGATGCCGGTGTTCCGCCAGCTGTTCGTGACCGCGAAGGCCGGCCGGGTGCTGGGTCTGGCGCTGGAGCGGATGGCGTTCCGGCTGCGCAAGCGGGCCGAGCGGGAGACCGCGACCTACTTCCCGTCCCTGTCCGGCCGCACCATCACCTACAAGGGGATGCTGACGACGGACCAGCTGGACAAGTTCTTCCCCGAGCTGACCGACCCCGACCTCGCCTCGGCGATCGGCGTCGTGCACTCGCGCTTCTCCACCAACACGTTCCCGTCCTGGCCGCTGGCCCACCCGTACCGGTACATCGCCCACAACGGCGAGATCAACACCGTGCAGGGCAACCGGAACTGGATGCGCGCCCGGGAGGCGCTGCTGTCCAGTGACCTGATCCCCGGCGACCTGGAGCAGGTCTTCCCGATCTGTACTCCGGCCGCGTCCGACTCCGCGTCCTTCGACGAGGTGCTGGAACTGCTGCACCTGGGCGGCCGCTCGCTGCCGCACGCGATGCTGATGATGATCCCGGAGGCGTGGGAGAACGCCACCACGATGGACCCGAAGCGGCGCGCGTTCTACGAGTTCCACTCCACCCTGATGGAGCCCTGGGACGGACCGGCGTCGGTGGTCTTCTCCGACGGCACCAAGGTCGGCGCGGTGCTCGACCGCAACGGTCTGCGCCCGTCGCGGTACTGGGTCACCGAGGACGGCCTGGTCGTCCTGGCGTCCGAGGCCGGCGTGCTCGACATGGACCCGGCCTCCGTGGTCCAGAAGGGCCGGCTCGAGCCGGGCAAGATCTTCCTGGTCGACGTCGAGGGCCACCGGATCATCACCGACGACGAGGTGAAGTCGGCGCTGGCCAACGAGCTCCCGTACGACGAGTGGCTGCACGCGGGCCTGATCCGGTTCGAGGACCTGCACGAGCGCGAGCACGTCGTCCACAGCCACGCCTCGGTCACCCGCCGCCAGCAGGTGTTCGGGTACACCGAGGAGGAGCTGCGGGTCCTGCTCACCCCGATGGCGAAGGCCGGCGCGGAGCCGATCGGCTCGATGGGCACGGACACGCCGATCGCCGTACTGAGCGACCGGCCGCGGCTGCTGTTCGACTACTTCGCCCAGTTGTTCGCGCAGGTGACCAACCCGCCGCTGGACGCGATCCGCGAGGAGCTCGTCACCTCGCTGTCGTCGTCGCTCGGGCCGGAGGCGAACCTGCTCAACCCGAGCCCGGCGTCGTGCCGTCAGGTGGTGCTGCCGTTCCCGGTGATCACCAACGACGAGCTGGCCAAGCTGCGCCACATCAACCTGGACGGCGACCTGCCCGGCCTGGCGACCACCGTGCTGCGCGGCGTCTACGAGGTCGAGAGCGGCGGCGCGGGGCTGAAGGCGCGGCTCGAGGAGATCTGCGCCGAGGCCGACGCCGCGATCGCGGAGGGCGCCCGGATCCTGGTGCTGTCCGACCGGCACTCGAACGCCGAGAACGCGCCGATCCCGTCGCTGCTGCTGACCGCCGCGGTTCATCACCACCTGGTGAGGGAGAAGACCCGCACCCAGGTCGGCCTGGTGGTCGAGGCCGGTGACGTCCGCGAGGTCCACCACGTCGCCCTGCTGATGGGGTACGGCGCGGCCGCGATCAACCCGTACCTCGCCCTGGAGTCCGTCGAGGACCTGTGCCGGGGCGGCACCTACCTGCCCGGGATCGAGCCCGAGCAGGCCGTCCGGAACCTGGTGAAGTCGCTGGGCAAGGGCGTGCTCAAGGTGATGTCGAAGATGGGCGTGTCCACCGTCGCGTCGTACACGGGTGCGCAGATCTTCGAGGCCAACGGGCTGGCGCCGGACCTGGTCGACACCTACTTCACCGGTACGTCGTCCAAGCTCGGCGGTATCGGCCTGGACGTCATCGCCGAGGAGGTCCGCCGGCGGCACCTGCGGGCGTACCCGGCCGACGGGATCGTCACCGCGCACCGCAAGCTGGAGATCGGCGGGGAGTACCAGTGGCGGCGGGAGGGTGAGCCGCACCTGTTCGACCCGGAGACCGTGTTCCGGCTGCAGCACTCGACCCGGACCGGACGCTACGACATCTTCAAGCAGTACACGTCCCGGGTGGACGAGCAGTCCGAGCGGCTGATGACGCTGCGCGGCCTGTTCGGCTTCAAGTCCGGGCGCGACCCGATCCCGGTCGACGAGGTCGAGCCGGTCTCGGAGATCGTCAAGCGGTTCTCCACCGGCGCGATGAGCTACGGCTCGATCAGCGCCGAGGCGCACACCACGCTGGCGATCGCGATGAACCGGCTCGGCGGCAAGTCGAACACCGGTGAGGGCGGCGAGGACTCCGAGCGGCTGCACGACCCGGCGCGGCGCAGTTCGATCAAGCAGGTGGCGTCCGGCCGCTTCGGCGTCACCTCGGAGTACCTGACGAACTCCGACGACATCCAGATCAAGATGGCGCAGGGCGCGAAGCCCGGCGAGGGTGGTCAACTGCCCGGCCAGAAGGTCTACCCGTGGGTGGCCAAGACCCGGCACTCGACGCCCGGCGTCGGCCTGATCTCGCCGCCGCCGCACCACGACATCTACTCGATCGAGGATCTGGCCCAGCTGATCCACGACCTGAAGAACGCGAACCCGTCCGCCCGGATCCACGTGAAGCTGGTCTCCGAGGTCGGCGTCGGGACGATCGCCGCCGGCGTCAGCAAGGCGCACGCGGACGTCGTCCTGATCTCCGGTCACGACGGCGGTACCGGTGCGGCGCCGCTGACCTCGCTGAAGCACGCGGGTGGTCCGTGGGAGCTCGGTCTGGCCGAGACCCAGCAGACCCTGCTGCTGAACGGACTGCGCGACCGGATCGTGGTCCAAGCTGACGGTCAGCTCAAGACCGGCCGGGACGTCGTCATCGCGGCGCTGCTGGGCGCGGAGGAGTACGGCTTCGCCACCGCGCCGCTGGTGGTCTCGGGCTGCATCATGATGCGGGTCTGCCACCTGGACACCTGCCCGGTCGGCGTCGCCACCCAGAACCCGGTACTGCGCGAGCGGTACGCCGGGAAGCCCGAGTTCGTGGTGAACTTCTTCGAGTTCATCGCCGAGGAGGTCCGGGAGTACCTGGCCTCGCTGGGCTTCCGGTCCCTGGACGAGGCGATCGGCCACGCCGACGTACTCGACATCCAGCGGGCGGTGGACCACTGGAAGGCCGACGGCCTCGACCTGACGCCGATCCTGCACGTGCCCTCGCTGCCGGAAGGTGCTTCGCGGCACCAGACCGTGCTGCAGGACCACGGCCTCGACAAGGCGCTGGACAACGAGCTGATCCGGATCTGCGCGCCTGCCATCGAGAACGGTGAGCCGGTCCGGGCCCAGCTGCCGATCCGGAACGTGAACCGGACCGTCGGCACCATGCTCGGCCACGAGATCACCAAGAAGTACCGGGCCGCGGGGCTGCCGGACGAGACGATCGACCTGACCTTCACCGGGTCAGCCGGCAACTCGTTCGCCGCCTTCGTACCGCGCGGGGTCACGCTCCGGCTGGAGGGCGACGCCAACGACTACGTCGGCAAGGGCCTGTCCGGTGGTCGCGTGGTGATCCGCCCCGACCGCAACGCGCGATTCGACGCGGCCGACCAGATCATCGCCGGCAACGTCATCGCGTACGGCGCGACGTCGGGCGAGCTGTTCATCAATGGTGGCGCGGGGCAACGGTTCTGCGTCCGCAACTCCGGCGCCACCGCCGTGGTCGAGTCGGTCGGCGACCACGCCTGCGAGTACATGACGGGTGGTCGCGTCGTGGTGATCGGCGCGGTCGGCCGGAACTTCGCAGCGGGCATGTCGGGCGGCGTGGCCCACGTGCTCGACCTGGACCCCGCGCTGGTGAACCCGGAGTTGGTCGATCTGCTCCCGCTCACCGACGCCGAGTCCGACCTGTTGCAGGACCTGGTCCGCAGGCACCACGAGGAGACCGGTTCGGAACGGGCGGCCAAGCTACTCGCGGATTGGGCCGCTGCAGGTTCCCGGTTTACAACAGTGATGCCCCGCGACTACGCCCGGGTGCTCGCAGCCAAGGCGGCTGCCGAGCGGGACGGGCTGGACGAGGACGCCACCACGCGAGCGATGATGGAGGCCATCTGATGGCTGACCCGAAGGGATTCCTGACCACCCCGCGCCAGGTCGCGGAGCGCCGCCCGGTCGCGGAACGCAAGCAGGACTGGAAAGAGGTCTACCCCGGTGGGGCAGGCAAGGCACTGCTGCCGATCATCACCAAGCAGGCCGGCCGCTGCATGGACTGCGGTATCCCGTTCTGCCACTCCGGCTGCCCGCTGGGCAACCTGATCCCGGAATGGAACGACCTGGTCTGGCGGGACGACTGGACCGGGGCGATCGAGCGGCTGCACGCGACGAACAACTTCCCGGAGTTCACCGGGCGGCTGTGCCCGGCTCCGTGTGAACCGGCCTGCGTGCTGGGGATCAACCAGGAGCCGGTCACGATCAAGAACGTCGAGGTCGCCATCATCGACAAGGCGTGGGAGTCCGGCGACGTCCGGCCCCAGCCGCCGGAATGGCTGACCGGCAAGACGATCGCGGTCGTCGGCTCCGGCCCGGCCGGGCTGGCCGTCGCCCAGCAGCTGACCCGGGCCGGTCACACCGTCGCCGTCTACGAGCGCGCCTCGGCGCCGGGTGGACTGCTGCGGTTCGGCATCCCCGAGTTCAAGATGGAGAAGTCGCAGGTCGAGCGCCGGGTCCAGCAGATGAAGGAAGAGGGCACGGTCTTCCGCTCCGGCGTCAACGTCGGCGTGGACGTCACCGGCACCCAGCTCAAGCAGCGCTACGACGCCGTCGTGATCGCGACCGGGGCCACCGCGGCCCGGGACCTGCCGGTGCCGGGCCGCGAGTTCGGCGGCATCCACCAGGCGATGGAGTACCTGCCGCAGGCCAACCGGGTCGCGCTGGGGGAGACGGTCGAGAACCAGATCGTTGCCACTGACAAAGACGTGGTGATCATCGGCGGTGGCGACACGGGGGCCGACTGCCTCGGGACGGCACACCGGCAGGGCGCGCGCAGCGTCACCCAGCTGGAGATCATGCCGCGCCCGTCGGACGAGCGGCCGGCCGGTCAGCCGTGGCCGACGTACCCGATGATCTACCGGGTCGCCTCGGCGCACGAGGAGGGCGGCGAGCGGGTCTACGCCGTCTCGACCAACAACTTCGTCGCGGATGCCGACGGCAACGTCTCCGGTCTGGACCTGATCGAGGTCGAGCTGGTCGACGGCAGGTTCACGCCGGTGCCCGGCTCGGAGCGGACCATCCCCGCGCAGCTGGTGCTGCTGGCGATGGGCTTCCTCGGCCCGGAGCGAGAGGGCTTCCTGGACCAGCTGGGTGTCGAGCTCGACGAGCGCGGCAACGTGAAGCGGGACAAGAGCTACCAGACCTCGGTCGAAGGCGTCTTCGCCTGCGGCGACGCCGGCCGCGGCCAGTCCCTGATCGTCTGGGCCATCGCCGAGGGCCGCTCCTGCGCCGCCGGCGTGGACACCCACCTCACGGGCTCATCAACCCTCCCGACGCCCATCCCACCCACGGCCCGACCACTGGTGGTCTGATGCCGACCGTTCAGCCCGCCGCTCGGCGGGCTGAACGGCCGTCGGGGAGCACCGCGTGCCCAGGGTCGGTCGTAGGATCGCGGTACCCCAGACCCACCTGCTTTCAGTCAGCACTTCTCGCCCCTCCTGCACCCTGTATGCAAGCCGCAGGAGGGCGAGAAGTGCTGACTGGAAGCGACCCGCACCCAACCGCCGACATCGCGGCAGCGACCTTCCGCAGTACGAGATCCACCGCGCGCCATGATGCGGCCCCTTGATCCCGGCCTCTAGGTTGGAACTCGTGTCTGTTCGGATCGTGAGCAGGTCCCGGCTCCGCAAAGCGGCGCCGTGGGCCGGGCTGGTTCTGCTCTGGTTCGTCGTCTCGCTGGCGATCGGGCTGCTCGGCTTCAGCAACGACTCCGAGCGCGTCACGATCGGCGCACACGCCGCGACCGTCTCACCGACCTTCGACGGCCACGCCACCCTGGATCTCGGTGCCGTCCTGCCGCGGCTGCGGCTGCAGACGGATCTCCCGGCCGGGCTCGGAGTCGACATCGACATCCAGGAGACCGACGCCGACAACCTCACCGAACTGCTCAACCGCGACGCCCTGATCGCCAGCCAGCCGGACGGTGAGATCGCCCGGATCCGCGAGGTCGTCCGCGAGATGGCGGTCGACAACGCCGTCGCCGGAGCCGGCTCGGGCCTGCTGGCGGCGGTGGTCGTCGCCACCCTCTGGGCGATGCTCGGGCCGCGCCGGCGCCGTGAACTGTTCGCCGCGCTGCACAAGTCCGAACGACGCGTCCAGCACCGCGCGATCGTCGTCCTGGTCGCGATGCTGATCACGATCGCGTCCATCTTCGGGCCGGGCCGGATGCGCGCCCCCGAGGTGCCGCCGACCGAGTGGCAGCCGCTGTCGAAACTGCTGCCCGAACTGACCTTCGACGAGCGGCTGAAGACCGTCGAGGTCGCGGCCGGCTTCTCCACCACCGGCGGGATCGGCGTGATCAAGACCGCGGTGGAGACCTACGAGCGGTCCACCGACTTCTACGGCCAGCTCAAGGACCGGGTCAACCGGGTCGGCGGGCGGATCCGCCAGGCCGGCGAGGGGGAGACCGTCGCGCTGATGGTGTCGGACCGGCACGACAACATCGGGATGGACCCGTTCGCCGCCGAGGTCGCCAAGGTGGCCGGGGCCAAGGTGCTGATCGACGCCGGCGACGACTCCTCGTCGGGGCAGTCGTGGGAGGTGTTCAGCATCAACTCGCTGGCCCAGCACTTCCGGGACCTGAAGGTCGTCTCGGTCGCGGGCAACCACGACTCCGGACCCTTCATCGAAGAAGCCATGCGGAAGAACAAGTTCACCGTGCTCGACAGCAAGCCCGTCGAGGTGGAGGGGATCCGCTTCCTCGGCGACAGCGATCCCACCCGGACCGGGCTGGGCAGCGCCGACACCGCGGGCGACGAGACGATCGCGGAGCAGTCCAAGCGGCTGGCGGACGTGGCCTGCGAACAGCCCGAGGACAAGCGGGTGTCGACGTTCGTAGTACACGATCCGGGGTCGTTCCAGGACACCGCGGCCCGAGGATGTGCGACGTTGCTGCTGTCGGGGCATCTGCACCGGCAGGTCGGCCCGGAGACGAAGGTGGTGGAGGGCCGGCCGGTGACCACCTTCACGAACGGGACCACCGGCGGAGCGGCGTACGCGTTCGCGCTGGGGTACACCCTGCGGCGGCCCGGCGAGGTCACTTTGATCAGCTACATCAAGGGCCGGCCGATCGGTCTGCAGACCGTCACGGCGGAGCTCAGCGGCGAGGTCACGGTAGGCGAGTACAAGCCGCTGTCGTCCTGACGCAGGACTGGTGACCGTCCAGTAACGGGGGGCAGACCACCCGGCCGGTGGTCTTGTAGGAGTAGGGTTTTGTGACGTGCGTCGCGCAAAGATCGTTTGTACGCTCGGCCCGGCTACGGCCGCCCCTGAGCGCATCCTGGAACTCGTCCAAGCAGGCATGGACGTCGCTCGGCTGAACCTCAGCCACGGCGCCCACGCCGAGCATGAGCGCATCTACCACCGGATTCGCGCTGCAGCGGAGGAGACCGGCCAAAACGTCGGCATCCTCGTCGACCTGCAGGGCCCGAAGATCCGGCTGGCCGAGTTCGCCGAAGGCAAGGTCACCTTGACCTACGGCGAGCGCTTCACCATCACCACCCGGGAGGTCGCCGGGGACGTCACCATCTGCGGTACGACGTACGACGGGCTGCCCGGCGACGTGAAGGCGGGCGATCAGTTGCTGATCGACGACGGCCGGATCGGACTGGTCGCCGAGGAGGTGACCGAGACCGACGTGATCTGCCGGGTCACCGTCGGCGGGCCGGTGTCGAACCACAAGGGCATCAACCTGCCGGGTGTCGCGGTGAGCGTGCCGGCGCTGTCGGAGAAGGACGTCGAGGACCTGCGCTGGGCCCTGCACCTGCCGGCCGACATGATCGCGCTGTCGTTCGTCCGGGACGCCTCCGACATCCAGCTCGTGCACAAGATCATGGAAGAGGAAGGTCACCGGGTGCCGGTGATCGCCAAGATCGAGAAGCCGCAGGCGGTCGCCAACCTGGACGAGATCATCGAGGCCTTCGACGGCTTCATGGTCGCCCGCGGTGACCTCGGCGTGGAGCTCCCGCTGGAGGAGGTCCCGCTGGTGCAGAAGCTGATCATCGACCAGGCCCGGCTGAACGCCAAGCCGGTGATCGTCGCCACCCAGATGCTGGAGTCGATGATCTCCGCGCCGCGGCCGACCCGGGCCGAGGCCTCCGACGTCGCCAACGCGGTCCTCGACGGCGCCGACGCGGTGATGCTGTCCGGCGAGACCAGTGTCGGCCGGTTCCCGATCGAGACCGTGAAGACGATGGCGCGGATCGTCGCGTCCACCGAGCAGCACGGGCTCAGCCGGGTCAAGGAGATCGAGTGGGAGCCGCGCACCAAGGGCGGCGTGATCGCCAAGGCGGCCGCGGACGTGGCCGACCGGATGGAGGCGAAGTACCTCGTCGCCTTCACCCAGAGCGGCGACACCGCGCTGCGCCTGGCCCGCTATCGCACGGAGATTCCGGTACTCGCGTTCACCCCCGTCCCGTCGGTCAGCTCCTGGCTGTCCGTCGTCTGGGGCATCGAGACCCACATCGTTCCCACGGTCCAGCACACCGACGACATGGTCCGCCAGGTCGACCAGCGCCTGCTGGAACTCGGCAAGCTCCAGAAGGGCGACCTGGTAGTCATCGTCGCCGGCTCCCCACCCAGCATCCCCGGCTCCACCAACGCCCTCCGAGTCCACCGCATGGGCGACGCCATCGGCGGCGCCGCCCCGGCGTACCGCGACTGAACCGAGCGCAGGCAGCTGCCGGGCTCCAAGGCAAAGACAAGATTATTCAAGAACAAAGAGCCAAGAGTGATTAGCTGTGGTTGAGGCGGGCGATCAGATGATCGCCCGCCTCAACCACGCTCGGTCCCTGGCAGCACCTCGAAACACAGAACAGAACAGAACCGAGAGAAGAGCATTAGAGATGACTACGGCTGAGGTCGGCAGTCAGCCTCCATCGCTGACGTACATAACAAACGGTCGCGCGTAAGGACCCATGGGCGGCCAGTCACGGAGAGTGGCGGGACTCACTGGTCAGCGACGACGGACGAATATCCGCGAGAGAGATGAGCCTCGATCCCACGGGCTCGAGGCTTATTGATATGAGAATGTGCCCTGGGTGGGACTCGAACCCACACTGGATGCTGTTTGAGAGCACGGCCTCTGCCGATTGGGCTACCAGGGCGTTCCGTCGAAGATCCTAGCCCATTGGTTGGCCAGATGTGCGCCACGGGCTGGCGTTTCGCACTGGCGGACTGTTCCTAGGATACCGATACCGACTGTGAGCATCCTCTTGTTTTCTTGAGGTTCTGGCAGATCCTGCGGAGGCCGGAAGATGTCGGTGGTGGCTGCCAGAGTGGCGCCATGCCTCGCTTCCGATCGCAGGAGACCGTCGCGTCGGCGCTCCGGATGTCTGACGAAGGAGTCAGCGATCGGGTGAATGCACAGATCCATGAAGTCGCCATCAAGACGATCCGCAAGTGGCGGCGGCTCTATCAGCGGCAGGGCCTTCCTCGCCTCGGCAGCGGGTACCCACCGACACCCTGCCCGCGCTGCGACGCTGCGGTCCTCGATGGGTCGGCCTACGCCCATCTCTTGGGCTGGTACCTGGGAGATGGGCACATAGCCCTCGGCAGGCGCGGCGTTTATGTGCTCTCTATCTCCAACGATCCGAAGTATCCGGATCTCAACCAGCAGATCGCGGCCACGATGAAGTTGGTCAAGCCGACGGGCAGCCCCTGCTTTCGCAGTGGCCCAGCAACTCGGGTAGAGGTGAGATGGAAGCACTGGCCCTGCCTGTTTCCTCAGCACGGGGTGGGGCGCAAGCATCTACGCAAGATCGAATTGGAACCTTGGCAGCGGGAGATCGTTGCCAAGCACCCCGAACAGCTGCTGCGCGGCCTGTTCCACTCGGATGGCTGCCGCGTCAAGAACTGGACTTCCCGGGAACTCGCGAGCGGGGAGGTCAAGCGCTACGAGTACCTGCGGTATGTCTTCGCCAACGAATCCGAGGACATCATCCGGATCCTGACGGAGACTCTCGATCTGCTGGCCATCCCCTGGCGGCGGCCGCGGTGGAACATGGTTGCCGTCAGCCGGAAGGGCGGGGTTGAGGCGTTGGACCGGTTTGTGGGGCCCAAGGGCTGAGTGGGATGGGTCGGGGGAGGAGTGGGATCGATATGGTGAGCGGGTGAATGCTAAGCGGGTGGTGATTGCTGAGGACGAGGCTTTGATCCGGATGGATCTGGCGGAGATGTTGGCGGAGGAGGGGTACGACGTCGTCGGGCAGGCGGGGGACGGGGAGGAAGCCATTCGGCTGGCGACGTTGCATCGGCCGGATCTGGTGATTCTCGACGTCAAGATGCCGAAGCTCGACGGGCTCAGTGCGGCGGAGAAGATCGCCGGGGAGCGGATCGCGCCGGTGCTGATGCTGACCGCGTTCTCGCAGCGGGAACTGGTCGAGCGGGCCCGCGACGCCGGCGCCATGGCTTACCTGGTGAAACCGTTCTCCAAGGCCGACCTGCTGCCGGCGATCGAGATCGCCGCCTCCCGGTACGTCGAACTGGCCGAACTGGAGCGCGAGGTGGCCGATCTCGCCGAGCGGCTGGAGACCCGCAAGCTGGTGGATCGGGCCAAGTCGGTGCTGCAGACCAAGTTCGGTTTGTCCGAACCGGACTCGTTCCGGTGGATCCAGAAAACCGCCATGGATAAAAGAGTTTCCATGCGTCAGGTGGCCGAGTTGGTTGTTGACGAGGCGGGTAGTGACGGCTGAGTCACTCTCTGCTCGGCCCTTCTGAGCCTGAACCAGGCTTAAACAGTTGTCACCCAGTCCCATGGTGCTTACGGGGGTAACGACCTCACAACACACGCTGGGTCACGTTCGCTTGGAGAGCTCCAAGAGGTCTAACCTGCGGGTGCTCGCGGCATTCGCGGGAGTCCGGGGGTTTGCTCGGACTATCCAGACATGGGAGGAACAGTGCACCAGCGTTCCGTAGTACGGGTCGGCGCGTCGCTGATCGTTGCGTCGTTGGCCCTGACTGCCTGCGGTTCACGCAGCAACGACGAGGGTGGGGGCAACTCCGGCGAAGCGACGAAGACCGCCAAGATCGGCGTCATCGCTCCTCTGTCAGGGGACTTGTCAGCGTTGGGTCTGGGTATCCAGCACTCGGTCGAGCTGGCCGTGAAGCAGGCCAACGACTCCAACGCCATCCCGGGCTGGAAGCTCGAGGTCTCTGCGCAGGACGACGAGGCCAAGCCGGACGTCGGCAAGAACGCGGCCACCGCGCTCGCCTCCGACGCCGACGTGATCGGTGTCGTCGGCACCCTGAACACCAGCGTGAGCCAGCAGGTTCAGCCGGTGCTCGCGCCGAAGAACATCGTCCAGGTGTCGCCGGCCAACACCGGCCCCGGTCTGACCCAGGGCGCCGACTGGCAGAAGAACCCGAAGCGGCCGTACCCGACGTACTTCCGCACCTGCACCACGGACGCGGTCCAGGGCCCGTTCGCGGCGCGTTACCTGTACGAGACGGCCAAGATCACCAAGGTCGCCACGATCCACGACAAGAAGGCGTACGGCCAGGGCCTGGTCGGCACCTTCACCGAGGAGTTCAAGAAGCTGGGCGGTACGGTCGTCGCGGCCGAGACCATCAACCCGGACGACTCGAACTACCAGGCGGTCGTCTCGGCGGTCAAGCCGTCGGCTCCGCAGGCTGTGTACTACGGCGGTGAGTACCCGCAGGCCGGGCCGCTCTCGCAGCAGATGAAGGCCGCCGGCCTGAACGTCCCGCTGATGGGCGGCGACGGCATCTACGACCCGAAGTACATCCAGCTCGGTGGCAAGACCGCCGCTGGTGACCTCGCCACCTCCGTCGGTGCGCCGGTGGACACGCTGGCCTCGGCCAAGAAGTTCGTCGAGGACTACAACGCGGGCGGCTTCAAGGAGCCCTACGCGGCGTACGGCGGTTACTCCTACGACGCGGCGAACGCGATCATCAACGCCCTGAAGGAGTCGCTGAAGGACGCCAAGGACGTCGAGTCCGCGCGTCAGGCCACCGTCGACGCGCTCGGCAAGGTCAGCTTCGACGGCGTCACCGGCAAGGTCGCCTTCGACCAGTACGGTGACACGACCTCCAAGGTCCTGACCGTCTACAAGGTCGACGGCACCAAGTGGTCGACCGTGGAGACCAAGGACTTCGAGACCAAGTAGTCGACCTCATGACCCCGGGGGTGGGACGTCACGCCGTCCCACCCCCGTGGCATGTCGAAAACTGACATAGTTGGGAGGTCGACGTGGACCAGTTCATTCAACAGCTCGTGAACGGGCTGACTCTCGGATCGCTGTACGCACTGATCGCGGTCGGGTACACCGTCGTCTACGGCATCGTGCAGCTCATCAACTTCGCCCACGGCGAGGTCTTCATGATCGGTGCGTTCGGCGCACTGACGACGTATCTGTTGTTCTTCGACGGTCAGACCGGCGTGTGGATCCTGCCGCTGATGATCGTCGGCGCGATGATCGCCTCGGTGGGAACCGCGGTGCTGATGGAACGTGTCGCGTACCGTCCCCTGCGGAACGCGCCACGCCTCGCACCGCTGATCACCGCGATCGGTATCTCGGTCTTCCTGCAGGAGTTCATCCGGATCTTCTACGAACGTCCGGGCTGGACCGTGCCGGTGATGGCCGCACTCGCGCTCGGCGTGGCCTACCTGGTCGGCGCCGGTCTGACGACAGTGCCGCTCAACCACCCGATCACCAAGTGGCGTGACCGGGCGCCCCTGATCACCGCCGGCGCTGTCGCGCTGCTGGTCTGGGTCATCGCCCGGCTGGCCGCACGTGACGTGTCGGTCGTGGTCTCCGCGGGCGTCGTGGTCGGTGGCATCGTGCTCGGTACCGCGATCGGCTTCCTGGTGGCTCGGTTCACCGGCGGCGCCGGCCGCGCCCAGGAGTTGGTCAAGGCGCTGGCCGCGATCACCGCGGTCGCGACGGTGCTGCTGGAGATCTCGTGGCTGGTCTACAAGGAACTGCTCGCCACGATCGAGTGGCCGAGCGCGAAGCAGCGGATCCCGTTCCCGCAGCTCGACGTGGTCAGCGGCCAGGCGCTCCAGGCCGGCGGCGTCACTATCCAGCGCTCGGCGATCTTCACGGTCGTCGCGCTGGTGGTGTGTGCGGCCCTGCTGTGGTACTTCATCAACCGGACCAGGCTCGGCCGCGGCATGCAGGCGGTGTCGCAGGATCCTGACACCGCCCGGCTGATGGGCATCAACGTCGACCGCATCATCGTGGTCGCGTTCGCGCTCGGCGCGGCACTCGCCGCGGTGGCCGGTATCTCGCAGGGCCTGCAGAACAACAACATCGAGTTCCGGATGGGATTCCTGGCCGGTCTGAAGGCGTTCACCGCCGCGGTGCTGGGCGGTATCGGCAACATCCAGGGCGCCATCGTCGGTGGCCTGGTGCTCGGCATCGTGGAGGCGCTGGCCACGCAGTACATCCCGGGTCAGTTCGGTGGTAGTTCCTGGAAGGACGTCTGGGCCTTCGCCATCCTGATCCTGGTGCTGGTCTTCCGGCCGCAAGGTCTTCTCGGAGCAAGGGTGGTGGACCGCGCATGAGCGAACAGCCGACAACGCGGACGAGCACGAACACCGCCGGTTGGCCGCTCGGCCTGGCCGGGGTCGCGCTGGTCATCATCGGATCGTTCCTGTCCTGGAGCTTCGACGCTTCGATCCTCGGCGACCTGTCGATCAACCTCTATCCCGGCTCGCTGCAGATCCTCGCGATCATCCTCGCGGTGCTCGCCCTGATCCTGCTGCTGGCCGAGAAGGGCCCGCTGCAGAGCCGGCTCGGCCAGTGGCTGGACGCCACCCTCGGCCTGCGGGCGCTCGGCATCATGCTGACCGTCTACATGGTGCTGGTGCTGATCGCGATCAGCGTCGAGTCCGACGGCCTGATCAACGTCAACCCGGGTGGCTACGTCAGCCTCGTGGGTGCGCTGCTGATCCTGGTCAGCTCCCGGCTGCTGCCGCTGCGGCAGTTGCACGACCTCAGCAGGGCGAGGCTGCCCGGCTGGTTCGAGATCCTCGCTATCGCGCTGATGATGGCGGCGGTCCTTTTCGGCGCGGCGTACGCGCTGGGCCTGACCGACGCCTGGTCGTTCGTGCTGTGCCTGGTCTTCATCGCCGGCGTGATCGCGGCCTTGTTCCGGACCGGCACGATGAGCTGGTTCGGCCACGTCGCGCAGCGGCACAAGAAGGTGCTCACGCTGGCCGCCTTCGTGGTGGCGTTCTTCTTCCCGTTCACCCAGGGCGGGTCGGACGCGAACATGTCGATCGCCACCCAGGTGCTGATCTTCGCGGCCACCGCGATGGGTCTGAACATCGTGGTCGGCCTGGCCGGCCTGCTCGACCTCGGCTACATCGCCTTCCTCGGCTCCGGTGCGTACGTCGCCGCGATGTTGTCGGAGTCGGCGTTCGCGACGATCGACTGGCACCCGCCGTTCCCGGTGGTCGTGCTGATCGGCGCCTGCGTGGCGGCGACGCTGGGCCTCATCATCGGTTCGCCGACACTGCGGGTCTCGGGTGACTACCTGGCCATCGTGACACTGGGCTTCGGTGAGATCTTCCGGCTGGCGATGTTCAACCTGGACGGCATCAACGGTCCGCTGCTGACCAACGGCCCGAACGGCATCCCCGGCATCCCGGAACTGCAGATCGGCAACTTCAACTTCGGTGACGAGCACACTGTCGCCGGGCTGGAGCTCGGGCGGTTCTCGAACTACTACTTCCTGCTGCTGATCCTGATCGGCTTCGTCATCCTGGTCTTCGCCCGGCTGAACGACAGCCGGATCGGCCGCGGCTGGGTCGCCATCCGCGAGGACGAGAAGGCCGCCGAGGCGATGGGCGTGAACGTCTTCGGCCTGAAGCTGCTGGCGTTCGCGATCGGTGCGTTCCTGGCCGGTCTGGCCGGCACCATCAAGGCCCACCAGGACGTTGCCGTCAGCCCCGACCAGTACATCTTCCTGGAGTCGGCGTTCCTGCTCGCGGCGATCGTGCTGGGCGGAATGGGAACCATCGCCGGTGTGTTGCTCGGTGCAACGATCCTGAAGCTGCTGCCGGAGAAGCTGCGGTTCTTCTCGGAGTACCGGCTGCTGCTGTTCGGTCTGCTGCTGGTGCTGATGATGCGGTTCCGGCCCGAGGGCCTGGTGGCCAGCAGGCGCCGGCAGTTGGAGTTCCACGAAGAGGACGAGGAGCTCGCGGTGGCCATCGAGAGCGAACTGGTCGAGGAGGCGAAATGACCGTCACGGACGAAGTACGCCGCCCGGCTGCGACGGCCGGCGATCCGGTCCTGGAGGCCTCCGGCGTGACCATGCGGTTCGGTGGTCTGCTGGCGGTCAACGAGGTGAACCTGACCGTCCGCGAGGGCGAGATCGTCGGCCTGATCGGCCCGAACGGGGCCGGCAAGACGACCTTCTTCAACTGCCTGACCGGGCTCTACAAGCCGACCAGCGGTCAGGTCCGGTTCGCCAGCGCCCCGAAGGCGCCGGCGGAGGGATCGCGGCAGGCGAAGAAGGCTGCCAAGGAGAAGGCCGCCAAGGACGCGGCCGACGCGGCGGCGGGCACGGTCGAGCTCAAGCAGCCGACCGGAGTACTGCGGCCGCTGCCGCCCAAGCCGCGGGCCGTGGTCCGGGCCGGGATGGCCCGGACGTTCCAGAACATCCGGTTGTTCGCGAACATGACGGCGCTGGAGAACGTGATGGTGGGCCGGTACTGCCGGACCTCCTCGGGCGCCCTCACCTCCGTACTGCGGGGGCCCAAGTTCCGCCGCGAGGAGGAAGCCACCCGGGCCCGGGCCCAGGAGTTGCTGGAGTTCGTCGGGCTCGGCAAGTCGACCGAGCACCTGGCCCGGAACATGCCGTACGGCGACCAGCGGCGGCTGGAGATCGCCCGGGCACTGGCCACCGACCCGAAGCTCATCCTGCTGGACGAGCCGACGGCCGGCATGAACCCGCAGGAGACCAAGCAGGCCAGTGACCTGATCTTCAAGATCCGGGACTCGGGCCTGTCCGTGGTCGTGATCGAGCACGACATGCGCTTCATCTTCAACCTGTGCGACCGGGTGCTCTGCCTGGTCCGCGGGGAGGCCCTGATCGAGGGCACTCCGGCTGAGGTGCAGTCGGACCCGCGGGTGATCGAGGCCTACATCGGTACCGGCGAGGACGACGACGAGGTCGCCCCGGGCGATGCCCACGTCCAGGACACCACGGTCGCCGAGCAGGAGGACAAGTCATGACCGCGATGCTCGAGGTCAAGGACCTGGAGGTTGCCTACGGCAAGATCGTGGCCGTCAAGAAGATCAGCTTCTCGGTCGAGCAGGGCCAGGTCGTCTCGCTGATCGGCACCAACGGTGCCGGCAAGACGACCACGCTGCGGACCATCTCGGGGCTGCTCCGGCCGACCCACGGCCAGATCCTGTTCCAGGGTCAGCGGATCGACCGGACCCCGGCGCACGACATCGTCTCGATGGGTCTGGCGCACTCCCCGGAGGGCCGGCGGATCTTCCCCCGGCTGTCGGTGGAGGAGAACCTGCTGCTCGGCGCGTTCGCCCGCAACGACCACGCGGCGATCCGCAAGGACCTGCAGGCGGCGTACGACCTGTTCCCGATCCTGGGGGAGCGGCGTCGACAGCCGTCCGGCACCTTCTCCGGCGGTGAGCAGCAGATGCTGGCGATGGGCCGGGCGATGATGAGCAAGCCCAAGCTGCTGATGCTGGACGAGCCGTCGATGGGGCTGTCGCCGATCATGATGAAGCGGATCATGTCGACGGTCACCGAGTTGCAGAAGCAGGGCACCACGATCCTGCTGGTCGAGCAGAACGCCCAGGCCGCCCTGAAGCGGGCGGACTTCGGCTACGTGCTGGAGGTCGGCAAGATCGTGCTGTCCGGCACCGGTCGCGACCTGCTCACCAACGACGAGGTCCGCAAGGCCTACCTCGGCGAGGACTGAACAACCGCAGTACCTCGAGAAGCCCGGTCCAGCTGGACCGGGCTTCTTGCTGTCGGCAACCGGTCAGTTGCGGATGACAACGAGCAGCTGGACCAGCAGGGGGGCCACGATCAGGGCGGGCAGCAGGTCGGCGACGGCGATCTGCTTGATCTTGAGCAGCCGGAGGGCCACGCCGATCAGCAGCAGGCCGCCAGTGGCCCCCAGAGCGGTCACGTGCGCCTCGGGCAGTACGTCGCCGAGCAGTGCCCCGACAGCCGTCATCAGACCCTGCACAACCAGTACTACGAGCGCCGACGCCGCCACGCCCCAGCCCAGTGACGCGGCGAAGGCGATCGAGGCGAAGCCGTCCAGGACCGACTTGAGGAAGAGTTGGTCCGCGCCCCGGCCGAGCCCGTCCGACAGCGCGCCCAGGAACGTCAGCGGGCCGACGCAGAACACCATCGACGCGCTGACGAACCCCTCCACGAAGGTGCTCTCGTTGTCGCCGCGGCTGAACCGGTGCTGCATCCAGGCGCCGAGGCCCTCCAGCCGCTGCTCGAACCGCAGCAGCGAGCCGGTGATGCCGCCGATCAGCATCGCGCCGAGCACGATCAGCACCGGGGCGCTGTCGCCGACCGCGCCGGACAGGACGGCGTCGCCCACCGTCAGTGCCGAGGTGATCGCGATCAGCAGTGTCACCAGGCCGAGCGCGTCGGTAACCAGGTCGCGGGTCCGGTGACTCAGACGGTGTCCGATGAGTACCCCGAGTACCGACCCCGCGAGCACCGTCGCGACGTTCACGACGGTTCCGATTCCGATGATCAAACCAGGTCTCCGATCGCCGGCCGTGACGACCGGTAGGACTGTGGTGAAGTGGGCGGGTCGTCGCTTTGCAACGGACCCTTCAAGCCCTACTGTTGCGCGGGGGATGAGCGTATCCGCTCGTTCTGTTCACCTCGGGGGTGGATCAGAATCTAGGAGGGCCGACGTGGCACCAGCCATCGAGGTGCGCGACGCCCGTCCCGACGACGCCGACGCATTGGTGACGCTGTGGCGCGACATGGCCGTGGGTGCCGGGCATCAGTCCCGGTTGCTGGCCGCGCCGTCCGTGGAGTCGGCTCGCGCTTCCGTGGCCGGGCATCAGGACGACCGGTGCGGTCGCCTGATCGTGGGGGAGATCGACGGCAGGCTTGGCGGGATGGCCTATCTGCGGCAGGCGCCGATCAGCCCGCTGCACGACGAGGTCACCGTGACGGTGGAGTATCTGCACGTCAGTGATCACGCCCGACGGCACGGACTGGGCAAGGCACTGATCGCCGAGGCAGCGGCCTGGGCCGAGCACGAGAACTGCCCGCATCTGGCCGTCCTCGCCCCGCCGGTCGCGCGCGAGGCGAACAGGTTCCTTGCGCGGTTGGGACTCGGCCAGGCAGGCGTGGTGCGGTTCGCGAGCACCCACACCGTACGACGCCGGCTGGCGGCTGAGCACGCGCCGAATCTGCTGGCTCTGCTGTCGTCCCGGCGTTCGGTGATCGCCCGCCGGGCCCAACTGGCCCGCTCTCCGCTGCCCGAAGACCTGCAGCATGACGAACTGCGGCACGACGACCCGCAGTACGGGGAGCTCAGGCTCCCGGCGGCGCCTGAATCAACTGGCACGTGATCCGCGCGGTGCAGACCCGCTTGTCCCGCTCGTCGGTGATGACGATCTCGTACGACGTGGTCGTGCGGCCCAGGTAGATCGGCGTGGCCACGCCGGTGACGACGCCTTCGCGGACGGCCCGGTGGTGGGTGGCGTTGATGTCCACGCCGACCGCGACCTTGCCGTAGGCGGCGGCGTGCAACGCCGAACCGATGGAGCCGAGGCTCTCCGCCAGCACGCAGGACGCGCCACCGTGCAACAGCCCGTAGGGCTGGACGTTGCCCTTCACCGGCATCGTGGCGACCACCCGCTCCGGCGCTGCCTCGGTGACGACGATGCCCATCAACTCCAGCAGCGTGTTCTCGGTCGACATCCCCGGCGGCAGCTCGGCGGCGGTCTTCTCATCACTCATGGCAGAAGGCTACGTGAGCCTGTGCGCGGGGGTGCCAGAACTGTCGGCGGGACCCACTAGAGTCGGTACGTGGCTCCTGAAACAGACTCCTCGACGATGACCAAGGACCCGGGCACGGTGACAGACGGTGGTAGCACCGCCCGGCCGCGGATCCTGCTGCTGGACGGGCACTCGCTCGCCTACCGGGCGTTCTACGCGCTGCCGGTGGAGAACTTCTCCACCACCACGGGTCAGCACACCAACGCGGTGTACGGGTTCACCTCGATGCTGATCAACATGCTCCGCGACGAGCAGCCGACCCACATCTGCGTGGCCTTCGACGTGTCCCGCAAGACCTTCCGCTCCGAGCAGTACACGGAGTACAAGGCCGGCCGGTCGAAGTCGCCGGACGAGTTCAAGGGGCAGGTCTCGCTGGTCAAGGAGGTGCTGGAGGCACTGCGGATCCCGACCACCGAGATCGACGGGTGGGAGGCCGACGACATCATCGCCACGCTGGCGACGCAGGCCGACGAGCAGGGCTTCGAGGTGCTGATCAGCTCCGGCGACCGGGACGCGTTCCAGTTGGTCAACGACAACGTCACCGTGCTCTACCCCAAGCGTGGCGTGTCCGAGATCGCCCGGATGGACCCGGCGGCGGTCGAGGCGAAGTACGGCATCCCGCCTCGCCTGTATCCCGACCTGGCGGCGCTGGTGGGGGAGAAGAGCGACAACCTGCCCGGGGTTCCGGGCGTCGGTGACAAGACCGCGGCGAAATGGCTGAACCAGTTCGGTTCGCTGAACGACGTGATCGACCGGGTGAACGAGATCAAGGGCAAGGCCGGCGAGTCGCTGCGCGAACACCTGTCCGACGTGATCCGGAACCGGCAGATCAACGAGTTGGTCCGCGACCTGACGCTGGACGTGTCCGTCGACGACCTGGTCCGGCACCCTTGGGACCGGGACAAGGTGCACACGCTGTTCGACAGCCTGGAGTTCCGCGTCCTGCGCGAGCGGCTGGTCGCCGAGCACGAGCAGGTCGAGGAGACGATCGAGGAGGGCTTCGACCTTCAGGGCAGCCAGCTGAAGCCCGGTGAGGTCGCCGCCTGGATCAAGGAGCACGTGTCGACCGGCGCGCGCACCGGCGTCGCAGTACAGGGCAGTTGGGGGCGTGGGACGGGCGAGATCACCGGCCTCGCGCTGGCGACGTCGACGGGTGCGGCCGCGTGGTTCGACCCGGCCGCGTTGACCCCGGACGACGACGCGGCCTGGCAGGCCTGGCTGGCCGACCCGGAGCAGCCGAAGGCGCTGCACGACGCGAAGGGTCCGCTGCTCGGTTTCCTCGAGCGCGGCTGGTCGCTCGGCGGGCTCACCTCCGACACCCAGCTGAGTGCGTACCTGGTCCGCCCGGACCAGCGGTCGTACGACCTGGCCGACCTCACCGTGCGCTACCTGAAGCGTGAGCTGCGGACCGAGGAGGCCGACAACGGCCAGCTCAGTTTCGACGACATCGAGGGCGGTCCGGCCGCGGACGCGACGATGCTGCGCGCCCGCGCGATCGCCGACCTGGCCGACACGCTGGACGCCGAGCTGGAGAAACAAGCCGGTACGACGCTGCTGGCCGAGGTCGAACTGCCGCTGATCGACGTGATCGCGGCGATCGAGCGGGACGGGATCGCCGTCGACCGGGCGTACCTGGAAGAGCTCGAGGAGCGCTTCGCGACCGGAGTGCGGGACGCGGCCACCTCGGCGTACGAGGTGATCGGCAAGGAGATCAACCTCGGCTCGCCGAAGCAGTTGCAGGTGGTGCTCTTCGACGAGCTGCAGATGCCGAAGACCAAGCGCACCAAGACCGGGTACACGACCGACGCGGACTCGCTGCAGTCCCTGTTCGAGAAGACCGAGCACCCGTTCCTGGCGTACCTGTTGGCGCACCGCGACGCGACCCGGCTGCGGCAGACGGTCGAGGGACTGCTGAAGACGATCAGCCCGAAGGACGCCCGGATCCACACCACCTTCAACCAGACGATCGCGGCCACCGGGCGGCTCAGCTCGACCGACCCGAACCTGCAGAACATCCCGATCCGGACCGAGGAGGGCCGCCGGATCCGCGAGGCGTTCGTCGTCGGCGACGGGTTCGAGGCGTTGATGTCGGCGGACTACAGCCAGATCGAGATGCGGATCATGGCGCACGTGTCCGAGGACGAGGGCCTGATCAGCGCGTTCAACTCCGGCGAGGACTTCCACTCGGTGACGGCCGCGCGGGTCTTCTCGGTGCAGCCCGGCGAGGTGACGCAGGAGATGCGCGCCAAGATCAAGGCGATGAACTACGGCCTGGCGTACGGCCTGTCGGCGTACGGGCTGAGCCAGCAGCTGAAGATCGGCGTGGACGAGGCGAAGGGCTTGATGGACGAGTACTTCGAGCGCTTCGGCGGCGTCCGCGACTACCTGCGCAGCATCGTGCTGGAGGCCGGCAAGAGCGGCTACACCGAGACGATCCTCGGCCGCCGGCGGTACCTGCCCGACCTGACCAGTGACAACCGGCAGCGGCGCGAGATGGCCGAGCGGATGGCGCTGAACGCCCCGATCCAGGGTTCGGCCGCGGACGTGATCAAGATGGCGATGCTCAAGGTGGACGCCTCGCTGCGCTCCTCCGGCCTGAAGTCACGGATGCTGCTCCAGGTCCACGACGAACTGGTCTTCGAGATCGCCCCGGGCGAGCGTGAGCCACTCGAGGAACTGGTCCGCCGCGACATGGGCAACGCCGTCGAGATGGCCGTCCCCCTCGACGTCTCAGTAGGCGTAGGCCGCACCTGGCACGAAGCCGCCCACTGAACCCAGCTCCTCACGTAGTCAGCCAGATGCCTCGGGTGTCTGGCTGACTACGTCAGCGGGTGAACAGCGGTTGGTCGGTGGGATTCTGGGCGTTCGAGATGCAGTCGAGTTCGCGGGGAGCGAGGTCTGCCGGCAAGTCCGTCAGCGGGAACCACGCGACTTCCAGTGACTCGTCGTCGTTGACGCGGGCGGTGCCGGTGAGGTGGCGGCAGCGGAAGCAGAGGTCGAGGAACTGGACCCGGTCGCCGTTGGGGTAGGCGCCGGGTGGGAGGGCTTCGATGCTGACCAGGCGGACGATCTCGGCCCCGACGGCGGTCTCCTCCTGGATCTCCCGGAGTAGCGCGATCGCGGGCTGCTCGCCGGGCTCCAGAATCCCGGCGGGGAGGGACCAGCGGCCGTTGTCGGCCCGGCGTACGAGCAGGACTTGTTCCTCGTCGTTCAGGACGACGCCGGTGATGCCGGTGAGCCAGAGCAGGTCGTGGCCGACCTTCTCACGCAGGTCGAGGATGAACTTCGGAGTCGGCATGCGGCAACCCTAGCCACCGCGCAAGAAACCGCTGTCGGCAACGCAAGACAGCAAGCGCTTTCCCGAAAGCGCCGGACGGTGATCGGCCGATCTCGGTCAGCAATCGTTCCCTCGCCGTTCGCCCTTCCGTAGAGAAACGTCCTGTGCCATTCTGCCGAATCAAGGATCCGAGATCCTATCGGATATCTCATCGTTTGCATCAGGAGGCGGGATGCATGAAGACCTGAGACCAGCCGAGCTGAAGCGGCGGTCGTTCGTCGCCGGAGCGCTCGGGATCGCCGCGACAGCGGGAGGTAGCGGACTCCTGAGTGGGTGCAGTTCCGGCGAGGCCACGGCCGAGGCGTCGGCCGAGACCCTCAACGCGCCGTCTGTCCAGCTCGCGCCACCGAAGACCGGCATCAACTACCCACCCGGATATATCGGCCCGGTGGCGCGCCGGCAGACCGCGATCGTCAACGAGCCGGTCACTTTCACCGTGGTCGTGCCGCAGAACCTGACCGTCGGGGACTGGTCCAAGAACGAGTTCACCCGCTGGATGGAGCAGCAGACCGGGATCAGGATCCAGTTCCGCCAGGTGGCCGGCACCGGTGACGATCCCGAGACGATGACGAAGGTCAACGCGATGATGGCGGCCGGCGACATCCCGGACGCCTTCCTCGGGATCAGTTTCACCCGCTCCCAGCTCTACCTGTACGGCGCGCAGAACCTCTTCGTCGACCTGACGCCGTACCTGGACAAGTACGCGCCGAACCTGCAGGAAGCGATGCAGGACTATCCCCAGGCGCGCAAGCTGATGGTGTCGCCGGACAAGGGCATCTACAGCTTCCCCGACATCAACGACTGCTACCACTGCCGCGCCTCGAACGGCCGGACCCTGCTGAACTCCGAGTGGCTCCGCAAGGTCGGGCTGGCGACGCCGACGACGACGGACGAGTTCCGCGAGGTTCTGACGGCGTTCAAGAAGGCGGATCTCGGCGGCCGGGGCAAGACCATCCCGTTCGGCGGCTACAAGGACGCGCCGCTGGACACGTACTTCATGAACGCCTTCCTCTACAACCCCGGCGACCCCTGGCTGGTGGTCACCGACGGCAAGGTCGAGGCGACCTACGTCCAGGACGAGTGGCGCGAGGCGCTGAAGTACCTGCACGGCCTGTACGCCGACGGCCTGCTGGCCAAGGACATCTTCACCGCCACCGAAGACCAGATGAAGCGCTACGGCAACAGTCCGGGTGGCCCGATCCTCGGCGGCGCGCGGGCCTACTACTGGGGCTCGTTCCTGACGATCGACCAGGAGGATCCGAACGCGCGCTGGCACCAGTACGAGACGATGGCGCCACTCAAAGGCCCTGGCGGTGTCCAGTTCGCCGCGTGGGACTACCTCAAGGTCGGCGTCGAGGTGTCCACTCTCGTCATCACCCGCAAGTGCAAGCGGCCCGACCTGCTGGTCCGCTGGGCCGACTTCCAGCTCGACCTCGAAGTCGTACTGCGCTCGTACGCCGGCCCGGACTTCCGCTGGTCGGCCAAGGGTGACAAGGGCATCAACGGCAAGCAGTCCCTGTATGGATTCGACTCCACCTGGAACTCCGACTCCACCAAGGGCAAGACCTGGGACCAGTACGGCGTGATGTACCGGTCCGGGGACTTCCGGCTCGGCGAGCGGGTGAATCCCCGCAAGCCCACCTTCGAGTCGCCGCTGTACGAGCAGACCAGGGACCAACTCTTCGCGCACAAGCAGCCGATGGAGCGGCAGTTCCCGCCGGTCACCCTCGAGGCCGACCAGGCGGCGCAGGACGCGGAGATCGGCCTGAACCTCAAAGGCGAGGTGACCAGTTCGCTGGCCAAGTTCGTGACGGGCAAGCTCGACCCGAACGACGACGGCCAGTGGCGCGACTACACCGGGCGGATCCGCAAGATCGGGCTGGCTCCGTATCTGGACATCCAACAGGCCGCCTACGAGACCTACCAGGGGTGACGGGTATGTCGACCGCAACGTCAACCGCGCCACCGGGCACCGCTCCCGGTGCACCGGCTCCGGTCAAGGAGACCCGGTCCGACCGGATCGTGATGATCTGCAACTACACCGCTCTCGGGCTGTTCACGCTGGCCGTGCTGTATCCGCTGGTCTACGTGGCGAGCGCGTCGCTGAGCGATCCGAAGAACGTCGTGTCCGGTGAGGTCTGGCTGTGGCCGGTGGGCTTCAGCACCGAGGCGTTCAAGGCCGTCTTCGACTACGACTCGATCGTCAGCGGGTTCAGCAACTCGGTCATCTACGCAGGTGGTGGCGCACTGCTGGCCACCGTCCTGACCCTGCTCGCGGCGTATCCCCTGTCCAGGAAGGGATTACCGGGCAAGGGGCTGATCATGGCCCTGTTCGTGTTCACGATGATGTTCAACGGCGGCCTGATCCCGACGTACCTGGTGATCGATCGGGTCGGCCTGCTGAACACTCGCTGGGCGATCATCCTGCCGGCCGCGCTGGCGGTCTGGAACATGATCATCACCCGGACCTACTTCCAGTCCACCATCCCCGAGGAACTGGTGGAGGCCGCCAAGGTCGACGGCTGCACCGACTTCGGCTTCTTCTGGCGGATCGTGCTGCCGTTGAGCAAACCGATCATCGCGGTGAACCTGCTCTTCTACGCGGTGGCTCAGTGGAACTCCTGGTTCAACGCGCTGATCTACCTGACCAACGAGCATCTCTTCCCGCTGCAGATGGTGCTCCGCCAGATCCTGATCCAGAACAACTTCGACCCGTCCCAGGTCCGCGACACCGCCGAGCTGATCCGGATGAAGGAGTTGCAGGAGCAACTGAAGTTCTCGCTGATCGTGATCGCCACCATCCCACCCCTGCTGATCTACCCCTTCGTGCAGAAGCACTTCGTCAAGGGGGCCATGGTCGGCTCGTTGAAGGGCTGACTCCCATGGCCACGGACACTCTGGTACGACGTACGGTGGCCGGCGCGGGCGCCCGGCCGAAGCAGCAGGGGCTCGGGCTCGGCGGCCGGATGCGGCGCCACTGGCAGCTCTACGCGATGCTCGCGATCCCGCTGGTCTGGCTGGCGATCTTCGCCTACTGGCCGATGTACGGCGCGATCATCGCGTTCAAGGACTACAACGTGGTGGACGGGATCCTCGGCAGTCAGTGGGTCGGGTTCAAGCACTTCGAGCGGTTCGTCGAGTCGTACCAGTTCTGGCGGCTGATCAAGAACACGCTGATCCTGCACGTCTACGAACTGCTCGCCACCTTCTGGCTGCCGATCGTGCTGGCGCTCGGGCTGAACATGGCCCGCCGCCGCTGGTACCGCCGGTCGGTCCAGCTGATCACCTACGCGCCGCACTTCATCTCGACCGTGGTGGTGGTCGGCCTGATCGTGGTGATCGTCGACCCGAACAGCGGTGTCTTCAACCAGTTCCTGGGGCTGTTCGGGATCGGTCCGATCGATGTGCTGAGCAACCCGGACTACTTCCGCCATCTCTACGTCTGGTCCGGTGCGTGGCAGACGATGGGCTTCTCGGCGATCATCTACCTCGCCGCGCTGACCAGCGTCTCGCCCGAGTTGCACGAGGCGGCGATCGTGGACGGTGCGTCCAGGTTGCGCCGGGTCTGGCACATCGATCTGCCCGCCATCCGCCCGGTCGCCGTGATCCTGCTGATCCTGAACATCGGCTCGATCATGTCGGTCGGCTTCGAGAAGGTCCTGCTGCTGCAGAACACGCTGAACCTGCAGACCTCCGAGGTGCTCGACACCTACGTCTACAAGCTCGGCTTCGCCTCCCAGGTCCCGCAGTTCAGCTACGCGGCCGCGATCGGGCTGTTCCGTTCGCTGGTCGGGCTGATGCTGCTGGTCCTGGCCAACTCGATCGCCCGCAAGTTCGCCAAGTCCAGTCTCTGGTGAGACTCAGCTGTCGGCCGCCTGTTTGTGGAGACCAGCCGCAAGGGCGGCCGACAGTGCCAGAGCACAGGCGGCGGTCATGCCGACGAGTACCTTGACTGCGGCCATCCCGGTGGCGATGTCGGTGCCGAGGACGATCACCGCGGCAACGGCCAGGGTGATCAGGCCGATCCAGATGAGCAGCGCCGCCCGCTTCTCCTGCTGGGCGATCGCGGCGTACACGACCAGTTGCAGTACGGCGTACGCGGAGCCGGCCAGGGCGAACATCCACGCGTACGAGCCGAGCGCGGCGTACTTCTCCTTGCCGCCGGCCACGGTCACCACCAGGTCGGGGAGCAGGAGCGCGCCGAGTACGCAGCAGACGCCGAGCGCGGCGACAGCCTGGATGGCCCGGCGGAGTCGCAGGGTGTCGCCGGGGGCGTTCGCCAGCGAGGGGAAGACGATCACGATGACGAACTGCGGCAGGAACAGGCACGCCTTCGCCACGATCACGCCGGCCGCGTAGTACCCGCTGTCCTGGCCGTCGAGCAGCGAGCGCGCCAGGAGCACGTCGGCGTTGGCGATGGCGAAGAACGCGAGCAGGGTGTGCGTGCCGTGCACGGTCTCTCGCAGGCTCTCCTTGACCTGCTCGGGCGTACCGCCGGTGGAGCCGCGCAGCAGGAAGCTTCCCAGTAGCGGCGGTACCGCGGCGCCTATGGCGATGCCGACCATGGCCGACGTCAGGCTCGGGTGGATCATCAGGGCCCCGGCGCCGAAGAAGAACCGCCCGACACCGACCGCGGTGTACATGGCAGCGAGTTCGGTCCAGCTCTGGCCACCCTGGAGCACGCCCAGTTGCGACCCCATCACTGTCAGCCCGGCCAGGGTCGGCGCGATGAGGAGAACCGCGACCACCGAGTCGATGTGCAGCAGCCAGACCAGCAGCGGGGTGGCGACCACGGTCACGGCGCCGATACCGAGGGCGGCGCGGCGTCCCGCCTTCAGCAACGAGTCCGCCAGCGCCGCCTGACCCGGGCCGGTGTGGGTGGCGATCCGGCGGGCGCCGGAGGCCTGCAGGCCCAGCGGTACCACGTTGCCGATCAGCAGCAGGCCGAGCAGAGCGATCACGGCGCTGAACTGCTCCGGCACTAGCTTGTGGACCGCAAACAAGGTGAAACCGTAGGCCGCGACGTTCATGATGGCCATGCCGACAGCCACTGCCGTCGCGCTGCGCAGGAAGCTCACCTTCGGCGCGGCGGGTTGCTGCTCGGGAGTCGTATCAGACGTCATGCGGCTTCTGTTCTGCTGGCGGTTCGGGAGAAGACAGATAGGTTGCTGGCACAGTACTGGGAGGAGGAGGGCGTGGAGGGGGGATCCAGCCGGCTGGCGCGGCTGCTGCCGTGGGCCTGGCCGGTACTGCTCACCGTGCTGATCACCGCGCCGCTGCTCGCTCCCGGATTCGTGGTCGACTACGACCTGGTGTTCGTGCCGGACCTCACGCTACGGCTTAATCTGTTCGGTGTCACAACCGCCTTGCCGCGCGCCGTCCCGTCGGACGTCATCGTCGCGCTACTGGATGAGGTCACCGGCGGGGAGTTGCTGAACAAGCTCGTCCTGGTGGCCATCCCGCTTCTCAGCGGACTGGGGATGACCGCACTCTGGCGGGAGTTGCGCCTGGGTGGACCGCTGGCAGGCGCCGCCGCGGTCACGCTCTACGTCTGGAACCCGTTCGTCGCCGAGCGTTTCCGGCTCGGTGCCTGGGCCCTGCTGCTCGGGTACGCCGCCCTGCCGTGGCTGGTCCGTGCCGCCCTGAGATTGCGTCGTGGGGAGGGCTGGGCCGGCTTCCTCTTGGCCTCGGCGGGCTGCGCCCTGACCGCTTCGGGTGGAGTCACGGGCCTACTTGTGGCTGCCTTGATCCTGCTCTGGCCGGGTCGCGGACGCGTGTGGCCTCTAGGCGGCGCGGCACTCCTGAACGCGCCCTGGCTGGTAGCCGGCCTAGCCCGTACTGCGGCCGCCACGTCCGATCCTGCGGCAGTTCCTGCGTTCGCAGCGCGGGATGAAGGCTATGGGGGAGTGCTGCCCACTCTGCTCACGCTGGGCGGGGTGTGGAACGTGGACGTGGTTCCAACCAGTCGCGGCGACCTGATCCCCCTTCTGCTCGGCTTTGGCCTGCTCCTGCTCTCCGTGGTTGGAGTAGTCATCTGGTGCCGGCGCGATCGGCTGGGGCTGGCTCTGGTGGTGGCCGCGGTAGTGGCGGTTTGCCTAGGCATGGTCGGCGCTGTGGCTCCGGATGCCATCGCCTGGGCGGTCGGGGAGGTACCGGGTGCCGGGTTGTTCCGGGATGGGCAGCGCTACCTCGGGCCGTTGGTTCTGCTGGAGGCTATTGGTTTCGGAGCCGCCGTGGCCGCGCTGCTGCGCGTAGTACCGGTGAAATGCGTGGTGGGGGCGACCGCGGCGCTGGTACCGATCGTGGCGCTGCCGGGGTTGGCCGCCGGCGGTGGGCTCAAGGTTTCGCAGTACCCGGCCGAGTGGGTGCTCGCGCGGCAGGTGCTCGCCGCGGACAATCGCCCGGGGGAGTTCATCCCGTGGCCGTTCGAGTCCTATCGAGCGCCTGCTTGGAATGCCCGGCGCCCTGTGCTCGATCCGATGCCGCGGTACTTCTCCCAGCCGTCGATCGTGCCGGACGAGCTGATCGTCGGCGGGCACCGGTTGGCAGGCGAGGATCCCCGGGCCACCGCGATCGCGACGGCGCTGCGCGACGCAGTACGGACAGGTGCCGATCCGACGCCGACGCTGTTGCAGCAGGGCGTCGGGTGGCTGGTGGTCGACCGTGAGGCCGGTGGGCCGTCGCCGCGCGAGCTGATCCCGCAGGTGACCGAGGAGTTCAGCGGTTCGAGTGTCATCATCTACCGGCTGGAGGGGACGCCCGCGGAACAAGGCGATCGGCCCTGGGCGGTCGTGCTGGTGCTGGCGGCCTGGGCGGCGGCCGGAGCCGTGCTGCTGGCCGCCGCGGGGGGAGCGATCGCGAGATTGAGGCCCGCTCGTTCCAGCCTCTAGCGAAGTTACTGGCCGGTTGTTACTATCCGGTTTCCTGTCTAGGAGGGGACACGCTTCATGGGAACACTGCTCACTGCTGCGATCGCTGTATTCGCCGGCATGGCCGTCGCTACGGGTGCCGTCGTCGGGGTCGTCCAGACGGTGAAGGAAGATCCGGCGCCGCCGCCCGGCGCCAGCCAGGGCCAGGCGGACGTGCCGATCGTCAACTACGGCGACAAGTAACCGCCGGTCAGCTCCGCAGAGGCCGGTCAGCGTCCGACGCTGGCCGGCCCTTCTGCTGCCATCTGACCGTCTGCTCCAACCTGACCGTCTGCTGCTACCTGACCGATGAGAACGCGGTCGAAACCGCGGACGGTCGCCGACCAGGTGAAGTTCCCGGCCGTGGCCAGCGCCTGGGCTGACAACCGGCGGCGAAGTTCCTTCTCCTCCAGCAGCGCGGCGACCGCGGCGTGGTACTCGGCCTCGGTGTCGACCAGCAGGCCGGTGGCGTCGTGCTGGACGGACTCGGTCGGTCCACCGGCACTGCGATAGGCGACGGTCGGTACGCCGTGCCCTGCCGCCTCGCCGACGACCAGTCCCCAGCCCTCCTTGAGGCTGGGCAGCGCCAGCACCCAGGCCTCGTCGTACGCCGCGTGCTTGTCCGCCTCGCTGACGTGGCCGCGGAACTCCACGGCGTCCTCCAGGCCCCGCTCGGCGACGTACTCGCGCAGCGAGTCCTCCCACCAGCCGGAGCCGACGACGACCAGTCGTGCGTTCGGCAGCGTCGTCCTCGCTGCCGCGACGGCATCGACCGCGTGCTCGATCTGCTTGTGCGGCACGATCCGTCCGACACAGACGACAGTGGGCTCAGCGGCCTGCGGCAGCTGCCGGGGCGGGGCCGGGTCGGTGCCGTTGTGCACGACGTCGACCCGCGCCGCATCCACGCCGAGCGCGAGGAGTTCGTCCCGCGAGGCCGACGACACCGTGACGTACCGGCAGTCGCGGTACAGCCAGGGAGCCACTCGGGACTCCAGCCACCACCCGAGCCGTCCCTTCCAGCCCGGGTAGACCACCTGCCATTGCTCCTGGTGGACGTGGTGAACGAGCACGACAACCCCGGTACGACGTACGAGGCGGGTAAAGAATGGGAGCCCGTTCTGCACGTCGATCACGTGGTCGGGACGGTGCAGCAAGGTGTGCAGCAGGCCGCGGAGGTACACCGTCACCTTGGAGCCGCGGTAGACGTAGCGGACGTCGTCGCGCCGGGCCTCTCGGGGACTGCCGGGGTAGGCGGCGCAGAGCACGGTGACGGACCAGCCCATCGCCGCAAGGCCTCTTGCGACCTCCTCCACGTAGCGTTCGGATCCGCCGCCCTCCGGGTTCGTCGTGTCCCGCCAGTTCAGCAACAGCACAGTCTGCTCGCGCACAGCAGCTGCCCCACCCTCCACTAGAGGGCGCCTCACGCCCTTTGACCGCCCCCGCGGATAAGTCGGCGAGGTTACCAGGGAGTAACGATGTCCGCCAGACCTCGGGAAATCAGTTAGGGTCCGCCTGTGTCCGAAGCGATTCCGAGCTCCATGACCACCGCTGCCTGGACGGCCGACCTCGGCCGCGCCGTGCGGTTGTTCAAGGCGTTCGGCGTCGAGCAGACCGACCCCGATCTCTTCTACGGAACGCTGGCGGCCGACTCGGCCGGCCAGTTGTCGGCGTACGCCGATCTGCGCGGCGCGACCATGCTCGACGTGGGCGGCGGCCCCGGATACTTCGCCGACGCGTTCCGCGCCGCGGGTGCGACCTACTACGCGATCGACTCCGATCTCGGCGAACTCAGCGGTCGCGGCGAACCCGTGCCGGGCACCGTCCTCGGCAGCGGCATGGCCTTGCCGGTGGGCGATGGCAAGGTCGACATCTGCTTCTCCTCGAACGTGCTCGAGCACGTGCCCGACCCCTGGCTGATGGCCGACGAGATGGTCCGGGTCACTCGGCCGGGCGGCACGATCTTCTTGTCGTACACGGGTTGGTGGGGCCCGCACGGCGGACACGAGACGGCGCCCTGGCACTACCTGGGCGGACACCGGGCCGCCCGTCGGTACGAGCGGCTGCAGGGCAAACCGCCGAAGAACAAGTTCGGCGAATCGCTCTTCCCGATCACCGTGGCCGGCGGACTGCGTTGGGCCCGGGCATGCACCGACGCGGAACTGGTCGCCGCCCTGCCGCGCTACCACCCGCGCTGGGCGTACGGCGTACTGGCTGTGCCTGGGGTACGGGAGTTCGCGACCTGGAACCTCGTCCTGGTGCTCCGGCGTCGATGAAGCCGGTCAGCAAAGAGAAGGTGATCTGGCGAGCTCGGCTGGTCCTCGGCTGCCTCGTCCTGATCGCCCTGGCATTCCACCAAGCGCCCGGCAAGATCGTGCCGGACACCAAGCTCGACCTCACCGCGGGACCTGCCGGCTTCCTCGCCCGGTCCCTGCATCTGTGGGATCCGCAGGGTGCGTTCGGCCAGTTGCAGAACCAGGCGTACGGCTACCTGCTGCCGATGGGTCCGTTCCACTGGTTCCTCGACACCCTGTCCGTGCCCGATTGGGTCACCCAGCGGCTGTGGTGGTCGCTGGTCATGTGCGTGGCCTTCCTCGGTGTCTGGAAGCTCTGTGGCGCTCTCGGCTACGGCGCTCCCTGGGCCCGGTTCACGGTCGCCCTGTTCTACGCGCTGAGCCCACGGATGCTGGGCGAGGTGGCGATCACCTCGATCGAGGTGTGGCCGCTAGCGATGGCTCCCTGGGTACTCCTGCCGCTGGTGATTCCCGGGGCGCGTTCAGGCTGGTGGCGGATCGGCTGGTCGGCCGTGGCGTTCGGCCTGGTCGGGGGAGTGAACGCTGTCGCGACCGGCGCCACCTTGGTGCTGCCGGCCCTGTGGCTCGTCACCCGGCGGCTGGACCGGACGACGGTGAAGGTCGCGGTCGGTTGGCTCGGCTGTGTCATCGCTGTCTCGTTCTGGTGGCTGGTGCCGCTGGGGATGTTGGGGCGCTACAGCCCGCCGTTCCTCGACTGGATCGAGAACGCTTCCGTGACCACCCGTACGGCCAGCGTCTTCGAGGCCTTCCGTGGCACCTCGCAGTGGCTGAACTTCCTGTCGACCGGTGACGGACCCACCTGGCCCGCTGGCTGGCTGTACGTCACCCAGTCGACGCTGATCCTCACGACCGCGGCGATCGCCTTGCTGGGCCTGGTGGGTCTCGCGATGGGCACGCTGAAGCACCGCGGCTTCCTCCAGCTCTCCGTGGTCGTCGGCCTGTTGCTGGTGACCCTGGGCCACGCGGGAGCAGCCGGTTCGCCGCTGGCTCCGCAGCTGCAGGATCTCCTGGACGGTCCGCTCGCCGCTCTGCGGAACACTCACAAGTTCGAGTTGGTGGTGCGACTGCCGCTCGCCCTGGCCGGGGCACACGCCTTGACCCGCTTGACCAGTTGGAGCCTGGCCCGTGGCGTTCACCGCCGGATCGTGCCGGTCGTGGCGGCCTGCCTGATCCTCTCGGTGGCCACGCCTGCGCTCTTCGGGCAGATGCCGAGGCCCGAGGGCTATGAGGCAATGCCCGGACATTGGAAGGAAGCGGCCACCTGGCTGGACAGTCAGCCGACCAGCGGCAGCGTGCTCGTAGTACCGGCTGCTTCGTTCGGGGACTTCACCTGGGGCTCCACCAAGGACGAGCCGTTCCAGGCCCTGCTGAAGCGCCCGATGGCCGTGCGGGACGCAGTACCGCTGGGCTCGGCCGGTGCTACCCGCTGGCTGGACGAGGTCGAGCGGCGACTGGGCTCGGGCGTGGGCGGCGAAACCCTGCAGCAGGCGTTGGCCCGAGCAGGGGTCAAGTACGTCGTCGTACGGAACGACCTGCGCAACGACGCCCAGGTGAACCCCACTCTGGCGGTCCACGAGAGCCTGGACGACTCCGGCATCAAACGTGTCGCGCACTTCGGTCCGCCGACGGGTAGCTCCATCGAGCAGCCCGGAGTGACGTTGGACGAGCGGACCCGATTGCCCTACCCGAGCGTCGAGATCTTCGACGTCGGCGAGGTCAGCCCAGCGCGACTGGTTCCGCAGTCGCAGCTGGTAGAGGTTCGGGGAGCTCCGGAGGACGTACCGGCGGTTCTCACCGCGCTGGGCGGCGATCGCGAGGCAGTGACGAGCACGGATGCCGCTGGGCTCGGGCCGCTCCCGCTGGTCCAGACAGACGGCATGCAGCGCCGGGAAGTGACCGTGGGCAGGGCCGCCGACAACGTCTCGCCTGTCCTGACCGCGACCGACCCGGGCAGACAGGGACGACGAGCCCTCGACTACGCGGTCGATCCCAACGCAGTCAGTACTACGAGGGCCTGGGCGGGCGGAGTCGTCGACGTCCGGGCATCCAGCTCGGCGGCCGACGCGAACGCGACACTCCGGCTGGGACCGGGCAACGGGCCGGCCGCGGCGGTCGACGGTGATCCGTCGACGCGCTGGGTGTCAGGATCCTTCGGCCGGAGCAGTGGGGAATGGCTCGAGCTGAGGTTCGCCGACCCGCGGTCGGTGGAGGACCTGAAGGTCCAGTTCTCCCTGGCCGCTCCGACGACGGAACCGATCCGGACGTTGAAGGTGGAGACCGACGCCGGGTCCCTGACGGCCGCGGTGCAGGACTCGGACCAGCCACAGCGCATTCCCACCCCGGCCGGGAACACCCAGCGGCTGCGGATCACCGTCGGCGTGACGGACGGGAAGAATCCCAACGGCGTCTCGATCGCCGAGCTGTCGCTGCCCGGGTTGACCCCGGTCAGCCGGCTGGTGGTGCCGTCTGGACCGGATCGGCAGCCGGACGCGCTGGTGTTCCGCAACCAGCAGATCGGGCGGTCAGCCTGCCTGCATGCCGCGGCCCGGCCGCTGTGCCGAGCCGGCTTCGCGAGGGACTCCGAAGAAGCCGCCGGTCTGCTGCGCAGCGTCCAGTTGCCCGGCGCCGCGGAGTACCAGGTGCGGGGGACCGCCCTGCCGAAGGACGGCGTCGCGCTGGAACGGCTGCTGGAGCTTCCGGGCGCCGTCACCGCCACGGCGTCCTCGCGCGCGGTCACGGCGCCCGAGGGACGCCCGGGTGCCGCGGTCGATCGTGATCTCGGCACCGGCTGGATCGCGGCGCCGGACGACCTGAACCCCACCCTGACCCTGAAGTTGCCGCAGGCAAGGACAGTGCAGGGCCTGCAGTTCCTCAGCGACCAGTACCTGGCGGCCTCCCGGCCGACCGTGGTTTCGGTCCGGCTGGACGGCGGCGCGCCGATCCGGCGCTCGATCACCTCGGACGGGTTCGTGACGTTCCCCGGCCCGGTCAAGCTGGTGCGGTCGATCGAACTGACCTTCGCGTCGATCGCCGACGTGATCGACGTGGACTCGGCCACCGGACTCACCCGGCGCCTGCCGGTCGGCGTCACCGACCTTCGCATCCTGGGCGCCGACGACGTTCGCAAGGCGCTGAACCCGGCGGGGGCGACTGGATCGGAGTGCGGTTTCGGCCCGTCGATCCGGGTCGACGGCGTACCGGTCGCCACCCGGCTGACGGCGACCATCAAGGACGTCCTGCAACGGCGCCCGGTCAGCTTCACCACCTGCAAGGGCGAGGCAGTCCCGTTGCAGGCCGGTCGGCACTCGATTGACGTCCTGGCCAGCCCAAACTTCGTGCCGGTCGAGCTGAAGCTGACCAGGAAGGCCTTCGCCGCGGCGGCCGTCACACCGTTGAAGCGGATCGAGGTCTGGCGACCGGAGCCGACCCGGATGACGATGGAGGTCGGGCAGACGGTCGAGAAGTCGGTGCTCACGGTCGCGCAGAACTTCAACGTGGGCTGGGAGGCCTACGACAGCAGCGGTCAGAAGTTGGTGCCGATCCGGGTCGGCGGCTGGCAGCAGGGCTGGTTGCTCCCGGCCGGGCCGGAGCAGGTGGTCATCGCCTCTTTCACGCCGGATCAGGACTATCGGGCCGGTCTACTCGGTGGCTTGGTGGCGTTCGCGAGTGTGATCGCGCTGGCGGTCTTCTCCCGCTGGCAGACCAGGAAGTTCAGGCACCGGCTGAAAGAGGCGCCCCGGCTGCCTTTCTGGGCGGTCACTGCAGTGGCAGTCGCGGCCGGCGCCTTCATGTCGGGCTGGACGGGCCTGGGCGCGGCTGTGCTAGCCGCAGGACTCGCTTGGTTCCTTGACGGTCGCAGGATCGTGTTGATCGCGATCGTCACCGGAGCTGTCCTGCTGGGAACCCTGGTGGCGGCGGCTCAGCCCTGGCCGGACGGAGGAGCGGGCCTGACCTCCGGGGTGGTCCAGGCGTCGGTCTTGTTCGGCTGTGCGCTGGCCCTGCTGTCCAAGCCGACAGGGGAGACGTCGTAGTTCTTGTCGCGTCGTCCCCGCCGCATCACGGGCCGTTCCAGCAAGTAGTAGCTCGCGGTAGCCACTGCTGTGGTGAGGACGACAGTCGGCCAGAACAGGACCGCGAAGTGCCCCTCGAACAACTCCAGGCCGAGGCCCTGATGGACCAGGCTCAACACGATCAGGTGATACACGAACGTGCCGTAGGAGATGTCGCCGGCGACGTGCCCCACCTTCCCACCCAGTACTGCGCTGATCCGCGCCGTCGGCGTGATCGCCGGGAACACCACACAGGCCGCGATCACGGTATGGAGCAGGCTCTTCACGAAGGCCTGGCCCGGGCTCGGCGCACTCAGGTTGAACGGCCCGGCGAGCGGGGTGGCGGCGATCAGGAACAGCGCGATCCCGACACCCCAGACCGTGCCGGGGATCTTGGTCAGGCTGTCGAGCACGGACGGACCGAGCCGCCCACTGCTGCGAGCCACCTGCCAGAGCGCGAACCCCATGCCAACGGCGAACCAGCCGATGTACCCGGGCAGCCAGAGCCCGGCCAGCGGATTCCCGGTCGCCGAAATGCCCGCCATCCACACCGGTCCCAGAACAGCGAGCCCGACCAGTACTGCGAGCCGCCACCGCACCGCACGACGAGTGGGCCGCTCATAGCTGGTGAGCAGCTTGGCCAGCAATGGCAGCAGCAGGTAGAACGTCACCTCGGTCGACAGACTCCACAGCTGCGTCAGACCATGGGCCGGCGGTGAATCGACGTAGATCTGGGTGAAAGTGGCGTGCCGCAGGTATGACACCCAGGAGACGGCCCGGTCGTTCGGGACCAGCAAAGCGGCAAGCACTACCGCGACCCAGAGCGCGGGCAGGATCCGCAAGGCCCGGTTGCGCAGGTACGGCAACACCCGCGGCGGCTCGGTCTCCTCGAACCAGGCGACGACGTGCGGCCGGTACAGCAGGAACCCCGAGATCGCGAAGAAGATGGCGACGCCGATGTCCAGCCGGGACAGCACGCCGGCGAACGGGCCGTTCAGCGCGTCGCCGCTCTGGAAACCGACGTGCGTGGTCACGATGGCCAGTGCGCCGATCGCGCGCAGGCCGTCCAGCGCCGGGAATCTCGTGCGTCTCATCCAGTCACCCCCGGGAGGCCGATGTCGATTCCACCGAGGCAGACGGTCGCCGACGGGTCGGTGGTGCTCACCCGGACCGAGGTGGCCCGAATCAGGTCAGACGGACCGTAGTACATCGTGCCGAGAGCGGCGGCCGGCCAGGCTGCGGCTGGTTCGGGCATCGGGGCGGACCGGCCGTCGGCGTCGACCAGTTCGACCCGCAACCGGGTCTCCGTGCTCGACACATAGCCGATCTTGGCGAACCAGCGGGCCTCGTCCGACAGTGACGACTTGAGCGGCAGGGTCGCCGAGGCGACTCCCCGCAGGGTCAACCCGCAGTTGGGCGGTGGAGTGGCTGTCGACCAGGTGACCAGCTCCGCCGGTCGGAGCCGGCCGCTGTCGTCCACGAACCGCGGCGCACTTCCTGGGCCCTGCAGCTCAAAGGGGATCCCGGCCATGCGGAGTACGGGGGACAGGCGGTTGTCAGTGGCCAGCGTGGTCGAGATCTGGCCCGGCATGGTGACGTCCCACAGGTTCACCGTCGGCCCGGCGGCCTCGAGTTCGCCAGTCACCGTGGCGAAGTACGGACCGGCTGGGTTCTTGCCCCACAGCTTGGCGAATCCCACGTCCGATACGACGATGCCGACGATCCAGGCGACCAGGCAAGCTCCGGCCACGGCCGGTGCCAGCCGGGCGAGACTGACACGGGGACGAGCGGAGCGGGCCGACAGGACCACGGCCAGCGTCAAGGCGATCGAGAGGTCGGACCAGTAGTGGTAGTGCAGGACGAAGACCGCTCCGAACACCTCGAACCGCGCGTACGAGACCAGGATCAGGGTGACCAGCACATAGACGATGACCGAGCCCCACAGCCACAACGCCCGCCGGTCCATCCGCCACGCCACCAGCAGCAGGAACACCGCGACCCCCGCACCGAGGACGACCGCGCCGGCCGGTGCGTCCGCCAGCCCGAACGGCACCGCGACCGTACTCCACTGCCATGGTCCACCGACCAGCGCTCCCACCGGTACCGCGACCGCGTGGCCGGCCAGTTCGACCAGCTGGCCGAAGCTCGGAAAGTCCCGCTCGGTCGGTCGGCCGTGAGTCAGGTACACAACGCCGAAGGCGATCACCGGGACCGCGAGAGCGGCCGCGAACGGCCGGCTCTGGCGAAGCCAAGGGCGCAGCGGAAGCTTGCGCAGGTAGAGCGCGAGGGCGAGCGCGGTGATCAGGACCAGACCCGACTTCTCCCAGCAGGCCAACGAGATCAGCACCGAAAGGGGGCCATAGGCAACCGCTCGGCGGCGGTGGCCGGAGTACCAGTCGAGGGTCGCGTGCAGCAGCAACAAGCCGAAGACGTGGGCGGGCAGATTGTTCACCGCACTCGACAGCGACATGAACGACGGCATGCTCAGCGGGGTCAGGGCATAGAGCGCGGTGCCGGTGACCACCCACCAGCTCGAGCCCAGCAGCCGGAGCAGCAGGAAGCCCATCAGGGCGATCGCCAGCGCCTGCATGACGACCCGCCAGCCGACGGTGAAGTCGTAGCTCAGCGGTGCCAGTTGCGCGAACACGGCGTAGACGAAGCGCAGTCCCGGCGCGATGTGATCGTTCAACGGGGTCAGCAACTCGTTCGGCGCGAAGCCCCGATCGCCCTGGACCAGGAAGTCGAGGTCGTCGCTCAGCCAGGAACCGCGCCGCGCGAGCAGCCCGAGAACGACCGACTGCACGGCCGCGACGGCCAGCACGACGACCCGCAGTACGCGGTCGTCGGGCGCCGCGCGAAGTCGGTTGGGCGCCCCCCAGATCCCGGTCATGTCGCCGGACTATATGTCAGTTCGGCCACTGCGCCATTTTGTCGCCGTCAGTGTCTGTTCAAGCTCCCTACTCGCTGGTAGCGTCCCGCGGACAGACCGGGAGGGGTTGTTGTGGGTAATCGCAGTCGTGCCTTGGTGATCGCACTGGGGATCTTCTTCATCGGCATCGCGGCACTGGCCAAGTTCTACGCCTATCCGACGCTGGCGGTGGCGCCGGCCGACCAGGTCGCGCAGACCGTGTCGACCGGAACGGACGCCACCATCTTCAGCGTGAAGGAGCTGCGGGAGAAGACAGGTGTCTCGCTGGAGGCCCGCCGGACGGTTCGCGGTGATGTGGCGGCCGCGAAGAAGATCAGCGAGGCGCTCGATCGCGACGTCGTGGTCTTCGACACCGCCGTCGTGACGGACGACTCGGTGGACTACAAGTTCCCCGACGACGCCTCGAAGACCGACGAGATGCCGCTGAGCTTCGTGCAGGAGCGGGTGGTGCTGGACGCGCGCACCGGTGAGGCCGTGCGCTGGGCCGGCGAGAACGAGCAGGACAACAGCGGGGAGTACATCACCACCACGCTGAAGAAGGAGGACCGGCTCAAGCCCAAGGACGGCGACCCGTACTTCCAGGGTCACCAGGGCCTGGTGCTGAAGTTCCCGTTCGGCACCGAGAAGAAGACGTACCAGTTCTGGGACACCAGCACCCGCAAGGCCTACCCGATCCAGTACAAGGGTGAGGACAAGCTCTACGGGCTGAACGTGTACGTGTTCGAGCAGGAAGTGCCGAAGCAGGACATTCCGCAGGCGAAGCCGCTGATGGTGCCGCCGGCGGTGATCAAGGAGACGGGGACCGACGCCGTCGCCGTACAGCGCAGCTACCAGAACAAGCGGACGCTGTGGATCGAGCCGACCACCGGCGCGATCATCAAGGGCCAGGAGGAGCAACTCGCCTCGCTCAGCTACAACGGCGAGCCGCGGGTCACCGCCACCAAGGTGCTGATCAAGTACGACGACGCGACGGTGAAGAAGAACGTCGACGGCGTCAAGGGCAGCGACGAGGGCAACTACAAGGCGAAGGCCGCGCAGTTGACCCTGATCGGCTTCTGGGTGCCGCTGATCTCGCTGATCATCGGGTTGCTGTTGCTCGGCCTGGTCCTCGTCCTGTCGCTCCGGCCGCGCCGGACCGTCTAGCTAGCTGTTGGCGTACTAGCTGTGGTGTGGGCTGACCAGATTGCGGTGCCGGGAACGAGCCGGCCGCGGTCTGGTCCCCAACCGCCCCAGACCTGGTCGTTGCCGGCGGGCCACTCGGGCTCGAGCAGGTCGTCGATGACGAACCCGGCGCCGGTGAGGGCACGGATCCAGTCGCCGGTGGTGCGGTGGTGCTCGGCGTAGATGGCGGTGCCCCGGTCGTCGACCTCGACGTACGGCGTGCGGTCGAAGTACGACTGGGTGATCCGCAGGCCGGCCGGGGTCGGGTCGTCCGGCATGCTCCAGCGGATCGGGTGGGTGACAGAGAACACGAGGAGTCCGCCAGGCTTCAAGGTGCGGGCGATCTCCCTCAGGGCCGCCTCGGCGTCGGCCACGAACGGCAGCGCACCGAAGGCCGAGCAGGCGATGTCGAAGGTGCCGTCCTGGAAAGGGATGGCGCCGGCATCAGCAGCCACAGTCCGTACTGCGGTGCCGGTGCGGCGGTCCAACTGCTGCCCGAGCCGGAGTTGCTCGATCGAGATGTCGAAGGCAACAACCTTCGCGCCCTGGCCGACCAGCCAGCGGGAACACTGCGCGGCACCGCAGCCGACCTCGAGGATCCGCTTGTTCCGGACGGGGCCGAGGAGTCGGGCGGTCGCCTCGTCCACACCCTCGGGGCACCAGATGAACCTGTCGTCGCCGAGGAACTCGCCGTGCTCCGCCAGATACTCCTCGGCCGCCGAGTCCCAATAGGTCCGGCTCGCCCTCGACGTCTCCGGCTCGGACAACTCCACCCGCCGCGGCTCCACCACGCCGTCAGCCTATGTCTACCCGGCAGCGCGCTTGGCCAGCGCCTCGTTCATCGCCTCGAACTGCGGTTTTATCGTCTTGTTCAGCATGCCGACGGTGAACGGCACGGCGATGCCCTTGAACTTCTCCTCCTGGATCAACCGCGATCGCCCACCCTCGAGCGGCTCGATCCGGAACGAGTGCTCGCCGTCGAAGATGCCGCCGAAACCGATCCTGCCGATCCAGCGCAACTCCTTGCCGGGCTCGACCGCGAGCAGTTCCGGGGTGAACTCGGTCTCCTTGCCGTTGGTGTCCTTGAGCACGTTGGTGATCGTCGAGCCGACCGTCAACTCGCCCGTGGACGAGACCATGAACGGGTTCCAGGTCGGGTAGGCGTCGCGGTCGGCGAGCACCTGCCACACCTGCTCGGGAGACGCGTCGATCTCGATCTCGGTGTGGAGGACCGTGGTGTGGGCGATCGCGTAGACGCAGTACCCGGCGAGCAGTACGGCGAACGCGCCGACGCCGGCGAGTACGCGGCGGCGTACGGGGGTCTTCTTCTTCTCGCTGGTGATGGTGGTGCTCATCGGGACTCCTCAGGGCCGAGGACGCTGCGCACGAGCGTCCTCGCGTAGTCGGGGGACAGTGGCTCGCCGGTGACCAGGAGCCGGTAGTACAGAGGGCCGACGAGTTGGTCGACCAGGACCGCGGGGGAGACGTGGTTCAGCACGAGTCCGGCTTCCTGCGCCTTGGCGACTACCGCTGTGACCGCACGGTGCCGCTCTGCCCAGAGAGCGCGGACGGCCTCGCCGACGCGCGGTTCGCGAGCGGCGGCCGCGGCGAGATCCGCTATCAGGGTGGTCGGAGTGGAGGCGAGATTGGTCGCTATCGCGGTGACGAGTTCGGTCAGGTCGGCACGCGGGTCGTCGGACGGCTCGAAAGGGACGTCTTCGCGCAGATGGGTGATCAGGGCGACGACCAACTCGGCCTTGGACGGCCAGCGGCGGTAGAGCGTGGTCTTGGCGACCCCGGCCTGCTCCGCGACCCGGTTGACCGAGAGAGCGTCGTAGCCGCCCCGCCGGATCTCCGCCATCGCGGCTGCCAGGACGCGCTGCTCCACGCCCGCGTCCCGCGGCCTGCCTCGCCCTGCCATCCCGTGCTCCTTTTCGCTACCGGTGTTTCGTTAATCAGCGTAGAAGACCGCATTCAATTTACGCAACTGTGGTAGCGAAATCCGGCGTACGGCAGGATGCGGGGTGTGGACGACTTCGGGGCTCTTGCGGCCAGCGCTGTTCCGCTGACCGGCGGATACGGCGGCGAGACGTTCGCTGTCAGCGCCGGCGGAGAAGACGCGGTACTGAAGCTGTATGTGAAACATCCGGACCGGGCCGCGGTAGACGTGTCGCTGATGCGGCTCGTTCGCGGGCTCCTGCCGGTGCCGCGCGTGCTGGACGCGATGCCGGATCCCGCGGGCGACGGCGCGCCGCCGTACGTGCTGACCGAGCGGTTGCCCGGGGTGAACCTGGAGACCTATCTGGCCACCGCGGGCGACAAGGAGCGGCGGAAGGTCGGGGAGCAGTTGGGCGAGTTGCTGGTCCGGTTGAGCGGGATGCCCCTCCTCACCTTCGGACAGTTCGTCGGCCGGGACCTGGTGATCGAGTCGTTCGGCGCGGGCGGACTCGAGCAGTGGTTCAACCGGTATGTGGAGGACATGGGCCTCACCCGCGACCAGGTGGACACCATGTACGCCGTACTGGACCGGGCCGAGGATCTCGCTGACAGCGGAGTGGACCGGATCTGCCTCGTGCACAGCGACTTCAACCCGAAGAACCTGCTGGTGGACCCGGACACGGCCGAGATCACCGGCCTGATCGACTGGGAGTTCGCTTACGCCGGTTCGCCGTACGCCGACCTGGGGAACCTGCTCCGGTTCTGCGAGGACCCGGTGCTGGGCGGGGCGGTGCTGAGCGTCGTACGGGCGGGAGTGGATCTCGGGGACAACCTCCAGGAGCGGGCCCGGGTGGCCGATCTGTGGGCGCTGATCGACCTCGCCGGCCGGCCGGGAGTCAACCCGGTGACGACGGCCGCGCACTCCCTGATCACCCGGATCGCCGACACGGGGAACCTGGCCGGCGGGCGGCCGGACCTCGACGTCGTACATTGAGATCAGTTGCACGTCGGGACGCCTCGGCGGGCGGCCGGTCGCCACCGGGTGCCCCGGGTTGCCCTGCCTTCGTCAATACCCGTATTCTGTGAGATGCGCTATGGGCCCGCGCGACCTCGGACGGAGCAGGCTCGTGCTCGCAGCAGTCGATGGTGATTCTGTCCTCTTCAGGTAATCCAGCGCCTTTGTTGCGATCCAACGGCCCGGGTGCACCCGCACGACACCATCAGCCCACGGAGCAACCCACCACATGACGGCCAGCATCGAGGCACCTCTCGACCCCGCAGTACGCACCACCCCGCAGGTAGCGGTCAATGACATCGGGTCGGAGGAAGACTTCCTCGCGGCGATCGATCAGACCATCAAGTACTTCAACGACGGCGACATCGTTGAGGGGACCATCGTCAAGGTCGACCGGGACGAGGTTCTCCTCGACATCGGTTACAAGACCGAAGGCGTGATTCCCTCCCGCGAGCTGTCGATCAAGCACGACGTCGACCCGAACGAGGTCGTCAACGTCGGCGACCACGTCGAGGCCCTGGTTCTCCAGAAGGAGGACAAGGAAGGCCGTCTGATCCTGTCCAAGAAGCGCGCTCAGTACGAGAAGGCGTGGGGCACGATCGAGAAGATCAAGGAAGAGGACGGCGTCGTCACCGGCACCGTCATCGAGGTCGTCAAGGGTGGACTCATCCTGGACATCGGCCTCCGCGGCTTCCTGCCGGCCTCGCTCGTCGAGATGCGTCGCGTCCGCGACCTCCAGCCGTACGTCGGCCAGGAGATCGAGGCCAAGATCATCGAGCTCGACAAGAACCGCAACAACGTGGTTCTGTCGCGTCGCGCGTGGCTGGAGCAGACGCAGTCCGAGGTGCGGATGAACTTCCTCACCCAGCTGCAGAAGGGCCAGATCCGCAAGGGTGTCGTCTCCTCGATCGTCAACTTCGGTGCCTTCGTGGACCTGGGTGGCGTCGACGGTCTGGTGCACGTCTCCGAGCTGTCCTGGAAGCACATCGACCACCCGACCGAGGTCGTCGAGGTCGGCCAGGAGGTCACCGTCGAGGTGCTGGACGTCGACATGGACCGCGAGCGCGTCTCGCTGTCGCTGAAGGCGACCCAGGAAGACCCGTGGCAGCAGTTCGCCCGGACCCACCAGATGGGCCAGATCGTGCCCGGCAAGGTCACCAAGCTGGTTCCGTTCGGTGCGTTCGTCCGCGTGGAGGAGGGCATCGAGGGTCTGGTGCACATCTCCGAGCTGGCCGAGCGTCACGTCGAGATCCCGGAGCAGGTCGTCCAGGTCAACGACGACACGATGGTCAAGATCATCGACATCGACCTCGAGCGTCGCCGGATCTCGCTGTCGCTGAAGCAGGCCAACGAGGGGCTGGACCCGGTCTCGGACGACTTCGACCCCACGCTGTACGGCATGGCGGCGACGTACGACGACCAGGGCAACTACGTCTACCCGGACGGCTTCGACCCGGAGACCGGCGAGTGGCTCGAGGGCTTCGACAAGCAGCGTGAGGAGTGGGAGCGGCAGTACGCCGAGGCCCACGCGCGCTGGGAGGCCCACAAGAAGCAGATCGAGGACGCCAAGACGGCGGACGTCGAGGCCGGCGAGGCCTCCACGTACTCGTCCGCGGCGGCCCCGAAGGACGACGCTCCCGTCGAGGGCGCGCTCGCTTCCGACGAGGCACTCCAGGCCCTCCGCGAAAAGCTGACCGGCCAGGGCTGATCCACCCAGCAGGACCCGAGACCCCCGCACCCCCGTACTGGGTGCGGGGGTCTCGCCTGTTGGCGCTGAACTTTTGTACGGAGCTCGCTTCGGCCGGCGCGGGGCGGGTGTCGTACGGGGTGCCTTCTAGCGGTCGAGGCTGGTGCAGACGCAGACCTTGTTGCCTTCGGGGTCGGCGAGGACCGTGAACGACGGCGCCTCCGAGTCGTCGACCATGCGCCCACCCGCCGCGACGGCGGCCGCGATCCGTTCCTCGGCGACCTCCGGCGGAACCCACAGGTCCAGGTGGAACCGCTGCCGCGGCGTCTCATGCGGTTCGGTGTCCTGGAACCACAGCAGCGGCAGTTGCCCGGTCGGATCGCCGACGTCGTTGCCCCGCAGCGAGTCGGTACTGCCGGTCAGCACCGCGGCCCAGAATGGCCCGATCGCGGCAAAATCGGCTGTGTCCAGCGCAAGCTCCAGTTGAGTCACGGCTGCTGGCGCAGCCGTGATCCCCTGCTCCTTGGCGACCGCGCTGATCCGCCGCGCGAGGTCCACATCGCGCTGCGTCACGTAGGAGACGACCACCTCCGGCCCGTCCTCCGGCCGGTAGACCGCGTCGCGGCTGATCAGCTTCAGGTCGACCGACTGCTCGGTCAGTCGTACCTCCGGCCGGTGCCCGGCCGCTTCGCTGACCTCGGCGACAGCGCTCACGAACCTGACGCCGGCACCGAAGTCCCCGGTCAGGAACCGCCCGTGAAAGGCCTGCGCAAGCTTCCGCCAGTCCGCCAGGTCGGCGTCGAGAATCTGCTGGGTGCCGAGCACGTCTGTCGAGTCCATGCCACCACCGTAGGACCGAACCCGGACGGTCGGCTTCCTCAAGGAATGGACTGGGTAGGGTGCGGGGGTGCTGAGAGTTGGGTTGACCGGCGGGATCGGGTCCGGGAAGAGCGCCGTGTCGGCGCGGCTGGGGGAGCGTGGGGCGGTGGTGATCGACTCGGATCTGCTCGCGCGGGAAGTGGTTGCGCGAGGCACCGACGGGTTGGCCGAGGTGGTCGCGGTCTTCGGGGACGAGGTGCTGACGGCCGAGGGTTCACTCGATCGGCCGGCCGTGGGGCGGATCGTCTTCGGGGACGAGCAGGCCCGGCGGAAACTGGAGGCGATCATCCATCCGCGGGTTCGGGCCCGGGCCGCCGAGATCGAGGCCGAGGCCCCCGAGGACGCCGTGGTGGTGCACGACATTCCGTTGCTGGTGGAGACGGGCCAGGCGGACAAGTTCGACCTGGTGCTGGTGGTCGACGTACCGCCGGAAGTGCAGGTCGAGCGGTTGACCGGCGCGCGCGGGATGGCCGAGGAGGAAGCGAAAGCACGGATCGCGAGCCAGGCGTCGCGGGACCAGCGGCTGGCGGCGGCGGACCTGGTGGTGGACAACTCCGGCACCCTCGAGGACCTCGACCGGCGGGTGGACGAGGTATGGGCGGAGCTGCTCAGGACACGGTCCGGAAACGACGCGGCAGGGCACGGTCAGGACACGAAAGGGTGACCCCTGGCCGGGAAATGATGAATCCGGGTCGACCTGTACGAGAATCTGTGCGGGTTCGTCCGGCCTGACACCCGGCCGACCTGACCATCCCTCGGCGCGTACTCCGCGTCGGTCCGCAAGTCCAATGTTGGGAGGATGGCGTGGATTGTCCGCGCTGTAGCTCTGACGTTCCCGAGGTGTCGCACTTCTGCCATCACTGTGGCAACGACGTGCAGTCCGGGGACGCTCAGCGCAAGAAGGCGTACGCGGCCAGACCGGACGAACCGGTGGCCTCGTTCAAACTGGTTTCGACGATCATGCCGCAGGGTGCCGGGCGGCAGCCGTACACCTATCGGGTCGCGCTGGGCATCGCCCTGCTGCTGACCGTGGTGACGGCCGCGCTGGGCGCCTTGCCGGTCGCGATCATGGTGGCCGCCTTCGCCATCCCGATCGTCTACATCCTCTACTTGTACGACGTGAACCTGTGGGAGGACGAGCCGATCCCGGTCGTCGCCGCGGCGTTCGTGCTGACCGGCGTACTGGCCGCGCTGTTCACCTGGCTCTGGTCGGACCGGCTGACCCTGTCGACCGACACGATCGGCATCAACGACGCCGGTCCGGCCGTACGCGACCTGGTGATCCTGATGCTCCTGGTCCCGGTCGTGTCGGAACTGATCCGGCAGATCGGCCCGATCTACCTGGCCTCCCGGCCGCGGTACGACGACCTGATGGACGGGTTCACGTTCGGCGTCGTGGCCGGTGTCGGCTTCGCCTGCTTCGAGACCCTCGTCCTGCACTGGGGCTGGATCAGCGGTGGTTTCGCCGGTCCGGGCAGCAGCACCGGCACGTGGATCTCCATCGTGGTGCTGCAGGGCTTCGTGAAGCCGCTGATCTACGGGTCGGCGACCGGCCTGGCCGTTGCCGAGTTCTCCGGTCTGGGCGAGAAGTACGACGGCTTCACCCCGCGCTGGGTGTTCGGCCTGCTGCAGGCGATGATGGTCAACGCGCTGTACCAGGGTGGTGTCTACCTGCTCGGCTTCGTCGGTGGTCACGGCTCGACCGTCGGCGCGATCCTGGCTGTGCTCTGGGGTCTGCTGCTGCTCGGCGCGCTGATCATCCGGGTCCGGACCGTGCTGCACACGGGCCTGCTCGAGGCGGCCCTGGAGTCCGCCGCGCGCGGCGGCTCGAACCACGCCTCCGGCGACCTGGCATTCTGCTCCCGCTGTGAGATGCCGCTGCTGCCCCACTCGGACTTCTGCTCCGCCTGTGGCAACTCGGTGCGCTCCGTGCCGAAGTCCGAGCGTGGAGTGGTGGCCCAGGAGAGCGTGCCGGTCGCAGGCTTCGACGGAACGACTGGGGAGACGCAGGCATGAGCAACCAGCAACCGCCGTACGGCCAGGGCGGCCAGCCCGGACAGCCGTACGGAGGCCAGCCGGGCTACGGCCAGCCGGGCCAGCCGCAGCCGGGCCGGCCGGGCCCGCAGCCGGGTCAGCCGGGCCCGCAGCAGGGTCAGCCGCCGTACGGCGGACCGCAGCAGCCGCCGCCTCCGGGCTACGGGCAGCCGGGGCGACCGCCGTACCAGGGGCAGCCTCCGCAGGGCCAGCCGCCGCAGGGGCCGCCGCCGCAAGGGCCGCCTCCGCAGGGCCAGCCGCCGCAGGGGCCGCCGCCGCAAGGGCCGCCTCCGCAGGGGCGTCCGCCGCAGCCGCCTTATCAGGGGCAGCCGACGCAGCAGCCGCCGTACCCGCAGGGGCCTCCGCCTCAGCAGTACACGGGCCAGCCGCAGTACCAGGGCCAGCAGCCGGGCTACCCGCCGCAGCAGGGGTTCCCTGGGCAGCAGCAGCCGGGGCAACAGCAGTGGGGTCCGCAGTACGGCGGCGGTGCAGGGCGCGGCGGCAAGGGCAACAACAAGATCCTCCTGCTCGCAGGTGGAGGTCTTGCCGCGGTAGCTGTCATCGGTGTCGTCTTGGCGCTGGTGTTCGGCGGCGGTGACGACGACACGGTCCAGCCGGAGCCCACCACCCCGACCAGCCAGCCGTCGGGCGAGCCGAGCACCGAGCCGAGCACTGAACCGAGCACCGAGCCCAGCACGGAGCCGAGCACGGAGCCGAGTACAGAGCCGAGCACCGAGCCGAGTACCGAGCCGACCAGCGGCGCCGACGAGGGCATTGAGGTCGCCGAAGGCGTCTACGTGAAGCCGCAGTCCGGCTACCTCCGCAAGTCGCTGGAAGGGTTCAGCGGCGTTTACCTGCTCAAGCAGGGCGAGGCGTTCTTCATGGTGAACGCGGCCAAGACGAGCAGCACCACCTCGACTCTGCTGCCGACGCTGCTGAACGCGGAGAAGAAGGGCCTGACCCAGTTCAAGGCGAATAGCCCGCGCGAACTCAAGTCCGGTGGGAACAACCAGTCGAACGTCAAGCTCGTCACCACCCAGACCTTCGAGGCGGTCGCGACCAGCCAGAACAAGAGCCTGCCGGTGATCGGTTTCGTCGGCGTGATCGAGCGCAACGACGGCGTGGTCACGATCATCCGGGTCTACGGTCGCAAGGACAAAGCCGCCAGCATCCAGAAGGACTCGACGGCGATGCTGCAGTCGGTGATCAAGAGCCAGTGAACGGAAAGCGCGACAAGCCCCAAGGCCCCCGCAACCCCTGGGTCCGCAAGACGGACTCGGGGGAGGAGGAACCTGCCACCCCAGAACCAGACCTCCCACCATCCCCCTGGTCCCTGGAGGTCCCACCCCGCCCAACCTCCCCATGGGACCCCAACACCCCAGACACCACCGGCACCCCAGCCACTGGCACCACTGCAGGCACCGCCGGTAGCGGAGCCCCGCCAACCGCCGGCACCACGGGCGCCGACGCAGCCGGTGCAGGTGTCCAGGGCACGGGTACTGCCGGCGCGGCCCGTACCGGAGGTGCAGGTGCTCAAGGCGCGGGTTCTGCCGGCGGAGCCGGTGCTGGTGGTGCGGGTGCGGGTGTCCAGGGCACGGGTACTGCCGGCACAGCCGGTGCCGGAGTACAGGGTGCTGGTGGGGCTTCGTCGTGGGGGGATCAGGTGGGGCCGCCGTCTTTGCGGCGGGCGGAGCCTGTCAAGAAGCGGCCGACTGTTCCGCCGGTGCTTCTTCCGATCGCGGCAGGTCTGGCAGTTGTCGCGCTGGTCGCCGTCGCTCTGGTCCTGCTCACCGGGGGAGACGACTCCGCCGACCCCGGCCTTCCGCCCACCTCCAGCACGCCGACCTCGACGTACACACCGCCCGCCAACGCGATCCCGGTCGCACAGGGCGTCTCCGTGGTGCCGGTCGAGGGCTGGAGTCCGCTGGAGAAGGAGACCAACGGCAAGCAACTGGTCACCTACGCGCCGAACGGTGAGCCACGCGCCTTCCTCTGGGTCCGGCAGAAGCAGAACGTGACGGCGAACGCCTTCGCGGTCGGCATCGTCGAGGGCGAGACCGACAAGGAGATCGCTCAGCTAGGCAACGTCCGGAACCTGCCGTGCCCGAAGGACGTCTTGGTGGAGTGCGTAGCGATCTCCTACACCTCCACCTCCGAGGGCATCAAGATCCAGGGCTGGGTGGAGGCGTACCGGCGCAAGGACGGCCTGGTCACGGCGATGGACTTCCGGAGCCGAGCCGACTATGCCCAGAAGGCCGAGGCCGACGCGGCCCCGATGAAGCAGTCGGTGCTCGACAGCCTCTGACGTGTTCCACGCCACACACCCGCTCCACCCCCAACCGCTTCACCCGCACCTGTCCCACCACACCTGCTCCACCGCTCCTGTTCCACCGCACCTGCTCCACCACAACCAGCTCCACCCACACCGCCTAATCCCATGACACACCGCGAGGGGCGATCATGAGTCAGCAGTACGGACCTCCGCAGCAACCGCCTGTCCAGGGTGGTTGGGGGCCCGGCCCGGCCGGACCGCAGTACCGGTCGGCCAAGCCGTCGCGCACCCCGTGGATCGTGATGGGTGGCGCGGTGCTCGCGGTCATCCTGATCGCGGTCGGAGTGGTCCTGCTCGTCAGTAGCGGCGGCGACGACAACGCGGGCGGCACCGCCCCGGCCGCCAACGACAGCCTGACGCCGGCCCCGGTGGGCACCCTCTACACCCCGCCGACGCCGACCGAGGCCCCGAAGACCAAGGGCCCGGGCGATGTCGGCGTCGAGGTGGGTGGCGGGGTCTGGTTCACCCCGGCCAAGGGCTGGCTCCAGGGCCCGGACAAGACCATCTCGGGGAAGTACTACATCCTCCAGGAGTTCAACAAGCGCGGGCTGATCGACGGCTACTACTGGGTCCGCCAGACCGAGCTGTACGACGCCAAGGGCTTCGCCGAGCACCTGGTCGACATCGAGTCGAACGGCTATCACAACGTCCGGATCAGCAAGGGGATCGCGCTGAACTGCCCGAGCGAGGCGCTCAAGGCGTGCTACTCGATCTCGTACTCCGCGAACGTGCCGACGAAGAGCGGCAAGCTGCTCCCGTTCAAGGGGTTCATCACCACCTACCAGGACCAGTACGGCAAGGTGACGGCGACGGACGCCGGGCTCGAGGTCAAGGTCTACGACCGCCGGGTGAACGAGCTGCTCTTCATGAACAACACCCTGGTCAAGAGCTTCTGAGCCAGGGGCCAGGCACCGCGCCCCGGGCGGATTTTCGGACCTGCCAGACCGGGGCGGAGGGGTAGGGACAGAAAAGTGTCTGCGGCGCGCCGTACGGTGGAGGGCATGAGACAGGTCACCGATCTCCAGCGTATGGTCGCGCCCCTCAAGGTCGTGTCCGACTTCGATCCGGCCGGCGACCAGCCGGCCGCGATCGCCGAGCTCGAGCGCCGGATCAACGCGGGCGAGCAGGACGTGGTGCTGCTGGGCGCCACGGGTACGGGTAAGACGGCCACGATGGCGTGGCTCGCGGAGAAGGTCCAGCGGCCGATGCTGATCCTCCAGCCGAACAAGACGCTGGCCGCCCAGTTCGCGACCGAACTGCGGCACTTCTTCCCCGCGAACGCGGTCGAGTACTTCGTCTCGTACTACGACTACTACCAGCCAGAGGCGTATGTCCCGCAGACGGACACCTACATCGAGAAGGACTCCTCGATCAACGAGGAGGTTGAGCGGCTCCGGCACTCCGCGACCTGGTCCCTGCTGACCCGGCGCGACGTCGTCGTGGTCGCGACCGTGTCCTGCATCTACGGCCTGGGCTCCGCCGACGAGTACCTGAACCGGATGATCCACGTGAAGGTCGGCGACGAGATGGACCGCGACGGTCTGCTCCGCAAACTGGTCGGCGTGCAGTACGCGCGCAACGACCTGGCCGGCACCCGCGGCACCTTCCGGGTCCGCGGCGACACGCTCGAGGTCTTCCCGGTCTACCAGGAGCTCGCCGTTCGGGTGGAGTTCTTCGGTGACGAGATCGAGCGGGTGATGACGCTGCACCCGCTGACCGGCGAGGTGCTGAGCGAGGAGAACGAGCTCTACATCGGCGCCGCGACGCACTACGTGACCGCGCCCGAGAAGATGGAACGCGCGATCAACAGCATCGAGGCCGAGCTCGAGGAGCGGCTGGCCGAGCTGGAGAAGGGCGGGCAGTTGCTGGAGGCGCAGCGGCTGCGGATGCGGACGACGTACGACATCGAGATGATGCGGCAGATCGGCACCTGTTCCGGGATCGAGAACTACTCCCGGCACACCGACGGCCGCGCCCCCGGTACGGCGCCGCACTGCCTGCTGGACTACTTCCCCGAGGACTTCCTGCTGGTGATCGACGAGTCGCACGTCACCGTGCCGCAGATCGGCGGGATGTACGAGGGCGACATGTCCCGCAAGCGGACCCTGGTCGAGCACGGCTTCCGGCTGCCGTCAGCGATGGACAACCGGCCGCTGCGCTGGGAGGAGTTCCTGGAGCGGATCGGCCAGACGGTCTACCTGTCCGCGACCCCGGGGCAGTACGAGCAGGACAAGTCCGACGGGTTCGTCGAGCAGATCATCCGGCCGACGGGTCTGATCGACCCCGAGGTGATCGTGAAGCCGACCAAGGGCCAGATCGACGACCTGATCCACGAGATCCGGATCCGGGTCGAGAAGGACGAGCGGGTGCTCGTCACGACGCTGACCAAGAAGATGTCGGAGGATCTGACCGACTACCTGCTGGAGATGGGGATCCGGACCAGGTATCTGCACAGCGAGGTGGACACGCTGCGCCGGGTCGAGCTGCTCCGCGAACTGCGGATGGGCGAGTTCGACGTACTGGTCGGCATCAACCTGCTGCGCGAGGGTCTGGACCTGCCCGAGGTGTCGCTGGTCGCGATCCTGGACGCCGACAAGGAGGGCTTCCTGCGCTCCGGGCGGTCGCTGATCCAGACGATCGGCCGCGCGGCCCGGAACGTGTCGGGTGCCGTCTTCATGTACGCGGACAAGATCACCCCGTCGATGGAGATGGCGATCGACGAGACCAACCGTCGCCGCGCCAAGCAGGTCGCCTACAACCTCGAGAACGGCGTCGACCCGCAGCCGCTGCGCAAGCGGATCGCCGACATCACCGACATGCTCGCCCGCGAGGACGCGGACACCGCCGAGCTGCTCGGGAACGGCCGGAGCCAGAGCCGCGGCAAGGCGCCGGTGCCTGGTGGCGGCAAGCTGAAGGCGGGGGAGAAGGCCAAGGAACTGGCCGGCGGGCTGCCGTCGTCCGACCTGGCCGACCTGATCCAGCAGCTCACGGACCAGATGCACAACGCCGCCGCCGAGCTCCAGTTCGAGGTCGCCGCCCGCTACCGCGACGAGATCTCGGAACTGAAGAAGGAACTGCGCCAGATGGTCAACGCGGGCGCCAAGTAGCCCACCGCGAGCATCGTCAAGGGCCCACCGGTACGCGGTACCGGTGGGCCTCGCGCGCCCGGCCGTCGAACGCCCGGGGCCACGCGATCTCCAACCGCTTCAGTTGAAACCCGGCGGCGACTGCTGGTCGGGAGCGACTACCCGTTGGACAATCCCGTCGAGACGTTCGACGGATGGAGACGTTCGACGGATGGAGACGCTCGATGGGGAGTTGCGAGAGATGAGACTGACCGCAGCGGAGTTGCTCGAGTACTGCCTCGGCAAGCCGGGGGCGTGGCAGGACGAGCCGTGGGAGGGGGACGTGGTCGCGAAGGTGTCCGACAAGATCTTCGCGTTCCTCGGCTCCGGCGACTCGGTCGGGCTCAAGTGCGGCAACAACCGGGAGGAGGCGGACGAACTCGTCGACACCTATCCGGAGGATGTGACCAAGTCGGCCTACATCGGGCGTTCGGGCTGGAACACCGTACGCCTCGGGGGTGCCGTGCCCGACGACGAGATCCTGGAGTTGGTCGACATGTCGTACCAGACGATCGTGGGGAAACTGCCGAAGTCCAGACGTCCACCGGTAGCAACCTGATCACTCAGACGGGTTATTCCCGTCGCGGGACGTGATCATCCCGACAGGCGGGATTGAGGTCCTCGATTTGGAAACTCGGACACCAACCGGCCAGAATGGTGTTCGGAGAAGGGGAGTATTCCTTTCGCGGCGGTATCGTCATCACGGTCAAGGGGTTCGTCTCCGCGCCCGGTGCCGCCGGCCAGGCTCGACTGATCGAGCCAGGCGGAAGAGACCTTCGGAGTCCGTCTTTTCGTCTGCGCTCCGGAGGTTTTCCTGTGCATGTTCACGACTACGTCTGGTACATCACCGTCGGGTTGCTGTTGGCCCTGCTGGCCTTCGACGTCTTCATCATCGGACGCCGGCCGCACGAACCCACCACGAAGGAATCCGCCCGGGCGATCGTCTTCTACGTCTCCCTGGCGATCGTCTTCGGGCTGGGCGTCTGGGTCTTCTCCGGCGGGCAGTACGCGGGCGAGTTCTTCGCCGGCTGGCTGACGGAGTACAGCCTCAGCGTCGACAACCTCTTCATCTTCCTGATCATCATGGGCAGGTTCCAGGTGCCCAGGAAGTACCAGCAGACCGCTCTGCTGGTCGGCATCATCCTGGCGCTGTTCTTCCGCGGCATCTTCATCGCCGTCGGCGCGGCCGCGATCAACCAGTTCTCCTGGGTCTTCTACCTGTTCGGCGCGTTCCTGGTCTACACCGCGATCCACCTGGCCAAGCAGGGTGAGAACGACGATGACGACTACAAGGAGAACGCGGTCATCCGGTTCGCCAAGCGCCGGCTGAAGGCCACCGACGAGTACAACGGCGTGAAGCTGTCCGTCGTGAAGAACGGCAAGCGCTTCGTCACCCCGATGGCGATCGTGATCATCGCGCTGGGCACCACCGACCTGTTGTTCGCGCTCGACTCGATCCCGGCGATCTACGGTCTGACCCAGGAGCCCTTCCTGGTCTTCACCGCCAACGTCTTCGCCCTGATGGGTCTGCGCCAGTTGTACTTCCTGCTCGGCGACCTGCTGCGCCGGCTGGTCTACCTGTCGCTCGGACTCTCGGTCGTGCTCGCTTTCATCGGCGTGAAGCTGGTGTTCCACGCGATGCATGAGAACGAACTGCCGTTCATCAACGGTGGCGAGCACATCAAGTGGGCGCCGGAGATTCCGATCTGGTTCTCGCTCGGCTTCATCATCATCACGCTGGGCGTCACGACGATCCTCAGCCTCCGGAAGTCCCGCAACATGCCGCCCCATCACGAGGTCACTCCGGCCGACGACGGTGCGGCGGACGGCAGCCCGGCGGTTGCTCGCCCGCAGGACGTGGTGGCGTCCGAGGCAGGCGGCGGCGAGCTCGACGAGGCGACCCGCGCCGAGCTCGATGGTCTGCACGAGCCCGAGCAGACAGACTCCAAGAAGGCCTGAACCAACGGAAAGCGCCCGGATCCCCAGTGCGGGTCCGGGCGCTTTCTGCTTGCCAAGAAGCGGATGGCTGGGTCAGAAACGGGCGACTGCCACGAGCGTTTCCCGGCGTTCGGGGAGGAGGGCCTCGTTCTCGAGCCTCTTGCCTGTCTCGGAGGCGTGCAGCATGCCTTCGGCGGAGACGAAGCCGACGTGGTGGACCTTCTTGCCAGGGCGCGCGAAGAAGTACAGGTCACCAGGGCGAGCCTCGTCGATCGGGATGTGCTCCAGGGCGTCCGCCTGGTCGTGCGCGTCCCGCGGAACCCGCCGGCCGAGCACCCGGCTCACCGCGTGCACCAGTCCCGAACAGTCCAGCCCGTACTGCGACGTCCCGCCCCACAGGTACTCGAGCCCGAGGAACAACGAGCCCAGCCGGATCCGGTCCTCGGGGGTGCTCGGCGACTCCACGGCACGCAGTACGTCGTCCGACAGCCAGCCGAGCCCGCCGTCGGGCAGCGCGACCCGGGTGAACCCGTCCGCCTTCTCCACCGACGCCAGCACGGTCGCGAACGACAGCTCAGCCACATGCCCCGACCCGGGCTCGCCGAACAACTCCGCCGACGGCACGGTGATCGTCACCGGCGCGGTAGCGCTCCCCGGCAGCTCACCGAGATGGCTGGACGGCACCCACCCCGGATAGCCGAGCTCATCCGCCGAGGACGGCTGCCACGGTGCCAGGATCTCGGACCAGCCGTTGCTTTCGGAGCGGACCAGGACCGGCTCGGCGAACAGCAACTGGGTCAGGGTCCGCCCGTGCAGTCCCAGCCGGGTCTCGGTGTCCATCGACTTGGCCCAGGCGGCTACGTCGGGCTTGTCGGCGACGGCGGCAGCGTCGATGTCTCGCGGTGCGTCCGGGGAGGTCCAGACGGTGCTGACCGGGACTTTGGCGGCGGCTAGCTTCATGCGCTCAACCCTGTCACGCCGAGTCCATCGCCCGTCGGCAGGTGGATCGTCGAACCCTCGTACCGGATCCCGCCGAGCACTGGCGGCTCCTTCAGCCACCAGGCCGCGTCGAGGTCGTTGACCGCGGTCGTCGGGTACGCCGCGACGAGGGCGGCCGCCGCTCCGACGCCGACGTGGCTCTCCATCATCGAGCCGACGATCGAGCCGAGCCCGTGCTCGCGAGCCAACTCCAGCAGCGTCCGGGCCGGACCGAGTCCGCCGCACTTGGCCAGCTTCACGTTGACCAGGTCGGCCGCGCCGTGCCGGATCACCGCCACCAGGTCGCGTACGCCGTACACGGACTCGTCGGCGAGGATCGGCGTACTGACCCGGTCGGTGATCCAGGCCATCCCTTCGAGATCGGCGGCGGGGACGGGCTGCTCGACGAGTCCGATGTCGCAGCCGGCGTCTTCGAGTGCGCGGATCGCCGTCACGGCGTCGCGGCGCGACCAGCCCTGGTTCGCGTCCAGCCGCAGCCGCGGATCCGGCCCGATCGCCTCGCGGACCCGGCGTACCCGCTCGAAGTCGGCCTTCGCGTCACCGGTGCCGACCTTGACCTTCAGTACGCCGAACCCGTCGGCGACCCGGTCCACCCCGGCCGCTGCGAGTGACTCGGGATCCCCGGCGGACAGCGTCACGTCGGTCTGGACCGAGGTCACCGTCGAGCCGAGGAAACCGTGCAAGGTCTGCCCTCGCCGGCGAGCGGCCAGGTCGTGCAACGCGACGTCCACAGCCGCCTTGGCGCCGAAGTTTCCCTGCGCTGAACCCTGGATCCGGCGGAGCGCCTCGGTGAAGTCGTCGGGCTCCAGGCCGGTCAGAGCGGAAGCGATCGGTCCCTCGACGCAGGCCTGAGCGCCCGCGAGCGACTCGCCGGTCACCTTCCAGACCTGCGGTGCCTCGCCCCAGCCGCTCAGCGAACCGTCGCTGATCTCGACCAGCAGAGATTCCGCGTGCGTCGCGGTCCGGAGCGCGGTCACGAACGGCGTGTGCAACGGCGCCGAGACGAGATGGGTGGTGATCTTCACCGGACTGCCTCCAGGTCGTGCCGGTGGTCCCAGGCTGCCGCCGCGATCTCGGCGATGAGCCTGCTCGCGTCCTGATCAGGCAAGTCGGACGTCGTGCAGACCGTCAGTACGAACGCCTCGGCGTCGTCGGGCCGGACGATCCCGCCGTCGTGCCTGATCCCCGTGTCCCAGCCGTTCTTGTGCTCGACCCGCGTCCCCGCCGGTACTCCGGCCGGGATCTCACCATTCCAGGTGTTCCCGGCCAGCAAGTCCCGCACGTACTCTCCGGAAGGGCTCTTGTCATTGCCAACCGCAACCAGTACCGCGGCCAGGTCCGCTGGGCTCATCAGGTTGCTGATCCGGGCGCGCTGAGCGGCCGTGTCGTCGATGCCCCGGCGGATCACGCTCTGCCCGGACCCGTACTCGGCCAGTACCGCGTTCGCCGCGTCCACGCCGGTCTGCTCAAGCACGAGATTGGTCGCGAGATTGCTCGACACGGTGATCATCTCGGTGGTCAGCCAGGTGAGCGGCACCTGCTCGCCCATCTTGGTCCAGGTGTTCGGCGCCTCGTCCTCGGCCGGGTTCACCCCGAACCGTCCGCCCGCCGCGGACGCGAAGTCGTTGTGCACGGTGACCGGCTGGTCCAGCGCGAGCTCACCGGAGTCCACCTTGCGCGTCATCGCGATCGCGACCGGCAGCTTCATCGTGCTCGCGGAGTAGTGCGCCCGGTCCGCGGCGTGCGTGAACACCGGGTGGCCGTCGAGCCGCCCCAGCCAGACACCGAAGTCGCCGCGCCCGGCGACTCCGGCGAGAAGGTCTGCGATTCCCATGATGGTTACTTTTCCACACCGCACGCCCGAACGCCGCAATGAGTTGACGACTGTGGACAACTCCACCCGCGACCTTGCCGGGCCTGGCAGACTTCCGGGAGTGTCCAGAGCCCTTGGTCTAGTTCTCGGTTTCGCCGCCGACCGGATTCTCGGAGACCCGCGCCGGTTCCACCCGGTCGCGGGCTTCGGCCAGGTCGCGGCCAAGCTCGAGCCCCGGCTGTACGCGGACACCCGCGCCGCCGGTACGGCGTACGCGGCGGTGCTGGTCGGATCCACAGTGGCGGCCGGGGTGGTCGCCGAGCGGCTCACCAAGGATCGGCCGATCGCCCGAACCCTGCTGACTGCGGGTGCGACCTGGGCGGTGCTCGGTGGGCGGAGTCTGGAGCGTGAGGCCTCGGTGATAGCCGGTCTGCTCGAGGAGAAGGACGTCCCGGCGGCGCGGGCGAGGCTCGGACACCTCTGCAGCCGGGACGCGACAGACCTCGAGGCGGACGAACTGGCTCGGGCGACGGTGGAGTCGGTGGCGGAGAACACGTCCGACGCGACCGTGGCGCCGCTGGTCTGGGGTGGTCTGCTCGGCATCCCTGGTTTGGTCGGCTACCGCGCGGCGAACACTCTCGACGCCATGGTCGGCTACAAGTCCTCCCGCTACCGGAACTTCGGCTGGGCGTCGGCCCGCTTCGACGACCTCATCAACCTGCTGCCCGCTCGCGTCTGTGCGTTGCTCACCGGTGTGACCTCGGGCCGCCCCCGCGCGGTCTGGCGGATCTGGCATCGCGACGCGCCCCGGCACCCGAGCCCTAACGCCGGCCCGGTAGAAGCCGCCTTCGCCGCCGCCCTCGACCTCCGCCTCGGCGGCACCAACACGTACGGAGATGAGATCGAGGACCGCGGGACCCTGGGCGACGGCCTCCGCCCGTCCGTCGCCGACATCCGCCGCACGGCCGCCCTAGCCCGGCGCGTCTCCTATGCCGCCGCTGCTGTGGCGGCAATCCTGGCGTTGCGCCCGAAGGGCTTACGTACGTGAGCGCCGGAGGCCGGGCGGCGGCGCGACGAGAGGAGCCGGGGTGCACCTGAGTCAGCGGCCGATGCGGATCGCGTTGATCCGGCACGGGGAGTCCGAGGCCAACCTGGACAAGTCGATCTTCGAGCGCGTCCCCGACCACGCGATCCCGCTGACCGCTCACGGGCACGAACAGTCGGCGGAGGCCGGGAAGCGACTGCGCGCACTGTTCGAGGACGAACCCATCCGCGTCTACGTCTCGCCGTACAAGCGGACGTTGCAGACCCTCGACTCGCTCGGCCTGGACGACCTGATCGGCATCGCCCGGGAAGAACCGCGGCTGCGCGAGCAGGACTGGGCGAACTTCCAGGACACCGAGGACATCGAACGCCAGGAAGCGCTCCGGGACTCCTTCGGGCACTTCTTCTACCGGTTCACCCAGGGTGAGTCCGGCGCCGATGTCTACGACCGGGTGTCGAGCCTTCTGGAGACCATGCACCGCGACTTCGAGACACCGGACTCGCCGCGCAACGTCCTGCTGGTCTCGCACGGCTTGACGATGCGGCTGTTCTGCATGCGCTGGTTCCACTGGTCGGTGAAGTTCTTCGAGACCCTGCGGAACCCGGACAATGCGGAGACGCGCATCCTGCTGCGGCAGCCGGACTACCGGTACAAGCTGGACCGGCCCTTCGAACAATGGACCGAGCATGAACCGACGGAACGGGAGCGATCGGCATGGTTGTAGAGCAATCCCGCGAGGCAGCCCTGGCGCTCCTGGCGAGCCTGAACCCCGAGCAGCGCCAGAAGATCAGCGCACCCTTCGACACACCTGACCACCAGGTCTGGACCTACCTGCCGGGCGACCGCCCGGGCCTCACCTTGGGCGAACTCTCCGCCGAGCAGCGGCCGCTGGCCATGCGCCTGCTGGAGATCGCGTGCAGCGAGCGCGGCCTGGCCGACGCGCGGTCGGTGATGTTCACCGAGGCGATCCGGCGCGGGCTGCCGCAGGCGGAGCCGGGTTCGACGGTCGACCTCGGCTCGGAGCAGCGGTACTTCCTACGGATCCTCGGCGACCCGGCCGGCATGGAGCCGTGGGCGTGGCGAATCAACGGCCATCACATCGCTCTGCACCTGACGTACGTGGACGGCGCGATCGGCTTCACCCCGCAGTTCTTCGGCTCCGAGCCGGCGACGGTCCTGACCGGCCCACACGCCGGCCTACGCACTCTGGCCGCCGAACAAGACCTCGGCTTCCAACTCCTCCACGCCCTCGAGCCCGGCCAGCGCGAACTGGCCGTGGTCTCCGACAAGGCCCCCGACGACATCCTCACCCGCTTCGACCCGATCGCAGATCCCGGCGTACTGCTCCGCGGCCTCCCGTACGGCGAACTCACTCCCGAGCAGCGCCAACTCTTCAGCCTCCTCCTCGGCCAGTACATCGGCCGCGCAGCCGGCCCGATCGGCCTGCAAACCTGGCAAGACATCACCGAAAACGGCATCGAACGCCTCACCTTCGCCTGGTCCGGCGCCACCGAACCCGGCAACGGCCACTACTACTCCATCGCCGGCCCCACGTTCCTGGCGGAGTACGACAACACCCAGGACGACGCCAACCACATCCACTCAGTCTGGCGCGACCTCCGCAACGACTGGGGCCAGGACCTCCTAGCCGCCCACTACGCCAACCACTAGGTAAAGCAGGTATTGCTGGAGCCCGGTTGCTCGGGTAAGCGAGGTGGTCGCGTGTAGCCCACGCGGTGCCAAGTGGCTCGGGAGAGGCGAGGTAGTCGTGCCACCTAGTGGTGTCCGCAGCGAGGTGATTCCGGGGGAGCAGGGTCACCGCTGATTGGGTGACGTATTTGCGGCCCATGACTGAGCCCAACCTCCGACAGGCACCCCCGGGAACTGCCCGAACACGAACCGAAGCCCAGTGCTCACTCCCATCGCTTGCCGCGACGCCAGAGTTGCGTCACCGCGTACCCAAGTGCGGCAACGCCGCCCGCGCCGACGATGCCGGGCCAGACATAGTCGACCCCCCAATCGTTGGCCTGCATCCTGGTTGGCTCCTGCGGGTCGTAAATTACGTCGATCGTGCCGCCAACGCGCGCGTCGTAGTAGTTCGTCGTGCTGTCCACGACCGTCCGGCCGGCTTTGGTCGTGTACCGGACCTCGATGCTGCTGTCACGTCCGCTTGACATGTCCAGCACAGTCGCCGGCACGACCTCACCGCGGTGCTGAAGAAGGTAGGTGTCACGCCCCATCCAGCCCGCCAGAAGAAACAGCCCGCAGGCGCCCAATCCTGTGACGAGGCCATCGAAATCCCAGTGCCATCGTCTGTGCGCCGCCGCATGACGGAACCGGCGGCTTGCGACCCGCTTCGCCCGCCGATTCACCTTCGCCCGGCGAACGGCCGGTGCCTTCCTGCGATTCATCGATCCTCACCGGTTGCGATCATCCGACCTGCGACGCACCAGCCCGTGTCGGTGTTCCTCAAATCAGGCCCGTGCTGGACTCACCTGATTCCAGCTGAGCACGAGGCGTTACAGGGACGATGTTCCCCGCGCAGGGACAGCGCGCAAACTTCGCTCAACCACGAACCAGGCTTCAGACGCATGACCGGCATCGCGGAGAGTACAGCTAACCAGTGAAGACTCCGCGGTGCCGCAGCCGTCGGCGCCGATCACCGGTGCCGTTCATCGAGACGTCCCCCTGGGAGTTCTGAGGCTGCAGATATCTAGCGCCTCGATCGACAGCAAGTGGCCCCGGCGCGTACCGGGAGCATAATGACTCATGGACGCTTCCCGGGAGGTCCGTCGCCTCGTCATTGGGTATCAGGTGTCGCAGGCGGTGCACGTCGCCGCGACCCTGGGGCTGTCCGATCTGCTCGCAGACGGTCCGAAAAGCGTCGTCGAGCTCGCCGAGAGGACCGGAGCGGACGTACGGTCGCTGACCCGCTTGATGCGTGCACTGGTCGCGGTCGGGCTTTATGTCAGCGACGCCGACGACAGGTTCTCGAACACCGAGCTCGGTGAGGTCTTCCGGACCGATGCGCCGCAGTCGGTTGCCGGCTGGGCACGCTTGGTCGGCCGGCCGTTCCATTGGCAGACGTATGCCTCGCTGGAGCACAGCATCCGCACGGGAGAGAACGCGTTCGTGGCTGTCCACGGGGAATCGGTCTGGGACTACTTCGCCGGGCACCCCGCCGAGCAGAGGGTCTTCGACGAAGCCATGACAGCCCTGTCCCGAACGGTGGCTGACGACGTCGTCGAGGCCTTCGACTTCGGTCAGTTCGGCACGGTCGTCGATGTCGGCGGTGGTCGAGGGATGCTGTTGGGTGCCATTTTGGCCCGCTACCCCTCGGTCAACGGCGTGCTCTTCGACCAGCCAGACGTCGTGGCAGGCGCAAACGAACTGCTGTCGGCGGCGGGTGTATCGCTGCGCTGCCGGGTGGTCGGGGGCAGCTTCTTCGACTCTGTTCCGGAAGGCGGGGACGCCTACGTCCTCAAGGCGGTGATCCACGACTGGGCCGACAAGGAGGCTGTCGAGATCCTGCGTACCTGCCGGCGCTCGATGCCGGCCCACGGCCGCCTGCTGTTGATCGAGCAGTTGCTGGACGAGTCTCCGGATCCCGTACGGACGGCGTTCTCCGACCTCACCATGCTTGTCGTGGCCGGCGGCCAGGAACGTACGACGGACGAGTACCGCTCATTGCTCGAGGCAGCCGGCTTCGACTACACCCGCACGATTCCAACCGACGGCGACATGTTCCTGATCGAGGCCGAGCCCACCCAGTAGGTGTCTGGTACGCGTGGGGCGCAGTGCGTAGTCGGCTAGAGTGCAGGCTGTCATCGACAGCTGTGCAGGAACCCGGTGTGAGTCCGGGACGGTCCCGCCACTGTGACCGCGCTTGCGCGGGAGTCAGGAACTGCTGCTGTCGTACCTGCCACCTGGGGCGTGGACACCCCGAGGAAGGACCGGCCGCGCGTGCCCGCGAACCTGTTGCTGCTCTCTACTGCTGATACCGATCTGCTGGCCGCGTCACAGGCCCAAGCCGGCTGGAAGGTCGCCAACCCCGCGCGGGTCGACCTGCAAGAGCTTCCGGCGTTGCTGGATGGCGTCGAGGTTGTGGTGGTCCGCCTTCTGGGTGGTCGCCGCGCCTGGGAGGAGGGTCTCGACGCGGTCATCTCCTCGGGCATTCCGACGGTGGTGCTCAGTGGCGAGGCTGCCCCGGACGCCGAGCTGATGTCGATGTCGACGGTGCCCGCCGGGGCGGTGACGGAGGCGCTCGCATACCTGCGCGAAGGTGGTTCCGAAAACCTCAGGAACCTGGCCGGCTTCCTGCGGGACACGCTGTTGCTGACAGGCGACGAGTTCGACCCGCCGCACGCGCTGCCGACGTACGGGATCCGCGGCGGCAGGACATTCAGCAAGGACAACCGGCCGGTGGTCGGCATCGTCTACTACCGGGCCCACGAGATCTCCGGCAACACCGCCTTCGTCGACGCGCTGGCGGATGCCGTCGAGGCGGCAGGTGCCCAACCACTCCTCGTGTACTGCGGAACGCTGCGCGGCCTGGATCCGTCGAGCCCCGAGAACGCTGAACTATTCGGCATGCTCGAAAACTGCGACGTGCTCGTCACTACGTTGCTCGCCGCGGGTGGCACGGTGGCGTCCAGTGCGAGCGCGGGCGGCGACGACTCCTGGGATGCCGGTGCACTGGCATCCCTCGACATCCCGTTGATCCAAGGCCTGGCGTTGACGTCGACGCGCGAGCAGTGGCTGGAGAGCGACGCCGCCATCAGCCCGCTGGACGCCGCGACCCAGGTGGCGATTCCGGAGTTCGACGGACGCCTGATCACGATCCCGTTCTCCTTCAAGGCGTACGACGCCGAGGGGGTTGCCAGCTACGCGCCGGACCACGAGCGGTGCGCCCGGCTGGCAGGGATCGCCGTAGCGCAGGCCAAGCTCCGGCACATCCCACCGGCTGACAAGAAGCTCGCTGTCGTGTTGTCGTCGTACCCGACCAAGCACGCGCGGATCGGCAACGCGGTCGGCCTCGACACCCCCGCCTCCGCAGTGGTCATCCTCGGTCAACTGAAGGAGGCCGGGTACGACCTCGGCCCGGACCTGGATCTGGACGAGCTGCAAGGAGCCGACGGCGCCGACGGGCTGATCCACCGCCTGATCGCGGCCGGCGGCCACGACGTCGATTGGCTGACCGACGACCAGCTCGCCGGCGCGGTCGCGAAGATCCCCCTCAAGACCTACGCGCAGTGGTTCTCCAGGACGCCCGAAACGTTGCAGACGGCAATGATCGAGGCCTGGGGCGAGGCGCCGGGCTCCCTGTACGTCGACCAGTCGGGCCCCGAGCCCGCGATCGCGCTCGCGGCGCTGCAGTTCGGCAACGTCGTCCTGATGATCCAGCCGCCCCGCGGTTTCGGCGAGAACCCGGTCGCGATCTACCACGACCCGGACATGGCCCCCTCGCACCACTACTTAGCGGCGTACCGGTGGCTTGAGGCGCCGCCGGAAGAGGGCGGATTCGGGGCGCACGCCGTCGTGCACCTAGGCAAGCACGGGACCCTGGAGTGGTTGCCGGGCAAGGGCATCGGGATGGCGGCGGACTGCGCGCCGGACGCGGTACTGGGCAATCTTCCGCTGGTCTACCCGTTCATCGTCAACGACCCCGGTGAGGGGACGCAGGCCAAGCGCCGCGGGCACGCCGTGATCGTCGACCACCTCGTACCGCCGATGGCGCGCGCCGAGACATACGGCGACATGGCCAAGCTCGAGTACCTGCTGGACGAGTACGCCACCGTCACCGCGCTCGACCCGGAGAAGGTGCCGACACTGCGGGCGCAGATCTGGACCCTCATCCAGGCGGCCCAGTTGCACCACGACCTGCACACCGAGGAGAAGCCGGAGGACGAGGAGTTCGACGAGTTCGTCCTGCACCTCGACGGCTACCTGTGTGAGATCAAGGACGTGCAGATCCGCGACGGGCTGCACATCCTCGGCGGCGGTCCCGAAGGTGAGGCGCGGGTCAACCTCGTCCTCGCGATCCTGCGCGCCAACCAGATGTGGGGTGGCGTTTCTGGCGCGGTCCAAGGTCTGCGGGCCGCGCTCGGCCAGACGTACGGCGTCGACGAGGCTGCCCTCCTGGCCGACCCGGGCCGCGTGGTTCCCGAACTGGCCGAGCTCTCGACGCTGGCGGATCTGCCCGCGGTGAGCGCGGCGGACGGCGTGGACCTGCTGGAAGCCGTCGCGCGCAAACTCGTGCTCGGGATGGAGACGCTGAGCTGGGACGCCGCGAAGGTACCGGTCGTTGTCGGCGAGGTGCTCGGCCGCTCGTCGGCGGGCGTCGAAGCCTCGCTGACCTTCGCCGCCACCGAGGTCGTCCCGCGGCTGGACCGCACCGGCGACGAACTCACGAACGTACTGCGCGCGCTGGCCGGCCGATTCGTCGAGGCGGGGCCGTCCGGGTCACCGACCCGCGGTCTGGTGAACGTGCTCCCGACCGGGCGGAACTTCTACGCGGTCGACCCGAAGGCGATCCCGAGCCGCAACGCGTGGGATGTCGGCGTCGCTCTGGCCGACTCTCTGCTGGCCCGGCACAAGGCCGAGACGGGGGAGTGGCCGCGATCGGTCGGCCTGACCGTGTGGGGCACCTCCGCGATGCGCACGCAGGGCGACGACCTTGCCGAGGTGCTCTGGCTGCTCGGCTGCCGCCCGGTCTGGGACGAGGCCTCCCGGCGCGTGACCGGCTTCGAGGTCGTGCCGCTGGAGGAGTTGGGCCGGCCACGCGTCGACGTCACGATCCGCATCTCCGGCTTCTTCCGCGACGCGTTCCCGCACGTGGTGTCGTTGCTGGACGAGGCCGTCCGGACGGTGGCCGCGCTGGACGAGGATGCCAACAGCAACTACCTGAGGGCGCACGTCGACGCTGATGTTGCTCTTGGCAACGACATGCGCTCGTCCACCGCCCGCGTCTTCGGCTCCAAGCCCGGCTCGTACGGCGCCGGCCTGCTGCCGCTGGTGGACGCGCGGAACTGGCGCACGGACGCCGAACTGGCCGAGGTGTACGCCGTCTGGGGCGGCTACGCGTACGGCAAGGACCTCGACGGCGCGGAGGCGCGGCCGTCGATGGAGCGCGCATACGCCCGGATCCAGGTGGCGGCCAAGAACGCGGACACCCGCGAGCACGACATCATGGACTCCGACGACTACTTCCAGTACCACGGCGGCATGGTCGCGATGGTCCGGCACCTGACCGGCGCGAACCCGAAGGCCTACATCGGCGACTCGGCGGTTCCCGCGCAGGTGAAGACCCGGACGCTGGAGGAGGAGACCAAGCGGGTCTTTCGGGCCCGGGTGGTGAACCCGCGCTGGATGGCGGCGATGCAGCGGCACGGGTACAAGGGCGCCTTCGAGATGGCGGCCACGGTCGACTACCTGTTCGGCTACGACGCCACCGCCGGGGTGGTGGACGACTGGATGTACGAGACGCTGACCACGGAGTACGTCGCCAACCCCGAGATCGCCGAGTTCTTCCGCAAGTCGAATCCGTGGGCCCGGCACGGCATCGCGGAGCGGCTGCTCGAAGCGGCCCAACGCGGTCTATGGGCCGAGCCGTCGGAGGAAGCGCTGGAGACCCTGCGGACGGCGGTTCTGGAAACAGAGGGTGACATCGAGGATCGCGGCTGAGACAGGCTCGGGGACGCTCTCTCGGCTTGGGTAGGACATATGGCGTCCGAACAGTTGAGAGTTCTGATCACCAACGACGACGGCTACGAGTCCGAAGGCATCCAGGCGCTCGCTTCGGCGATCGAGGCGGCGGGTCACGACGTGATGGTGGTGGCGCCCTGGAACGACCAGAGCGGGGTCGGGTCGGCCCGGGCCGGGATGATCGGGCGGCGGATCGCCTCGAAGGTCGGCGAGAACGGGTTCATCGGGATCGACGGCACGCCCGCGCTCTCGGTGACGCTGGCCAGGCTGGGGGCGTACGGGCCGCCGCCGGAGATCGTCGTGTCCGGCATCAACCACGGCCACAACATCGGTCCGATCCTGCACTCGGGGACAGTTGCCGCTGCCCTGACCGCGGCGACCCAGGGCATGTCGGCGCTGGCGATCAGCATCAACGCCGAGGACCCGTCCCACCTCGACACCGCAGGCGCGGTGGCCGCGGAGGCGCTGAACTGGCTTCAGGACCAGCCGATCGGCACGGTGCTGAGCATCAACGTCCCCGACGTCCCGCTAGCGGAACTCAAGGGAGCCCGCTGGGCCCGGTTGGCGCCGTACAGCAGGTCCAGACTGCTCGTGACCGAGTCGCCGACCGGTGAGCCGGTAGTCACCCTGCAGACCCTTCCACCTGCTGAGGAGACCGACACCGACGAGGTCCTCCTCGCTGCCGGCTACATCACCGTCACGCCGATCACGGGCGTTCAGGCGATCGCCGACGACGCCTCAGCCGCCTACTTGGACGAGCGTTTCGCCGTCGACTGAGCGGCTCGCCAGAAGTCGTCCGTCCACCAGTACAGCGTGGTGTAGGGGTCGGGCCAAGGCACGCGCTCCTCGCTGGCCAAGTCCTCGAAGGAGTCGTGGTCGGGTTCTATCGGCCGCCAGGCGGGTTCAACCGGCTCGTCGGGGAGCGGCGCGCGGACGAACTGGCGGCCGTGCTCATCGCAGGCTCCGTACGCGCGGTAGTTCTGCTGCGCCTCGGCCAACGGGAGGCGGTTGGCCCCGCGGACGGTGGTCGCCCAGCGCAGTTGGATCAGGTCGTCCTCCCAGAAACAGACCGGGCAGATCTCGTAACTGCCGGGCGGTTCGCCCATCGTCAGATGCCCGCAGCAGACGCACGGGAAGCGCTCTCTCATGTGCTCATCATCTCCACCGGGCGGCTCTTCGGGGCTGGTGTGGAATGATCGCCGGGTCGGTAGAAGAGGAACACCGGTGACGGCTCGGAAGAGCCGGAGTCCGGGGCGGTCCCGCCACTGTGACCGGGGTGACACCCGGAAGCCAGGACATCTTCCACCGGCCGCCAGGGAGCGCTCTCCGCGGTCCCGGCGTGCCAAGTGCCGAGGCGGGCGTGGACACCCGCAGGACGAAGGGATTCGCCGCCGATGCGGTCTGCTCCGAGTAATGCCGTTCCCTCCACCGCCTTTCCGTTCACCGCGGTCGTGGGGATGCCCGATCTTCAGCTGGCGCTGATCCTGGCCGCGATCTCACCCGCGATCGGTGGGGTCCTGATCCGGGGCGAGAAGGGCACGGCCAAGTCCACCGCCGTTCGCGCGCTGACTGAGATCCTGCCGCCCGTCGAGGTGGTGGCCGGCTGCCGGTTCTCCTGCGATCCTGCAGCTCCCGACCCTCGCTGCACCGACGGCCCGCACGAGCCCGCTCATCCCTACGCCGCCGCGCAGGCTCCAGCCGGTGCCTCCGCTCCCGCGGATGCCGGTCCCGCAGGTGCTTCCGTCGCCGCCGATACTCCCGCCGCCGCGGCTGCTCCCGGTGCCGCGATCGGGGTGGCTCGGCCGGCGCGGTTGGTGGAGCTTCCGGTGGGAGCGACCGAGGATCGCGTGCTCGGCTCGCTGCATCTCGAGCGGGCGCTCTCCGAGGGCGTCACCGTGTACGAGCCCGGCCTGCTGGCGACGGCGCACCGCGGGCTCCTGTACGTCGACGAGGTCAACCTGCTGCACGACCACCTGGTCGACGTACTGCTGGACGCGGCTGCGATGGGTCAGGCGACTGTCGAGCGGGACGGGGTCTCGATCACCCATCCGGCGCGGTTCGTCCTGGTGGGCACGATGAACCCCGAGGAAGGCGAACTCCGGCCGCAACTGCTGGACCGCTTCGGCCTGACCGTCGACGTGGTCGCGAGCCGCGATCCCGCCGTACGGGTCGAGGTGATGCGGGCGCGGCTCACGTACGAGGCGGATCCGGCGGGGTTTGTGGCGAAGTACGCGGCGGCGCAGGCCGAGTTGTCCGAGCGGATCGTCAAGGCGCAGTCGAGGCTCGCGGACGTGATCCTGACGGACGCGGCGCTGCGCCAGATCGCCGAGATCTGCGCGTCCTTCGACGTCGACGGCATGCGCGCCGACCTGGTCACCGCCCGTACCGCGGTCGCCCACGCGGCCTGGTCCGGCCGAACCGTCGTCGAGGTGGAGGACGTTCGCGCCGCCGCGAAGCTGGCCCTACCGCACCGCAAACGCCGCAACCCGTTCGACGCACCCGGCCTGGACGACGAGCAACTCGAACAGGCAATCAACAACAGCACCCCACCCGAGGAACCCGACGACGACCCGGACGGTGGCCCAGGTGGTACGCCGGACGGAGGCCCATCCGACCAGGACCCCAACGACAGCGGATCTGAGGATGTCAGTCCTCAGAACAGCGACACCAGCAGTCCCGGTCCTGCTCCGAGCGGCCAGGTTGTGGGGAGCTCCGAGCCGTTCAAAGCGCGGTTGCTGAGTGTGCAGTCGACCGGCGCGGGGGTTGCCGGGCGGCGGTCGCGGGCGCTCACCGACGTCGGCCGCGTGGTCGGCGACCGCGCTCGCGCTGGTCGGGAGTCCGGACGCCCGCACCTGCTGGCGACGATCCGCACCGCCGCTCCCCACCAGCACGCCCGCGGCCGTTCGGGACCCGGCCTCGCAGTGCGCCTTTCGGATGTACGACTTGCCGTCCGCGAAGGTCGGGAAGGCAACCTCGTGCTGTTCTGCGTCGACGCCTCCGGCTCGATGGGCACGAAGAAGCGGATGGGCGAGGTGAAAACCGCGATCGTCTCCCTGCTCCTCGACGCCTACCAGCGCCGCGACACCGTCGGCCTGGTCACCTTCGCAGGTGCCGAAGCAACCGTCGCTCTACCGCCGACCGGCAGCGTAGAGACCGCAGTACGGCGGCTGGAGTCTCTGCCGACAGGTGGTCGCACACCGCTTGCCGAAGGTCTCCTCCAAGCCTCCGACGTACTCCGTATCGCCGCGATCCGCGATCCCCGCCGGCGCCCCCTCCTGGTCCTCGTGACCGACGGCCGCGCCACCGCCGGGGACAAGGCGTTCGCCAAGGCCAAGCAGGCGGCCGGCTGGATCGCGCAGCAGGGCATCGCGTCGGTCGTCGTGGACTGCGAGCCGAAGCGCGGCGTCCGGCTCGGCCTGGCCGCGGAGCTCGCGGCCGACCTGGGCGCGGAGTACCTCGACCTGGGAGAAGTTGCCGCGGGCAATCTGGTTCGCGCCGTCACCGATCGGAGGGCGGCCTGATGCCGCAGGGACAGCCGAGCGTCGTACCGCAGGACGGCCTGACCACCCGGCAGCGCCGGAACCGGCCGCTGCTGATGGTGCACACCGGTGAGATGAAGGGGAAGTCGACCGCGGCGTTCGGGATGGCGCTGCGCGGCTGGAACCAGGGCTGGAACATCGGCGTCTTCCAGTTCGTCAAGAGCGCGAAGTGGAAGGTCGGCGAGGAGAGCGCGTTCAAGGCGCTCGGGAAGTTGCATGAGGCAACGGGTGAGGGTGGCCCGGTCGAGTGGCACAAGATGGGCGAGGGCTGGAGCTGGTCGCGCAAGGCCGGCACCGAGGAGGATCACGCCGCCGACGCGATCGAGGGCTGGCGGGAGATCCAGCGCCGGATCGCGGCCGAGGCCCACGACCTCTACGTGCTGGACGAGTTCACCTATCCGATGAAGTGGGGCTGGGTCGACGTCGACGAGGTGGTCGAGACGCTGACCTCCCGCCCCGGGCACCAGTACGTGGTGATCACGGGACGCGACGCCGACCAGCGACTGCTCGACGCGGCCGACCTCGTCACCGAGATGACCAAGGTCAAGCACCCGATGGACGCCGGCCAGAAGGGCCAGAAAGGCATCGAGTGGTGATCCCACGCATTGTCGTCGCCGCGCCCTCGTCGGGGGCCGGGAAGACGACGGTTGCCGTCGGACTGATGGCCGCGTTGCGGCGGTCCGGGCACACGGTGGCCGGGTTCAAGGTCGGGCCGGACTACATCGATCCCGGATTCCATGCGGTCGCGACCGGGCGGCCGGGGCGGAACCTCGATCCGATGTTGTCCGGCGAGGAGCGGGTCGCACCGCTCTTCGCGCACGGCTCCGCGGGCGCCGACATCGCCGTGGTGGAAGGCGTGATGGGCCTGTACGACGGCGCGCTCGGCACCGAGGGTTACTCCTCGACCGCCCACGTGGCCAAGTTGCTGCAGGCACCTGTCGTTCTGGTGGTCGACGCGTCGGCCGCAGGGCGCAGCGTCGGCGCGGTCGTCCAGGGATTCGTTGCCTTCGACACCGGGGTCCGGATCGTCGGGGTGATCTTGAACAAGGTCGGCTCCGACCGGCACGAGGCCGAGGTCCGGGCCGGCGTCGCGCCGACCGGCGTACCCGTGCTCGGTGTCCTCCGGCGCGACACCCGGCTGACAGTTCCCAGCCGGCACCTCGGTCTGATCCCCGCGGACGAGCAGCGTGAGCAGGCGGAGACCGCTGTCGACGCGGCCGCCGAGCTGGTTCGTCAAGGCGTTGATCTGGAGGCCTTCATCGCCGCGGCCCGGGCTGCTGCGTCGTTCGAGGTGACCGCTTGGGACCCAGCCGAAGAGGTGTCTCCGGCGGAGGACGGTCGCCCGGTGATCGCGATGGCCGGCGGGCCGGTGTTCTCCTTCCGGTATACCGAGACCGCCGAGCTGCTGACGGCCGCCGGCGCCGACGTGGTCACTTTCGATCCGCTCCACGAGTCATTGCCTGAGACAACGTCCGCGCTGTATCTCGGGGGCGGATTCCCCGAGCTGCACGCCGAGGCACTGTCCGGCAACGTCGTACTGCGTCAGCAGGTGGCGGCCGAGATCGCCGCCGGGCTGCCGGTGGTCGCGGAGTGCGCCGGGCTGCTCTATCTGTGCCGCGAGCTCGACGGGCACCAGCTGACCGGAGTACTGCCCGCTACCGCCCGGATGACGAGCCGACTGAGCCTCGGATACCGCACGGCTATTGCGGCAAGCACCACATCCATCTTTGACGAGGGCCGCCGCGTGCACGGGCATGAGTTCCACCGCACGACCGTGGCGTTTGACGAGGACGTCAGCCCGGCCTGGTATCTGCCGGGCGGTCAGGAAGGTATCGGCCGCGGGCAGATCCACGCGTCGTACCTGCACCTGCACTGGACGGCGACACCGGACGTGCCGGCTCGGTTCGTGGCGGCTGCACGGGTGCACGCGGGGTTGGAGAAGTGACGCTCGTCCTGGGGATCGGCCTGCGCTCCGGTACGTCGTACAGGGAGCTCCGGGATCTGGTGGACGCGGTACTGGCAGGGCTGGAGCCGCAGGAGGTGAGCCAGGTGGTCACTGTCAACGGCAGGGAGTCGGAGCCGGGCTTGCAGCGGCTGGCGGCGTCCCTGGGCGCACCGCTCTTCACCGCCACCAAGTTGGAGCTGTCGCAACAACCAGTCCCGACCCCCAGCGAGCGACCCGGGACTACGAACGTTGCCGAGGCCGCGGTGCTCCTCAGCGGGGCAGAGCTCGTAGTACCGAAGCGGAAGTCGGCACGAGCCACAGTCGCTGTCGGGAGGTTCCCGCACGAACCACTGACGGCTGCTCCCGGCTACGCGGTGGGGGAGCGGGATGTGGTCCATCGAGTGCTGGCGGAGCGGCGTGATGTGCGGCGGGGGTTCCTGGACCGGCCGATCGCGGACGACGTGCTCACCAGGGTGCTGGAGTCGGCTCATCGCGCTCCTAGCGTCGGACTGAGCCAGCCGTGGGACTTCGTACTGGTCCGCGATCTTGCAACGCGGCGGAAGGTGCACGACCTGGCCGTTGCTCAGCGGGACGCGTTCGCTGCGTCTCTGCCGGCCGACCGGCGCAGTGCGTTCGACGGGCTGAAGATCGAGGCCATTCTCGATACGCCGTTGAACATCGCCGTCACTTGCGATCCGGGGCGGGGCGGACGCCATGTGCTCGGTAGGCACGCGGATCCTCGGACCACCTGGTTCTCGGCGGCCATCGCGATCCAGAACCTGTGGCTGGCCGCGCGCGCCGAAGGTCTTGGTGTCGGATGGGTGTCCTTCTTCGAGCCGGGTGAGGTCGGTGCGGTGCTGGATCTGCCGGCACATGTGGAGCTCGTGGGATACCTGTGCGTGGGGCACGTGGAGGAGTTCGCTGCGGCGCCGGAGTTGGTGCGGAGCGGCTGGGCTGCTCGTAGGCCGCTGTCCTGGGCTGTCCACCAGGAGGGGTGGGGCCAGCGCGGATTGCCGGGGGAGCAGCCTTCGCCTGTCATCGTGGATGACGCTGCGGCGGCTGCTGGCGTAGTACGGGCTGCTGGAGCGCAGGTAGTACGGCTGGTGGTGGTTGAGGCCACTGATGCTGCTCACCTGGAGCGGGCGGAGGCGCTCGTAGTACAGGTTGGTGGTGAGCGGCCGGAAGCGGACTTCGGGGTGTTGTGGCGGCCGGCGCGGACTATCGATGAGGCTGTCGAGCTCGGCGTGGAAGTGGCACGGGACTTGGTGCTGCAAGGGGTTGGGACCATCCACCTCGAGGTGGTGTCGGACTCGGCGGTGGCCGCGGGCCTGGCGCGTGGTGTGCGGCTGGGGGCGCTCGCATGTGGAGCGGTAACGGATGAGCCGGGTCAGGTGACACACTCCTCCGCATGACCGTTCCACCTCAAGGCCCAGCGACCATGTACGTACCCGCCTTCTCGATGAAGCAGCGGATCACGATGATGGCGAACAAGTACGAACTCATCGCCACCAACCCCGACGGCACGGACGGCCCGCTGCTGGCGTTCGCGCAGCAGAAGCGGATGGCCTTCAAGGAAGAGGTCACCTTCTACGCCGACGACGCCAAGTCGCGGGTGGTGTTCTCGTTCAAGGCGCGCAAGCGGCTCGACCTCGGTTCCGGCTACGACGTCTTCGACGCCGCCGGCCAGCCGATCGGCTGGTTCAAGAAGGAGTTCGGCAAGAGCCTGCTGCGGTCCAGCTGGCAGCTCGCGGCGGCCGGGATCGAGGCGGACGGAACCGAGCGCAACCCGACCATCGCGATCGTCCGGCGGATCTGGGAGTTCGTCCCGTTCGTCGGCGAGATCCCGCTGCCGTTCATCTTCCACTTCGACTTCACCGACCGGGCCAGTGGTCAGCCGGTGCTGTCGGTGGAGCGCAAGGTGTCGGTGCGGGACCGGTACCGGGTCAGCGTGCAGGACTCGCGGCTCGACTTCCGGGTCGCCGCCGCGATGACCGTGGCACTGGACGCGCTCCAGAGCCGCTGATTCCGCTCTCCGGCCAGGTGCATCGTTCGCATACTCGTTCGCGCTGAGTTACCGATCTCGCGCTGCGTGTCCGACGCCCGTAGTACGTCCCTCACCGGATGTACTGCGGGCGTCGTACGTCGCCTTCACTCTTTTGGGTGAACGGACCCCGAGGACCTTGGTTCGGGGTGGAGGCGGTGCGAGTCTTGTAGACATGGGTGCAGCGCAGCGCAGTCGACGGTGGTTGGTACCGGTCACGGCAGTCGCGGTCGTGGCAGGTGTGGGAGCGTTCGGGCCGATGGTCGCGGACGCGTCGCCCGACCTGCCCAGGATCACCGCGCAGGATCTGCTGACCAAGGTGCAGACGGCCAAGGTCGACGGTCTGTCCGGCACGGTCACGTCCTCGACCGACCTCGGCCTGCCGTCGCTGCCCGGTCTGGACGGCGGCGCCAACCAGTTCCTGGACCTGATCACCGGTGACCACACCGCGCGGGTCGCGTTCGCGGGGCCGGACAAGGCCCGGGTCTCCGTGCTCGACCACATGGCCGAGCGGGTGCTGTCCACGGACGGCAAGACCGCCTGGGCCTATGACTCGTCCCGGCGTGAGGCCACCAAGATCACCCTGCCCGCGCGAACGGCCAGGCCGGAGGTCGCGCCGGAGAAGGAGGCGTACGACCCGCAGGCCGCCGCCAGGAAGTTCCTCGCCGCCATCGACCCGACCACCAAGGTCGAGGTGAGCGGCACGGAGTCGGTGGCCGGCCGCGACGCGTACAAGCTCCGGCTGGTGCCGAAGACCGACCAGACGACGGTCGGCTCGGTGACGCTGGCGGTCGACTCGAAGACGTGGATCCCGCTACAGGTCACGGTGATGCCGCGCACCGGTGAGGACCCCGCGGTCCAGCTTGGCTTCTCGTCGGTGTCGTTCGACGTACCGGCGGCGAGCACGTTCGCGTTCACCCCGCCGAAGGGTGTGAAGGTGACGGAGAAGAAGGTCCCGACCAAGGCGATCCCGGCCACGCCCGGCCACGGCAAGGTGACGCCGCCCAAGGCTGTCACTCCGGACAAGCCCGGGACTCCGGCTAAGCCCGGCACGCCGGCGAAGCCTGAGCCTTCGGACCGGCCGACCGTGATCGGCCAGGGCTGGGACAGCGTAGTGATGGTCCGTGGCCGCATCCCCGCAGGCAACGGCCCGCTCGACCAACTCCTGGCGAACGCCCGGACGGTCGAGGGCAGCTGGGGCAAGGGAAAGATCCTGACGACCAAGATGGTCAGCGCCCTGATCACCGACGACGGCCGGATCTTCACCGGCCTGGTCACCCCCAGCACCCTCCAATCAGCCGCAGCCAAGGCACCCCGCTGACAACCCGGCCCACCCCCGGAGACTCCGGCCCCACCATGCCCCCGGCCCCCACCCCGACGCCCAACCCCGCGCCGCCCTCCACCCCTGCGCTCGCATCTGACGCAGACCCCGCCGTAGCGCCTGCGGCTGCCTCGGCTGCGGGAGCCTCGGAGACGGCGCCTGCGGCCTCCTCCGCGGTCGCACCCGCGGCAGCCCCGGCAGCTGAGGCGCCGGAACTCGCGGCAGCTTCCGCCTCGGCGGCCTCTCCCGTGAATTCGCCTGGAGCTTCTTCTGTTTCGCCGAGCAAGGTGATCTCGGGGGCTGTGGTGGGTTCTGGGGTTGAGTTGCCGGTGGTTACGCGGGGGTTGACGAAGCGGTTTCGGGGTGGGCAGGTGGCCGTGGATGCGATCGATCTGGAAGTGCCGGCGGGGAGTGTTTTCGGGTTTCTGGGTCCTAACGGGTCGGGAAAGACGACGACCATCCGGATGTTGCTCGGGCTGATCACGCCCACCTCGGGATCGGTGGAGTTGTTGGGTCAGCCGATGCCCAAGGCTCAGCTGGAGGTGCTGCCGCGGGTGGGTGCGCTGGTCGAAGGGCCGGCGTTCTATCCGTTCTGGACCGGGCAGGCGAATCTGCTGCGGTTCGACGCGGCCGACCGGACTGCTGATCCGCGGACTCGCAAGTTGCGAGCGGGGCAGGCGCTGGAGCGGGTTGGGCTGTCCAACGCGGCAGGCAAGAAGGTGCGCGCCTATTCGCTCGGCATGCGTCAGCGGCTCGCGATCGCGGTCGCGTTGATGCAGCGGCGCGATCTGCTGGTGCTGGATGAGCCGACCAACGGGCTCGACCCGCAGGGGACCCGTGAGGTTCGTTCGCTGATTCGCGAGTTGGCCGATGACGGGACGACCATTTTCACCTCGACCCATCTGCTGGCGGAGGTGGATCAGGTCTGCACGCATGCGGCGGTGATGAGCCGGGGCCGGATCGTCCGGCAGTCCACGATGGCTGAGCTCCGTTCCGAGCTCCGGCCGCGCCTCGTCGTCCGTACGCCGGATCTGGAGCGGGCCGAGAACACCCTGGCCGGGCTCGGGCTGACCGAAGTACGGCGGCTGGAGGAGACGGTCGAAGGTGATCCCGGGGAGTTGCCGATCGACAAGTTGGCGGCTGCGCTGGTCGCCGCGGACGTCCGGATCCATGGCTTCGGTCTGGAACGGCCCAGCCTCGAGGACGCCTTCGTCGCGTTGACCGGGGAGGGCTTCGATGTCGCTGAGTGAGCGGACCACCGCGCGCACTGGCCCGTGGAACTCCACCACGGGCAGGTCGAGGTGAGCCCGATGGCGGTGAGCGAGACCGCCGACCGGCGGGATATGGGCGCTGTGTCCAGCCGTGGGTCCCGACCGAGTGCCGGGCGGCACACCCTTGCGCTGTTCCGGTCGGAGCTTCACCTTGTCTTCGGGCGGGCACGGACTTGGGTGACGCTAGCGGTGCTGGCCGGAGTCCCCGTGCTGGTCGGGGTGGCGATCAAGCTGTCCGGGTCGTCGGGTGACGCCGAGGGGTTCATCGGACAGGTCGCCGGGAACGGGTTCTTCCTGATCGTCGCGAGCCTGGCGCTGTCGATGCCGTTCTTCCTCCCGACGGCCGTCACGGTCGTGTCGGGGGAGTCGCTGGCCGGTGAAGCCAGCCTCGGCACCTTGCGGAACATGCTGACCGCTCCCGCCGGGCGTTCGAGGCTGCTCGCGGCGAAGATGGTCGCGCTGGCCGTGTTCTGCTTCGCCGCGACGGTGACGATCTTCCTCGCCGGCCTGATCGCCGGCTTCCTGCTGTTCCCGGTGGGCGACGTCGTCCTGCTGTCGGGGACCACGGTCTCGCTGGCCGACGGACTGCTGCGGGCGTTCGGGATCGCGATGCTGGTCGCGCTGTCGCTGCTCGGCCTGGCGGGGATCGGCCTGTTCGTGTCGTCGCTGACGTCGACGCCGCTGGCCGCGATGGCAGCCACCTTCGGCGCGTTCATCGTGTTCGGCATCCTCGGCGCGATCCCGCAGATCGATGTGATCCACCCGTGGCTGCTGATGTACGGCTGGGGCTCGTTCGCCGACCTGCTGCGCGACCCGCCGTACTGGGACGAGATCGTCCGCAACCTCCTGATGCAAGGCGCCTACCTGGCCGTCTTCTACGCAGCCGCCTGGGCACGCCTCACCAGCCGCGACATCAACGGTTAGTCTCGCCGGGTGCACCCCGACCTGGTCTCCGTACTGCGCTGCCCGGTCTGCGGGGATTCCCTCAGCCTGCAAGCCCGTACCGCGACCTGCCCGCGCGGGCACGCCTACGACCTGGCCAAACAGGGCTACCTCAACTTGTTGCCGTCAGCATCCACCGGGATCGAGGGCGACTCGGCCGAGATGATCGAGGCCCGCAGCACCTTCCTGAGCAGCGGCTTCTACGCGCCGATCCGGGACGCGCTGATCGCCCAGACCACCGGCGAAGGCCTGGTCGTGGAAGTAGGTGCCGGTACGGCGTACTACCTGGCCGGTGTCGTCGCCGCGAGTCCGGGCCGATCGGGGCTGGCCCTGGACGTCTCCCGGTACGCCGCCCGCCGCGCGGCCAAGGTGGACCCTCAGCGCATCGGCTCGGTGATCTGCGACGCGTGGCGAGAACTCCCGGTGCGGGACGGAGCAGCCCAGGTGGTGATCAACGTCTTCGCCCCGCGCAATGCCCAGGAGATGGCACGCATCCTTGCCCCCGGCGGATCCCTGCTCGTGGTGACTCCGAACCAGGCGCACCTGAGCGAGTTGGTCGAAGTACTCGGGATGGTGCGGGTGGACGAGGAGAAGGAACGGCGCTTGGCGGAGTCGCTGGCCGGGTCGTTCGAGCAGGTCGGCAGCGAGTCCGTGGAGGTCGTGATGCGGCTGGATCACCCTGCGGTGGAGCGGCTGGTGACGATGACGCCCAGCGCGCGGCACCTGCAGGCGGGGGAGTTGGCGGAGCGGATCGCAGTACTGGCTGACCTGGTGGAGGTGACGTTGTCCGTCACTCTTTCAAGCTGGCGGACTGCCTGATCTGCGGCAAGTCTCGGCGGCGGTTCGCGGACGGCCTGATCGGTGCCGGCTCGAGCACGGCACTGGCAGGCTTCCGCTCAGCGGCGAGGCGTCAGGCAGCGGCGTCGGTGAGTTCCTTGGCGACGGTGAGGCCGTGCTCCTGGGCGGTGACGTGGGCCTCTTGCTCGGAGACCTTGGACGCGTCGATCAGTTCCGCCATCGCCGGTGTGACCGGGGCCAGCGTGAGTTCGGCGACGGCCTTGCGGATGCTCATGTTGAACACCTCACCGAAGATGCGCTCCAGGTAACCGGTGGCGTAGTCCCAGCCTTCCTTGGGAGTGCCGGGGCTGTAGCCACCGCCGCGGGCCAGGGTCAAGATGACGGGCTTGTCCCGCAGGACCTCGCCGCCGCGCAGTTCCTGGTCGGTCATCACCAGGTCGATCCAGGTCTTCGCGTGCTGGGAGATTCCATAGTTGTACAGCGGCACCGCCAGCAGTACCGCGTCGGCGGACCGGATCTCGTTGCTGACTTCCTCGGCCAGGGCGAGGGCTTCGGCCTGGTCCAAGCGGGTGGCGTCGTCACCGGCGCTCCAGCCCATCTTGGCGCTGATGACGGTCGGCCAGACGGAGCCCGGAAGAGGGTGCCGGCCGAGGTCGCGCCGGACGACGATGCCGTCCGGGTGCTCGGCCTTCCAGGCTGCCTCGGCGCTGTCCGCGAGCGCTCGGCTGACGGAGCCCTCGACCCGGATGCTGGCGTCGACGCGAAGGAGGGTGGTCATGTGGTTCCTCTCGGAATGTTTCGGGGGACTTCGCTCGTAGTGAGCTGTCCTGAAGATAGTCTGTTCAGCAGAACATATTCAAGGCAGATCGTATTCCGAGTGGCATACACCACGTACGATGGGGTCCATGACCAGTTCGACGCCCGACGTGAGTGCCCGGGCGGCCCGCGGTACTCCGGTCGAGGCGGACCTCGGCTGGGCCCTTGGCGTCGTTTTCCGGCGGTACGCGAAAGCGGCCGCGGCGGCGCTGGACGACGTACCGGGCGGGCCGCGCGGCTATCAGGTGCTGGCGACCACGAATGCCGAGGGGCCGAAGCGGCAGTTGGACCTGGCGTCGCAGCTAGGCGTCGACCGGACCGTGATGACGTATCTGCTCGACGATCTGGAGAAGGCCGGGCTGGTTCAGCGGCAGGCGGATCCGGCTGACCGCCGGGCACGGTTGATCGTGCCGACCGAGCAGGGCAAGGAGACGCTCTGCGATCTGGAGCGCCGGCTGACCGAGGCCGAGCAGGACGTGCTGGGCAGCCTCGACGACGGCGAGCGGATGATCTTCCGGATGCTGCTCCAGCGGGTCGCGGTGAAGGCCGACCAGATCGACCCCCTCCGCAACGCCTGCACCCTGACCGACGAATCAGTAGACCCCGCCACCACCTGACCCCGCTTGCCCCCTCCCCGTCAAAGCAGCGCGTTTGGGGTGGATTTCAGCCCTGTTGGGGGGTGTTTTCCTCCCCACTCGCCCTCGCGCAGGTTTAGCGGAGGGGGACGAAGCCGGATTCGTAGGCTTGGATGACCGCCTGGGTGCGGTCCCGGGCGCCTAGTTTGGCGAGCAGGTTCGCGACGTGGGTCTTGATCGTCTGGACTCCGAGGATCAGCTCCGCCGCGATCTCCGCGTTCGAGAGGCCGCGAGCCATCAGGCGCAGTACTTCCTGCTCTCGCTCGGTCAGCTGGTACTGATCGAGGCCCGTCGGCTGGCTCTCCTGCTGGGAGACGTGCGCGAGCGCGAGTGCACGGATCGCCTCGGGGAAGAGCAGCGACTCGCTCCCGGCGACCGTGCGGATGGCCGCGATGATGTCGTCCGGGGGAGTCCGCTTCAGCAGGAACCCCGATGCCCCCGCCCGCAGCGCGTCGTACACGTAGTCGTCGTTCTCGAACGTGGTCACCACCAGCACCCGCGGCGCCGAATCGAGCCCGTCGAGCAGCAGCCGAGTCGCCTGGATGCCGTCGACCGCGGGCATCCGCACATCCATCAGCACCACGTCCGGCTGCGTACGGCGGACCACCGGGAGCACCTCGGCCCCGTCACCGGCCTCACCCACGACGGAGAGGTCCGGCTCCGCGTCGATGATGGCGCGCAGGCCGCTCCGGATCAGCGGCTCATCGTCCACCACGACCACCGAGATCTGTCCCGACGTCTGCCCCGAACTCTGCACTGTCATCCTTTCGTCGTGACGGCGACCGGGAGGGTCACCGCCAGTCGCCAGTGGTCCGCGACCAGGCCTGCTTCGACGGTTCCCCGCAGTACGGCGACTCTTTCACGGATGCCGGCCAGGCCGCGGCCGCCGCCCGAGTGGTCCGAGGCGCCGCTCACGGGGTTCGTCATCTCCAGCAACAGGCCCGAACTGCCGAGGTTGATCGACAGGTCGACAGTGAGGTCGCCGGCCGGGCGGCCCGCGTGCCGGATCGCGTTGGTGAGGCCTTCCTGGACGATCCGGTAGGCCTCGCGGGAGACCGCGGCCGGAAGTTGGTCCAGGTCGCCGGTTCGGTTGACCTCGACGGTGATGCCGCCGGCGCGGGTCGACTCGACCAGCCGGGTCAGGTTGCCGAGGGTGGCTTGGGGTGCGGTCTGCGAGCCGGGCCGGCGGTCGTCGCGGAGCAGCCCGAGCACGTGGTCGAGGTCAGCGAGCGCGGCGCGGGCCGAGGTCTCCATCGCGGCCAGCGCGGTCTCGGCGAACTCGGGATCGGTGGCGAGCACGCGCCGGGCTGCGGCCGCCTGAATGGTGACCAGGCTGAGCGCATGGCCGACGCTGTCGTGCAGTTCGCGCGCGAGTCTGTTGCGCTCGGCAAGCGTCGCGGTACGGCGCTCGAGGAGTTCGATCCGTTCGGCCGGAGTCGGGCCGAGCAGGCGGGGGGCGGCGTAGGCGAGCAGCGCTCCGATCGCCGCGGACAGCAGGAACACCGCGACGACGCCGAGCAGCGCGGCCAGCGGCATCCACAGGTCGGTCCAGCGACCGGTCACCTCGTAGCTGAGGTCGGGAAGGAGATCGTGTCGCCCGGGGGAGCGGAAAGGGGCCGCGAGCAACACTGCGCCGAGCCCGAAGACGAGGGTGGTGATGACGCCGACGAGACCGCCCGCGGCCAGGTGCAGCAGGAACCACGCCGCGGTACGGCGGCGCTGCGCCCAGGTGCGGGCCGGTCCGAGCGGACGCTCCTCGAAGTGGACCCCGAGCAACGACTCGACCGCGATGCCCTCGACCTCACGGACGGCGGGCAACAGGCCCAGTACGGCCGGCGGCGTGATCACGACCAGGCAGATCAGGATGGCGGTCAGTACGTAGTGAAGGTCGAGGTCGTCCAGCAGGGCGACCAGAGCACTGTCGACCAGGATGAACGCCAGCACCAGCGCCGCGCCCAGCAGCAGATAGACCCAGCGCAGATAGGTCGACCCGCGCACCAGCACCTTCACAGCCCCATCCTCGCAGTCCGCCCCGGTCACGCACCTCCCTCCACCGGGTGAGCGACGGGAGACGGACGGGTGAGCGATGGGAGACGGAGGGGTGAGCGATGGAGAGCGATTGCATGACCGAGATCACACAGCGGAGCGGGTTTACACAAATTTGTTGCTGAAAGGGCAGGTTCGGTCCGGGGGAACGTCGCGATCTGCTGTCCGGGCAGGTACGGTCTGTGGTCGGGGCGGGATGCCCGTCCGGTTGCGGACTGGCATGGGGAATCGGCTCCAGGACGGGCGGCAATCGGGTTCTGAGGGGATCCGGACAGTGTCGGTGCGGCGACGTAAAGACACTGTGAAGTCCCCGAGGGTCGATTGACCACCCTTCCATATTTGATGTTTGATCAAATATCGGAGAGGAGAGGTCCAGCATGAGGTTGAGGCGTTCGGCCGTCGCCCTGGTGGCGGTGCTAGCACTCGCGGGAGTCAGCGCGTGCAACGACGACAGCAAGACCAGTGCGAGCGGGGACGCACAACTGGAGAAGGTCAACTACCTGACCTCTTTCAACACTTTCGGCCGTGAGGCCTATGCCTATGTCGCCCTGGAGAAGGGCTATTTCAAGGACGCCGGGTTCGACGTCACGATCACGCCGGGCAGTGGCACGGTCGACGTGCTGAAGCTCGTCGCCGGCGGTCAGGCCGACTACGGGATCGGTGACTTCACCGCGACCGTGATCACGCTGGCCAAGCAGAAACTGCCGGTCACCTCGGTCGGGATGGTGCACCAGCGCTCGCTGGCCGCGATCGTCGCGCTCGGGGGTGGCAAGATCAAGACGCCGCAGGACCTGGTCGGCGCCCGGATCGGCGACCAGCCGGGCTCCACCAACACGGTGATGTTCCCGCTGTACGCGAAGGCGGCCAACATCCCGGCCGACCAGACCGACTTCATCCCGTCGCCCCCGCCGGGCCTGCCGGCTCTGCTGGCCAGCGACAAGGTGGACGGCATCGGCCAGTTCGTCGTCGGCGTGCCGCTGGTCGAGAAGGCGGACCCGAAGAAGCGCAAGGCCGTCGTGCTGCCCTACGGCGAGAAACTGCCGGACCTGTACGGCAACGCGATCGTCACCCGCAACGACCTGGCCAAGGATCACCCGGACCAGGTGAAGAAGTTCACCGCGGCGCTGCTGAAGGGCCTGCAGGACACGATCGACGACCCGGCCGCGGCCGCCGCGATCCTGAAGAAGTACGTGCCGAAGACCGACCTCGAGGTCGCCACCGCCGAGCTCAATCTGATGAAGCCCTACGTCAAGCCGGCGGACTTCAACGGCGCTCTCGGTGAGGTCGACCCGGGCCGGGTCGAGCGGATCATCGGCGCGCTGGTCGACGCCAAGCAGGTCCAGGCGGGGGCGGTCACCCCGGCCGACGTGGTCAACGACGCGCTGGCACCGAAGGGCTGAAATGATCCGGCTGGATGGCGTAGGGCAGGTCTTCGAGGGCCGCGGGGGCCAGATTCAGGCTCTCGAGGGGATCGACCTGCACGTCCAGGCGAACGAGTTCGTCACGCTGATCGGTCGCAGCGGGTGTGGCAAGTCCACCCTGCTGCGGCTGATCGCGGGGCTGCTGCCCCCGACGGCCGGCGGGATCGAGGTGGCGGGGGAGCCCGTCACCGGCCCCCGCCGCGACGTCTCCTTCATGTTCCAGCGACCGGCGCTGCTGCCCTGGCGGTCGGTCGTGTCGAACGTGATGCTGCCGGTGGAGATCTCCGGCGGCGACTCCGAGCGCAGCAAGGCGCAGTACCGCGACCGCGCGCACGAACTGCTCGAACTGGTCGGGCTGAACGGGTTCGAGCGCCGGCTTCCGCACGAGTTGTCCGGCGGCATGCAGCAGCGGGTCTCGCTGTGCCGGTCGCTGATCCGCAGTCCCAAGGTGATGCTGATGGACGAGCCGTTCTCGGCGCTCGACGCGCTGACCCGGACCGAGATGTCCGCGGAACTGCAGCGGGTCCAGATGGAACTGGCCACCACCATCGTCTTCGTCACCCACTCGATCGAGGAGGCCGTCGTGCTGGCCGACCGGGTGGTCGTCCTGACGCCCCGGCCCGGACGGGTCCGCGAGATCGTCGAGATCGAGATCCCGCGGCCGCGCAGCCTCGGCCAGAACGCCCACCTGACCGAGGTCGCCCAGGTCAGCGGCCGGCTGCACGGACTGCTGTCGGAGCGGGAGCGGCCGGTCGACACCCCTGAGGCCCGGCGATGACGAAGCGCTCCTGGCTGACCACTTCTCGGACCGCGGCGGCGCTGCTGCCGGTGCTGGGGCTGATCGGCGCGCTGGCGTTGTGGTGGCTGGCGACGATCGTCTTCTCGATCGAGAAGTTCCTGCTGCCGACTCCCGGCGACGTGATCAGCACCTTCCTCGACCAGCCCGCGTACCTGCTGAAGGAGACCTGGGTCTCGTTCAGCGAGACGATGGGCGGCTTCCTGCTCGCCATCGTCGCCGGTGTCCCGATCGCCCTGGTGATCGTCCGGTCGGTGATCCTGGAGCGGCTGATCTACCCGCTGCTGCTGGGCCTGAACGCGATCCCGAAGATCGCGATCGCCCCGCTGCTGGTGATCTGGATGGGCTTCGGGATGTTCCCGAAGGTCGTGATGGTGCTGCTGGTCTGCTTCTTCCCGATCGTCATCTCGACCGCGACCGGGATGAAGTCGACGCCGGTCGAACTGGTCGAGCTGATGCGCTCCCTGAACGCGAACCGGGTCCAGGAGTACTTCAAGCTGCGGCTGCGCTACGCGATGCCGCAGATCTTCACCGGCCTGAAGGTGGCCATCTCGCTGGCGGTGATCGGCTCGGTGATCGCCGAGTTCGTCGGCGCCCAGGCCGGCCTCGGCTACGTGATCGCGAACTCGGGAGCCAGCGCCGACACCCCGCTCGCCTTCGCCGCGATCACCCTGCTCAGCATCATGAGCATCATCTTGTTCTACGGTCTGGTGCTGCTGGAGCAGTTCCTGCTCCCGTGGGCGCAGGAGACCCGATGACCACCCAGGCCTCCGACGCCGATCGTCGCGTGCTGGTCCGGCCGGCCTGGCTGGAGGCGACCGTCTCGGCCGTCTTCACCGCGCTCGGGTTCGAGCCGGTCGACGCGGGCCGGATCGCCGCCGCCTTGGTCGAGGCCGACCTGCGCGGAGTCAGCTCGCACGGCGTGATGCTGGTGCCGATGTACGTCGAACGGCTGAACTCCGGCGGCGTCACCCGGGAACGGGAGCTGGACGTCGTGCACGACGCGGGCGCGGCCCTGGTCGTGGACGCGCGCGGCGGGATGGGCCAGCTGTCCAGCCCGCAGGCGATGGGACACGCGATCGAGCGGGCCGGCCGGTACGGGATCGGGCTGGCCTCGGTCCGCAACGCGCACCACTTCGGCGCGGCCAGCCGGTGGGCGATGCAGGCCGCCCAGGCGGGCTGCCTGGGGATCGCGATGTCGAACACGACGCCGCTGATGCCCGCACCCGGAGGGGCCGAGCGGGTGGTCGGCAACAACCCGCTGGCGATCGCCGTGCCGACCGAGGACGGGCCGGAGATCGTGCTCGACATGGCCCTGTCGGCCGTTGCCCTGGGCAAGATCCGGCTGGCGGCCTCGGCCGGCCGGCCGATCCCGGACAGCTGGGCGACCGACGCGTCGGGGTTGCCGACCACGGACGCGGAGGACGCCGTACTCGGGATGCTGCTGCCGGCGGCCGGGCACAAGGGGTTCGGGCTGGCGTTGATGATCGACGTGCTGACCGGAGTCCTCAGCGGCGGTGGCTGGGGCGACCAGGTCCGCCCGCTGTACCGCGAGCCGGACCGGCCGAATGACTGCGCACACCTGTTCCTGGCGATCGACCCGGGACTGCTGGGCGGGATCGAGGGATTCCGGCAGCGGTCCTCGGCGCTGGCCGAGCGGGTCCGGGGAAGTGCCACCGCACCTGGGGTGGACCGGCTGTACCTGCCGGGAGAGATCGAAGCCGAACGTGCCCAGCAGCAGCGGCGCAACGGCGTACTGATCGAGAGGTCCGGGCTGGACGGGTTGCTGGCGGCCGCGCGCACGGTCGGCGCGGTGGTCCCGACGGGAGGGGTGATGAGCTGATGCCGAAGCGGCAACTGACGAGTGAGGCGCTGCGGACGCCGAACGGGGTGTTCTCGCAGGCGACCACGATCGAGGCGACCGGCCGGCTCGTGTTCGTCTCCGGGATGACCGCGCGCCGGCCCGACGGCAGCATCGCCGGCGTCGGCGATGTGAGCGAGCAGACCCGGCAGGTCTGCGAGAACGTGCAGGCCGCGGTCCAGGCCGCCGGCGGCACGTTGGACGACGTCTGCCGGGTCGACGTGTACGTGCGGAACATGGAGGACTTCGCCAAGATCCACGAGGTCCGGGCGCAGTACTTCCACGAACCGCTGCCGGCCTCCACGATGGTCGAGGTCAGCAAGCTGGCCCACCCGGACTACCTGATCGAGATCAGTGCGATCGCGGTAATCCCATGAGTGGTACACGCGGCCCCCGGGTGGGTGATCACGTGCGCGGCGTCGAGTGGGTGTGAGATGCGATTCGTGACCGTGGAACACGCCGGGCGCGAGCGGCCCGGCGTACTGGACGGAACTGACGTGGCGCTGCTCGCGGCGGCCGATCTGGTGGCCGTGATCGAGGCCGGCCCGGCCGGGTTGGATGCCGTACGCAACGAACTGCCGCGGGCCGGGCGGGTGCCGCTGGACGACGTCCGGCTCTGCGCCCCGGTACGCCGGTTCCGCCGCGACGTGCTCTGCACCGGCTGGAACTACTGGGACCACTTCGAGGAGAGCAAGGGCAAGCGGGACGGCCAGGACGTGGACCGGCCCGAGCACCCGACCTTCTTCACCAAGGGCCCGGACGTCGTGATCGGCCCGTACGACGACATCGCGTACGACCCGGCGATCTCGCAGAAGTGGGACTACGAGGCCGAGGTGGCGCTGGTGATCGGCAAGACCGGACGCAGCATCCCGGTCGCCGACGCGCTGGACCATGTCTGGGGCTACACGCTGGCCAACGACGTGTCGCAGCGCGATTTGCAGCGCCGGCACGGCGGCCAGTGGCTGAAGGGCAAGAGCATCGACGACACCATGCCGCTCGGCCCCTGGATCGTCACGGCCGACGAGCTGGGCGACCCGCAGGACGTGCGCCTGCAGTGCCTGCTGAACGGCGAGGTGATGCAGGACGCGTCGACCAGGCAGATGGCGTACGACGTGGCGACCCTGATCAGCGAGCTGTCCTTCGGGATGACACTGCGGCCGGGTGATCTGCTGCTGACCGGGACACCGGCCGGGATCGGGAACGCTCGTGAACCCCAGGTGTTCCTGCGCGAGGGGGACGAGGTCATCACCCGCTCTGACAAGCTCGGCGAACTGCGGAACGTACTGGTCCGCCGGGAGTTGGCGTGAACAGCCGGCTGGAGCTGCTGCCCGGCGGCGGGCGCGGCGGTCGCCGTACGTTGGCCGAGACCGCTGCGGCCGAACTGCACCAGCTGATCCTGTCGGGAGAGCTTCCGAGCGGTACTCCGCTGCGCCTGGTCGAGCTGGCGAACCGGCTGGACATGAGCCAGATGCCAGTACGGGAAGGCCTTCGGCGGCTGGAGGCGCTCGGGCTGGTCGACATCATCCCGCACCGGGGTGCCTGGGTCAGGGAGCTGTCGCTCGAGGACCTGCACGACACCCATGAGACCAGGCTGGCGCTGGAAAGCCTCGCAGTACGGGCTGCGGCCGAGCACTTCGGTGAAGAGGACGCGGAGAAGGCCAGGGCCGCGCTGGCCGAGCTCCTGCAGCTCTCGAGGGTTGAGGACTCTGTCGGCGCCCGGCAGGCACATGCGGACTTCCACTTCAGCCTCTACCGCGCCGGTGGATCGCAGTGGCTGGCCCGGGCGATTGAACCGGTCTGGCAGAACAGCGAGCGCTACCGGTTCGGCAGCCGCCAGACAGCGTTCCAGATCGAGCGGAACCGGCAGGAGCACCAGGCGATCCTGGATGCCTGCATCGCCCGGGATGCGGACGCGGCTGAGCAGGCCCTGCGGAACCACCTGGCTGGCGCAGTACAGCGGATCACCGAGACGATGACCTCGAAGCAGAACTCCCAGCGCGAGGGGACGTCATGAAAGTGAGCTTCGACGCGACCGGCGAGGTCGTGGTCGTCACAGGTGGAGCGCACGGCATCGGCGCGGCCCTGGCCGCCGCGGTCGCCAAACGCGGCGGTACTGCGGTCGTCTTCGACATCTCCGAGGGCCTCGGTACGCCGGGAGTCGAGTACGTCCAGGTGGATGTCTCGGACCGCGAGGCGGTGCTCAAGGCCGTCGGTGGCGTCATCGAGCGGCACGGCCGGATCGACGGGCTGGTCGCGGGCGCCGCGGTGCAGCCCCGGGCGACGGTGATCGACACGGACCCGGAGGAGTGGACCCGGACGCTGAAGGTGAACCTGGACGGCGTGGTCTGGGTCTGCCAGGCCGTCGTCCCGCACATGGTCGACCGGCGCAGTGGCTCGGTGATCGTGTTCACCTCGGGGATGGCCGCCACCGGATTCCCCGGCGCGGCGGCGTACGCGTCGAGCAAGGCCGCGCTGGGCGCGTTCGCCCGGACGCTGGCCGCCGAGGTGGCCGAGCACCGGGTCCGGGTGAACGTGATCGCGCCGGGGGTGATCGACACCGAGCAATTCCGCTTTGCGAACATCGGCGCGGACCGGGAGCACTGGAGCGAGACGATCGGGATCGGCGACCCCGAGGACGTGGTCGGCCCGCTGCTGTTCCTGCTGTCCGACGCGGCCGCGATGACCGGCTCACAACTGACCCGCGAGCGGGCTTTCGCCCGGCTCGAGACCTTCGAGGAGTGTTGAGTGGCGCCTGATCAGCAGCTGCCCGTCGCCGTCGTCGGAGCCGGCCCGATCGGGCTGACGACCGCACTCGGCCTGGCCCACTACGGCGTGCCGTTCGTGCTGCTCGAGGAGGATGCCACCCTCTCCTCGGACACCAAGGCCGGTACGACGCTGACCCGGACGCTGGAGATCTGGAACCGGTACGGCTGCGTCGACGAGATCCTGGCGGCCGCGCTGCGGATCGACGAGATCGGCGACATCGACCGGGCCACGAACACGCCGCGTGCCTCGGTCCAGTTGGCGGAGTTGGTCAACGACACGCAGTTCCCGTTCGTGATCAACCTGCCGCAGCAGCACATGGAGCCGATCCTCGCCGCGGCGCTGGAGCGGTCGGGTGGTTCTGTCCTCACCCAGCACCGGCTGGAGTCCTTCGAGGTTCAGGACGACCGGGTGCTGCTGACGGTCCAGACGCCTGACGGTGTCCGGGAGATCGAGGCCTCGCACCTGCTGGCCTGTGACGGCGGCCGGAGCAAGGTGCGGGACGCACTGGGCGCGACGGTGTCGGGGGAGACCCTTCCAGAGCGCTACATGCTGATCGACGTCGTGGTCGACCTGGACGTCTCGAACGCCCGCGACTACCCGTACCTGGCCTACTTCTCGGACCGGTCGGAGTGGATGGTGCTGATCCGTCAGCCCAACTGCTGGCGGTTCCTCTTCCCGCTGGCGTCCGGTGCCGAGCAGCCCGGTGAAGAAGACATGCTGGTGAAGGTGAAGCAGTTCATCGGCGAGGTGGACCGGATCGAGCTGCTCGGCTCGGTCGTCTACAACGTCCACCATCGCGTGGCCGACCACTGGTCCGCCGAGCGCAAGGTGTTCCTGATGGGCGATGCGGCGCACCTGATCACGCCGATGTGGGCCCTGGGCCTCAACACCGGGGCCCTGGACGCGTCGAACCTCCCGTGGCGGCTTGCCTGGGTACTGCGGGGCTGGGCCGAGCCGGAGCTCCTCGACGGGTATGAGCAGGAGCAGCGACCTGTCGCCATCAACGGGTCCGGCGAGATGGCCGAGGCGGCCCGGAAGTACATGTCGCACCAGCGGGGAGCAGTTACCGCCGCAGGGAGCGACTGGGCGACGGCGTACACGCGGACGCTGCTCGGAGTACGGCTGGATGTGGATGGTGAGGGGGACTGGTCGATGGTGATGACCAGCGCCGAGCCGCCTGCTGTCCGGGCGGGGGACCGGGCTCCTGATCTGGCTCTGCAGGGTCCGCTGGGCCGGCAGACGATCCACGGGTTGTGTCGCGAGTCGTTCGTCGCGTTGTACTTCACGGATGTGCGCCGGCGGCCGGAGATCCCGGTGAACGACTCCCCGGCGCTCAAGCACTACGCGGTCTCCCGGTGGGACGCCCCGCTCGACTCGGGCCTGCGGGACCGGTCCCTGTTCGACCCGGGCAGCATCGCGACCACCCGGTACGGCGTACCGGCTGAGACCGTAGTACTGGTTCGTCCGGACGGGCATATCGCTGCGGTGGCTCCGATGGCCGCTGGTGTGGCAGAGGAGCTCTACACGGGGATCACTGGCCGGCCGGTTCCACGGGAGGAGGTCTGATGAGCTCCTTTGACGAGCCGCTGCGCGAGGTGCTGCTGCAGACGGATGACCTGGAGTGGGTCGAGAAGTCCCTGGCAGGGCTGTCGCACAAGATGCTGTGGCGGGATGAGGAGACTGAAGCCTCGATCGCGCTGGTTCGCTTTGAGAAAGGCTCGGGGATCCCGTCGGCGCACCAGCACGCGTCGAACCAGTTCATGTTCTGCCTGTCCGGGCGATACGTGTACCTGCCGACCGGGACGACGTTGACCAAGGGCAGCTTCTACTGGAACCCCAAGGGGGTCGAGCACGGGCCGACGCTCGCCGAGGAGACCTCTGTCCTGCTGGAGGTGTACGACGGCCCGCACTACCCGGTCCGGCCGTCCTTCTACGACAACGACGAGGACGCCCGCTGACATGGCCGGCTGGGACGTCCACACTCACCTGATACCGCCGACAGTGCTCGCGGCGGCGTACGAGCGCGCCTGGGGTCTGTCGGTGGAGGACGGCGTGCTGCTGGTCGATGATCAGCGTCTACCTCTGCGGCGGCTTGCGGATCCGTCCGCACTGCTGCAGTGGATCGACGAGCAGCAGTTGGACGGTGCTGTGGTGTCGGTGCCGCCTGCGTTGTTCCGCTACGACCAGGGCCCTGAGTGGGCGGAGCTGGTGAACCAGGGACTCCGTGAGCTGGCCACACCGCGGCTACGCGTGCTCGGCCAGCTTCCACTGCTCGATCCCGCTGCTCCGGCTGTTGCTGCCAAGTTGGCCGCGGAAGGCGTCTTCAGCGGCTTCGCTCTGGGTACGGCCGGCTTCGCCAAGCTGGACCCGGTGTGGGAGGTGCTCGATCGTCTAGAGGCCTTCACCTTGATCCACCCGAGCCACAGCCACGACCCGCGGCTGGACGCTTTCTACTTGTCGAACCTGCTCGGCAATCCCTATGAGACAGGGCTTGCTGCCGCGGAGCTGGTGTTCGCCGACGTTCCTGGTCGCTTCCCAGGGATCCGGTTCTGCCTCTGCCACGGCGGTGGCGTGACGGCGGCGCTGGCCGGGCGTTGGCAGCGGGGGATCGACACGGCTCGGCCAGGGATCGATGCACCTTCGCTGTCAGTGGCCGAGGCGCTGCAGCGGTTCTACGTGGATGACCTGGTGCACGACAGCGCAGTACTGGGGTTGCTGGGGGAGACGTTCGGGGTCGAGCAGGTGTTGGCCGGGAGCGACTGGCCGTTTCCGATGGGGAGCGATCAGGTCGACCTGGACAGGGCAGCGGCCAGGTCAGCGGTGTCTGAACAGCTCACCCGGCCGCTGGCCAAGGAGGTCGTTGCGGGGTGAGACGGCCTTTTCCGCAGGACCCAGATGTGATCAGATATCAAATCCAGGTGGGGAATATGTGTCGGAGTGGGGTGGGTGGATGAGCACGCGACGAGGCTTTGCGCTGCGCTGCTACGGGCCCGGCCAGCAGTTGAAGGCCGAAGAGGTGGAGCTGAGCGCCGGGCCGGGCGAGACGCTGGTGGAAATGCAATACGCGGCTGTCACCCAGCTGGACCGGACAGTGCTCGCCGGCAAGCTCGCCCAGCAGATGCAGCCGCCGTACGTGCCGGGCTCCGAGGGTGCCGGCGTCGTGGTGAGCTCGGCGACCTACGCCCCCGGTACTCCGGTGGTGGTCCGTGGCGGGGGTGTTGGGGTATCTCGGCCGGGCACCTGGGGGCAAGTGGCCGTAGTACCGGATGGATCGGTGCATGTCCTGCCTGACGGGATGGATCCCGCCGCTGCTGTCGCACTGTTGGCGCCTGCGCTGACCGCCCACACCGCAGTACGGCGGGTGGGGCAGGTTGTCGAGAACGAGACTGTCGTCGTCACTGGTGCCACTGGGCTGGTCGGGCGGTTGTGCGCCGCTGTCGCGCGATCTGCCGGTGCGCTCAAGGTCATCGGGTTGGCGCGGGCCGGGGAATCCGTAGCTGTGCTGGACGGCCTGGTGGACCAGATCGTGCGCGTAGACGAGCTCGGCCAGGTCGGGCGCGAGTTGCCGTGGTGCAACGCGGCCATCGACACCGTGGGCGGTCCGGTGACCAGTGGAGTGATGAGCCACATCACCCCGGGCGGAAGGCTGGTAGCCCTCGGATACACGGCCGGGGAGTTCGCCACGCTGGACCTGCACCAGTTGATCGGCCGGGACCTGCGGGTGCTGCCGGTGAACATGCAGCGCACCACGATCGAGCCCGGCACTGTCGCCCAGGTGCTGGCCGACATCGCCCCGGCCCAGGTGCGGCCGGACCTCGAGGTGCTGCCCGCTCTGCAGGCCGAGGACGCGCTGGACCTGCTCGCCGGCGGGGCGAGCGAGCGGCGGGTGATCCTGGACCTCAGCAGGTTCGGATGAGGCCGCGCCGGACAATCTGTGGCAGAAGTGCCGCAGATCCCCGACTGCCCGCTACGGTTACCTCGCAGACGCCCTAGTGGAGGAGAGAGGTAACCCACACCCCATGACCCGACGACTCGAGCTCACGCCCGGGGGACCGAGCGGCCGGCGCACACTCGCAGAAGAAGCCGCCGCCGAGCTGCACGAGCTCATCCTGTCCGGCGAGCTCCCCAGCGGCACCGCGCTGCGGCTGGAGGAACTGGCCAAGCGGCTGGACATGAGCCAGATGCCGATCCGCGAGGGACTTCGCCGGATGCAGGCGCTCGGGCTGGTCGAGATCGTGCCGCACAAGGGTGCCTGGGTTCGCGAGTTGTCGATGGAGGACCTGCGCGACACGCACGAGACCCGGCTCGCCCTGGAGAGCCTCGCAGTACGGGCCGCGGCGACGCGCTTCAGCGAGGCGGATGCCGCGCTGGCCCGGGCCGCGCTGGCCGAGCACGTCCGGCTGTCGAAGGTCGGCGACATCATCGCCTCCCGGCAGGCGCACACCGAGTTCCACTTCGCCATCTACCGGGCCGGCGGCTCCCGCTGGCTGCCGCGCGCGATCGAGCCGGTCTGGCAGAACAGCGAGCGGTACCGCTTCGGCTCCCGGCAGACCAAGGCCCGCATCGAACAGACCCGCCGCGAACACCAGGCGATCCTCGACGCCTGCCTGGCCCACGACGAAGCAGGCGCCGAAGCCGCCCTCCGCGAACACCTCGAAGGCGCCATGCAACGCATCACCGAAACCATGGCCCGCCGCTACAACAAGGCTTAGTCCGCCAGGTGGGCGGGGAAGCCGCCGGTGGCTACTGGGCCCCAGCGGTGGGGGGTGATGCGGATGAGGCACTTGCCCTGTTTGAGCATTGCTTCGCGGTACTCGTCCCAGTCGGGGTGTTCGCCGGAGATGGAGCGGTAGTAGTCGACCAGCGGCTCCACGGCGTCCGGGAGGTCGATCACCTCGCCGGTGCCGTCGACCTGGACCCACGGGCCGTTCCAGTCGTCGGAGAGGACGACCACGCTGGTCTGCGGGTCACGCTTCACGTTGGTGCTCTTGGCGCGCTCCGGGTACGACGAGATGACGATGCGGCCCTCGGTGTCGACACCACCCGACACCGGCGAGGCCTGCGGCGTACCGTCCGCGCGGCGGGTGATCAGCAGCATGTGGTGGCGCGGCCGGACGAACTCGAGCAGCGCGTCGGTGTCGACCTGGGTGTTGGTGGCAATCGATCTCGGCATGCCGCCTACTCTTCCAGATCGCCCGCGTCAGAGGACCGGGGTCTCCTGCACGCTGAGCCAGCCCACGCCGTACCGGGCGGTCGGGTCGGCGGTCAGCACCGCGGTCGTACGCCGCAGCGTGCCGACCGAGTGCACCTCCAGGAACCGGCAGACGGCCACCTCGGCGGTCTCGACCAGCACCTCGAACTCCTCGATCCCGATCTCCAACCCCGGTGCTGCGTTCCGCGACCCCTCCAGCGCTGTCATCAGCGGCTCCTGTCCAAGCTTGACCCCATCGATCGTGACCAGGGTGAACTCCGGCCGGTGCGCCGCCCGGAACGCGTCGAGCACGTCCGGCCCGGCCTCGCTGCCCAGCCAGCGGGCGAGATTCACATGGTGCTCGACCACTTCGGCCAGCAGATCGCTCACGGTGGTCCTTCCCGGGGGGCTACTCGCAAGTTCGGACAGAAAGGTGGCAGGCTACCGGCTGATGCCCCGCCCAGGGCCTCCTCGACGCCGTCGGAGGTAGAAACACTCAATGTTCTCGCGCATTGCCATCGTCAACCGCGGTGAGGCCGCGATGCGGCTCATCCATGCTGTCCGCGACCTGAACGCGCAGGCCGGTCCCGGCGGGCCCCGAATCGAGACGGTGGCGCTGCACACCGAGGGTGAGCGGCGGGCGATGTTCGTGCGGGAGGCGGATCTCGCCTACGACCTGGGCCCGGCCGCGAACCGGCCGTACCTGGACTACGCCGTACTCGAGCGGGCGCTGGTGGAGACGAAGGCCGACGCGGCCTGGGTCGGCTGGGGATTCGTCGCCGAGGACCCGAAGTTCGCCGAGTTGTGCGCCCGGATCGGCGTCACCTTCATCGGCCCGAGCCCCGAGGCGATGCGCAGGCTTGGCGACAAGATCGGCTCCAAGCTGATCGCCGAGGAGGTCGGCGTACCGGTCGCGCCGTGGAGCCGCGGCGGCGTCGACACGCTCGAGGACGCGAAGGCGGCGGCCGCCGGGATCGGCTACCCGCTGATGCTCAAGGCAACGGCCGGCGGTGGCGGCCGCGGTATCCGGATGGTTGCCTCCGACGCCGATCTCACCGACGCGTACGAGCGGACCCGGGCCGAGGCGGAGCGGGCCTTCGGTTCCGGCGTCGTCTTCCTCGAGCGGCTCGTCACCGGGGCCCGGCACGTCGAGGTCCAGGTCATCGCCGACGGACAGGGCACCGCGTGGGCCATCGGCGTGCGCGACTGCTCGGTGCAGCGCCGCAACCAGAAGGTCGTCGAGGAGTCCGCCTCACCGGTCCTGGACGCGGACCAGGCCGCCGAGCTCAAGGCCAGCGCCGAGCGGCTCGCCATCGCCGTGGGTTATGCCGGCGCGGGGACGGTCGAGTTCCTCTACCACCCGGGGGAGCGGTTCTTCGCCTTCCTCGAGGTGAACACCCGGCTCCAGGTCGAGCACCCGATCACCGAGGTGACCACCGGCACCGACCTGGTCAAGCTCCAGATCCACGTCGCCGCCGGCGGCCGGCTCGAGGGCGACAAGCCCGCCGAACTCGGCCACGCCGTCGAGGCCCGGCTCAACGCCGAGGACCCGGACCGCGACTTCGCTCCGTCGCCGGGACGCATCGCCCTGCTCGACCTGCCGTCCGGCCCGGGCATCCGGGTCGACACCGGCGTCGGCGAGGGGGACTCGATCCCCGCCGACTTCGACTCGATGATCGCCAAGATCATCGCGGTCGGCCGCGACCGCGAGGAGGCGCTCGCGCGACTGCGCCGGGCGATGAACGAGACCACGGTCGTGATCGAGGGCGGCTCGACCAACAAGAGCTTCGTCCTCGACCTGCTCGACTCGCCCGAGGTCGTCGACGGCAGCGCCGACACCGGCTGGATCGACCGGGTCCGCGCGCAGGGCCGGCTCGTCGCGCACCGGCACTCCGGCGTCGCCCTGGTCGCCGCGAGCATCGAGGCGTACGAGACGGAAGAGGCGGTCGAGCGGACCCGCCTGATCGAGACCGCCCGCGGTGGTCGTCCCCAGGTGCAGCACCGCACCGGCCGGGCGGTCGACCTCAAGCTGCGCGGTACGGCGTACAAGCTGACCGCGTCCCGGATCGGGTCGCACCGGTTCCGCGTCGTGATCGCCGCGGGCGAGACCGAGCAGACCGTCGACGCCGAGATCGACCGGATCGACCGGTACAAGAGCCGGATCACCATCGGCGGCCGCACCCACCGGCTCGTCACCGCGACCCACGGAGCGGTCCAACTCGTCGAGGTCGACGGGGTGACGCACCGCGTCAGCCTCGACGAGGGCGGCGTACTGCGCTCGCCGTCGCCCGCCCTGGTGGTCGCGACCCCGGCCGCGGCCGGTGACGAGGTCGCCGCCGGTTCGCCCGTCCTCATCCTCGAGTCGATGAAGATGGAGACGGTTCTCCCCGCGCCGTTCGCCGCCCGGGTCAAGGAGCTCCTCGTCTCGGTCGGCAGCCAGGTCGAGACCGGCGCGCCGCTCCTCCGCCTCGAACCCGTCGGCAACGGCGAGCAGGTGGCCGCGGCCGCGGTCGAGCCCGTCGACCTCGACCTTCCGAACGGCGGCTCGCTGCCGCTCGAACCCGTCGCGCGGGCGGACCGGCACCGCAGCGACCTGTCCGCCATGCTCCTCGGCTACGACGTCGACCCGCGGGATGAGGGCCGCACTTTGACGGCGTACCTCGAAGAGCGCGACGGGCTCGTCGCCAAGGGGGTTTCACCGCTCCAGGCCGAGCTCGACCTGCTCGAGGCGTTCGCCGACTTCGCGGAGCTGTCGCGCAACCGTCCCGTGGGCGAGGATCTCCACCTGGAGAACCGGATCCACAGCCCGCGCGAGCACTTCCACACCTACCTGCAGAGCTTCGACCCCGAGCGAGGCGCCCTCCCCGAGGACTTCCGCGCCAAGCTGAGTCGCGTACTGCGCCATTACGGCGTCTCCGGGCTTGACCGGACCCCCGAGCTGGAGCAAGCCGTCTTCCGGGTGTTCCTCGCGCAGCAGCGATCGGCTCCCGAGGTACAGCTGGTCACGACGCTCCTTCAGCGGTGGATCTCCGAGCCGCCGCCCGAGTCACCGCTCGACGTGACCACCCACGAGATCCTCGACCGGCTCGTCACGGCTACGCAGCTGCGCTTCCCCGTCATCGGCGACCTCGCCCGCAGCGTCCGGTTCCGGTGGTTCGACCAGCCGCTCGTCGACGCCGAGCGGCAGAGTGTCCTCGGCGGCGTCCGGGGTGAGCTGGCCGCCATCGCCGAGATGCCGGCCGGTCCCGACCGCGACGCCCGGATCGACGCGCTCGCGGCCATTCCCGAGCAGATCGTCCGGTTCCTCGCCGAGCGCATCGTCGGCGACGAACTGCCGGCCGGCGAGCCGATGCTGGCCGTCCTGATCAAGCGCCACTACCGCGAGCACGAGCTGAGGGACCTGCGGGAGGAAGGCGTGGACGGGCGGCCGTTCGCCGTCGCCGACTACACCCTGGACGACCGGCCCACCCATCTCGTCACGACGATCGGCCGGGTCGACGAGCTGACCCAGGGGAGTGCCCTCGTCGAGGCCCTCACCGGTCAGCTCGCGACCGCGCCCGAGGGCCACCAGGGCGTGGTCGACCTCTACCTCGCCTGGCCCGCCGTGCCCGAGTCCCCGGACGAGGCATCGGCCGCCCTCGCGGACCGGCTCGCGGGGCTCACGTTCGCGCACGCAGTACGGCGGGTTGCTGTGGCTGTGTGCCCGGGTGGGGATCGCCCGGTCGGCTACTTCACCTTCCGGGTGCAGCCCGACGGCACGATGGCCGAGGACTCGCTCGTCCGCGGGGTCCACCCGATGGTGGGCCGGCGGCTCAATCTGTGGCGGTTGCGCGAGTTCGACGTGACCCGGCTCGAGGCGCCCGAGGATGTCCTGCTGTACCGGTGCGTCGCGCCTGGCAACGAGTCCGACCAGCGCCTGGTCGCCCTCGCCCAGATCCGCCAGCTCGCTGTCGTCCGCGACGAGGACGGCCGGGTCGTCGGCCTGCCCCACGCCGAGCGGGCGATCGCGAACTGCCTCGAGGCGATCCGCCGGGCCCGGGCCGCGAGCGGCACCGCCGGCGCCCGGCTCGACCTGAACTACGTGTGGGTGCACATCTGGCCGTCCATCGAGGCCGATGTCGAGCAGTTGACCTCGCTCAAGGACAACATCGCCCCGGTGACCGCGGGAGCCGGCATCGAGGAGGTCCTCGTCGCCGGCACGATCGCGGCCCCGGACAGTACCGAGGTACCGATGGCCGCGCGGTTCCACTACCAGCCGGGCTCCGGCGTCGTCGCTTCGCTCGAGGGTCCGCCCACGGAGCTGCTCAAGCCGCTCGACGACTACCGGCAGAAGGTCGTACTGGCCCGGCGTCGCGGTGTCGTCTACCCGTACGAGTTGCAGGCGATGATCGCCGGCCGCGGCGGTACGGCGACGGAGTACGACCTCGACGACACCGGCACGCTGGTGCCCGTCGACCGGCCGTACGGGCACAACAAGGCGGGCATCATCGCCGGGGTCATCTCGACGCCGACGGAGCGCTACCCCGAAGGCGTGCAGCGGGTTCTGCTTTGCGGCGACCCACTGCGCGCGCTCGGCGCGGTCTCCGAGGCGGAGTGCGCCCGGATCATCGCCGCGCTCGATCTGGCCGAGTCGATGGGCGTTCCGGTCGAGTGGTTCGCCGTCTCCGCCGGCGCCCGGATCTCGATGGACTCCGGCACCGAGAACATGGACTGGGTCGCGAAGGCGCTCAAGCGGATCGTCGAGTTCACCCAGGCGGGCGGCGAGATCAACATCGTCGTCGCCGGCATCAACGTCGGCGCCCAGCCGTACTGGAACGCCGAGGCGACGATGCTGATGCACACCAAGGGAATCCTGGTGATGACGCCGGACAGCGCGATGGTCCTGACCGGCAAGCAGTCGCTCGACTTCTCCGGTGGGGTCTCGGCCGAGGACAACTTCGGCATCGGCGGCTACGACCGGGTGATGGGCCCGAACGGGCAGGCGCAGTACTGGGCGCCTGATCTCGCCGGGGCGATCGGCATCCTGATGAAGCACTACGACCACACGTACGTCGTACCGGGTGAGGGCGGACCGCGGCGCGCGAAGACCAGCGACCCGTTCGACCGCGACGTCACCACCTTCCCGCACGACCCGGTCGATTCGGGGTTCACGACGGTCGGCGACATCTTCTCCGCGGAGACGAACCCGGACCGGAAGAAGGCGTTCGACATCCGCACGGTGATGGCGGCCGTGGCCGACCAGGACCACGCGACGCTCGAGCGGTGGTCCGGGATGGCCGACTCGGAGACGTCGGTCGTCTACGACGCGCATCTCGGCGGCATCCCGGTGGCACTGATCGGCATCGAGTCGAAGTCGGTGCAGCGGCGCGGGTTCCCGCCCACCGACGGGCCGGACCTCTACACCGCGGGGACGCTGTTCCCGAAGTCGTCGAAGAAGACGGCCCGGGCGATCAACGCCGCCAGCGGGAACCGGCCGCTGGTGGTGATCGCGAACCTGTCCGGCTTCGACGGATCGCCGGAGTCGATGCGCAACCTCCAACTCGAGTACGGCGCCGAGATCGGCCGGGCGATCGTCAACTTCGACGGGCCGATCGTGTTCTGCGTGGTCTCCCGGTACCACGGCGGCGCGTTCGTCGTCTTCTCCAAGGCGCTCAACCCGCGAATGACGGTGCTCGCGGTCGAGGGCTCGTACGCGTCGGTGATCGGTGGCGCCCCGGCGGCGGCGGTCGTCTTCAGCCGGGACGTCGACGGCCGGACGGCGAAGGATCCGCGGGTCAGCTCGCTGGAGCACCAACTCGCGGAGGCGTCCGGGGCTGAGCGCGCCTCGCTCGCGACCGAGCTCGCCGAGATGCGGCGTGACGTCCGCAGCGAGAAGCTCGGCGAGGTCGCGACGGAGTTCGACCGGGTTCACAACATCCACCGCGCGGTCACCGTCGGCTCGGTCGACGAGGTCATCGCCGGCTCGGAACTCCGCCCGAAGATCATCGCCGCGCTGGAAGCGGGCCTCGGCCTCTGATCGGACGCGCCGGCGCTTGGTGGCGCTTGGTGGCGCGGGACTCTGCCTAGTGCAGGCGGAGTCCCGCGATGAAGAGTCCGACCATGCGCCGGGCGTCGTAGCGGGGGTTGTCCGCGCCGATGCAGAGATTGCCGACGCCCCGCAGCAGTTCGAACGGCTCCAGGTCGGGGATGATCTCACCGGCCTCGGCAGCAGCGTCGAGCAGTTGGGCGCAGACCGGAATGAGGCGGTCGAGGAAGTAGGCGTGCAGGGTCTGGAAGGCTGCGTCGTCGGACTGCAACGCCTCGGCAAGGCCGTGCTTGGTGACCAGGAAGTCGACGAAGAGGTCGATCCACTGCGCCAGGGCCGCGTGCGGTGAACTGCTCTCCGCCAGTAGCGCTGGACCAGCCTCGGCACAGGCCTCCACCTGGTGCCGGTAGACGGCGACGATGAGATCGGCCCGGGTCGGGAAGTGCCGGTAGATCGTGCCGACCCCGACCCCCGCCTTCGCGGCGATGTCGCGGACCGGCACATCGACGCCGGACGTCACGAAAGCCGCCGCGGCCGCTTCCAGCAGGGTCTTCTCGTTCCGCCGCGCGTCAGCCCGCTTCCGCGGGGCTGCCGGCGCTGATCCGTCGTCGGCCACTGCGCTGCTGCCCTCCCTCGCTTGGCAAACGGAACAATGTTCCGTATGTTGGTTAGCGGAACGCCGCTCCGTTTACCCAGGATGCCAGACCACGCGAGCCGGCGCCAAGCCCTTCACCCTTTCGAGGAGGAACAGTCATGCAGTACCGCACTTTGGGTCGCACCGGTGTGCAGGTCAGCACCCTGGTACTCGGCGCGATGAACTTCGGCGAGATCGGCCGTACCAGCCAGGACGAGGCCACCGCCATCGTCGATGCCGCCCTCGAGGCGGGGGTCAACCTCATCGACACCGCCGACCGCTACAGCCAGGGCGAGTCCGAGGAGATGGTCGGCAAGGCCATCGCCGGCCGCCGCGACGACCTCGTGCTGGCCACGAAGGCGAGCCTGCCGATGGGGGACGAGCGCAACCACCAGGGCAGCTCGCGTCGCTGGCTGGTCGCCGAACTGGACAACAGCCTGCGCCGGCTGGGTGTCGACCACGTCGATCTCTACCAGATCCACCGATGGGACCCGACCACCAGCGACGAGGAGACGCTGTCCGCCCTGACCGACCTGCAGCGCGCGGGAAAGATCCGGTACTTCGGCTCGTCGACGTACCCCGCGTACCGCATCGTGCAGGCCGAATGGGCCGCTGGGGAGAACCGCCTGAGCCGCTATGTCACCGAACAGCCCAGCTACTCGATCCTGCAGCGCGGGATCGAGACCCACGTGCTGCCCGTCACCGAGCAGTACGGACTCGGCGTGCTGGCGTGGAGCCCGCTGGCCTCGGGCTGGCTGTCGGGCGCGGTCCGGGCCGGCCGGGAGATCACCACCAATCGATCCCAGGTCCTGCCGGAACGGTTCGACACCAGCCTCCCCGCCAACCAGGCCAGGCTCGACGCGGTCGAGCGGTTGGCCAAGGTCGCCGACGAGGCCGGGCTGACCATGATCCAGCTCGCGCTCGGATTCGTGACCGCGCACCCGGCCGTGACCAGCGCGATCATCGGCCCCCGCACGCTCGACCACCTGCACTCCCAACTCGCCGCCGCGGACACCGTGCTCTCCGCCGACGTGCTCGACGCGATCGACGAGATCGTCGCTCCCGGCGTCGACCTCGCCGCCCACGAGAAGTTCGACACGCCGCCGTCCCTGCTCGACGCCGCACTGCGCCGTCGCTGATCGCCCGTCATCGTGGGGAAAGGATCAATCGCCCATGCAGCAAGCACCCCGGCCTCGTTTCGGGATCATGACCGCGCCGATGCAGGTCGGCTACCACGACGTCCTCCGGGTCTGGCGTGAGGCCGACGCGATTCGGGAGATCGAGCACGCGTGGCTCTTCGACCACCTGATGCCGATCGGCGGCGACCCGGGCGGACCGGCGTACGAGGGCTGGACGATGCTGTCGGCCCTCGCCGCGCAGACCCAGCGGCTGCGCGTCGGGCTGCTCGTGACCAGCAACCGCTTCCGGCCGCCGGCGATGCTGGCCAAGATCGCCGCGACCGTCGATGTCGTCTCCGGCGGACGGCTCGACTTCGGGATCGGCGCGGGCTCACGACCCAGCCACCCGCTGGCTCGACGCGAGTACGAAGCGCACGGCCTGCCCTTCCATGACGCTGCCCACGCCGTGGGAAGCCTCGCCGAAGCGTGCACCGTCATCCGGCGGTTGTGGACCGAGACCGAACCGTTCGACTTCGATGGCAAGTACGTCCAGCTCACCGGAGCGTTCTGCAATCCCAAGCCCGTCCAGCGCCCCTACCCGCCGATTCTCATCGGCGGACGCTCAGCCTCCGTACTCCGGGTCGCCGCCGAGCACGCGGACGTGTGGAACATCCCCGGGGGCGACCTCGACGACGTCGTCAGCCGCAGCGCACTGCTGGATCGCTACTGCGCCGAGATCGGTCGCGACCCCGCCTCGATCACCCGCTCGATCCACCTGCCGGTCTCCTACGACCAGCCCGGTGTCACCCGGGATGCGATCGCCGAAGCGATCGATGCCGGCTTCCAGCACCTCGTCCTCGGCCTGGCGGCGCCCTACCCCGCCGGCGTCGCGCGCTGGGTCACCGACGAGTTCATTGCCCCGTCGACCTGGAATTGACATGAGTCGAACAGGTGTTCGAACATGGGGAGGTGACGGGGACATCTGCCGAGTTGTCTGCGGGTCCGGCCCAGCGGGGCCGGGTGACCGCCCTGGATCAGGCGCGGTCGCTGCTGGCCCGGGCCAAGGAGCAGAAGGCAGCCCGCGAAGCCTCGACCTCAGCTGAAGGTTCAGCCGTGGTGCCGACCGTGCTGGCGCCGCGGACGACCGAGACGCGGGTCCAGCAGGCGCTGGACACGGCCGGCGTCGACCGGGCGTTGCCCACACTGCCGGCCGTCTCCGACCTCTTGTCCGGTGCCGTCCTGCGCGGCGGTTCGGTGTACTCCGTGCGCGGATCCACGGCGCTGGTGATGGCGATGATGGCCGGGCCGTCCGCCGAGGGCGCCTGGTGCGGGGTGGTCGGGATGCCCTCGTTCGGGGCGGAGGCGGCGCGCGGGCTCGGGGTCGATCTCGACCGGCTGGTGCTCGTCCCCGATCCGGACCGGGAGTGGCTCAGCGTCGTCGCGGCACTCGTCGACGCGTTGACCGTGGTGGTGGTCCGGCCGCCGGGCGAGGTGACCCCGGGGGAGGCGTCCCGGTTGTCGGCCCGGCTGCGGACCAGGGGAGCGATGCTGATCGCGGTCGGCTCCTGGCCGGGCAGCGAGGCCCGGCTGGAGGTTCAGGGCAACAGTTGGACCGGGCTGGGCACCGGCGACGGCTATCTCACCGGGAGGCGGGCGACCGTGGCGGTGACGGGCCGAGGCGCCGCCGTGCGGCCACAGCAGCACCAGCTTTGGCTGCCCGCGGTCGACGGTTCCATCCGCTCGGTGGAGCCGGTCGAGTCCGCGCCACCGGTCGACTCGCAGTGGGAGGCGGTCGGCTGATGCGTGCGCAGACCAGGAATCTCACCCGGACGATGGTGGTCTGGATCCCGGACTGGCCGGTGACGGCGGCCGCCTCGGCGGCTGGACACTCCCCGGAGGCGCCGGTCGCAGTACTGGCGAAGGGGCGGGTGCTGGCCAGTTCGGCGGCTGCCCGGGCCGAGGGGGTGCGGCGCGGGTTGCGGGCCCGGGATGCTCAGTCGCGCTGCCCGGAGTTGGTGGTGCTGAAGTACGACCCGGTGATCGACGCGCGCGCGTTCGACCCGGTGATCGGTTGCCTGGAGGCGCTCACGCCGGGGATCCAGGTGATCCGGCCGGGGATGTGCGCGCTGAAGGCCCGTGGGCCGAGCCGGTTCTACGGCAGCGAGACGGCCGCCGCGGAGAAGCTGCTCGACCGGCTGGAGACGTTCGACGTACCGGGTGGGCGGGTCGGGGTCGCCGACGGGCCGTTCGCGGCCGAGCAGGCGGCCCGGGCTGCCTCGGCCGCGACCCGGGTGCTGGTGGTCCCCGAGGGTGGTTCGGCCGCCTTCCTCGCGCCGCTCACCGTTGACACGCTCGAGCAGCCCACGCTGACCGACCTGCTCCGGCGGCTCGGGCTGCGCTCGCTCGGAGCCTTCGCCCAACTGCCGGCCACGGAGGTGCTGACCAGATTCGGCCCGGACGGCGCGTTCGCGCACCGGCTGGCCCGCGGTGGCGACGACCGCCCGGTGGTCGCCCGGCAGGCGCCGCCCGAACTTGCCCGCAAGCTCGACTTCGAGCCGCCCGTGGATCGGGTCGACCAGGTGGCGTTCGCGGTCCGGGCGGTGGCCGACGAACTGGTCGCTCAACTGACCACGCTCGGCCTGGTCTGCACCACGCTCCGGGTCGAGGTCGGCACCGAGTCCGGCCGGGTGCACGAGCGGGAGTGGCTGCATCCGCGCTGGTTCAGTCCCGCCGACCTGGTCGACCGGGTCCGCTGGCAATTGCAGGGCAGCGGGACCGCGACCAGCGAGCTGACCTCGCCGGTGGTGCGGATCCGGCTGATCCCGGAGCAGGTCGACCCGGTCGGCGCACATGTCGACGGACTCTGGGGCGGCGGTCCCGACGAGCGGATCCACCGCGCGCTGTCCCGGGTGCAGAGCATGCTCGGCCACGGCGGAGTCGTGTCGGTGGTGGTCGGCGGCGGCCGGGGATTCCTGGAGCGGCAGACCCTGGTGCCCTGGGGCGACCGCCCGGTGCCGGCCAACCCACCCGACCTGCCTTGGCCAGGCGCGGTCATCTCCGGTACTTCGAACCTGTGGCCGACGCCGGCGCCCAGCAGCATCTACCCGGCCCCGAAGCGTGCGTCGGTGCTCGCCGCGAACGGTCGTCAGGTGTCGGTGAGCGCCCGGGGGATCCTGTCCGGAGCCCCCGCCGCGTTCCGGTTCGAGCCGGCTCCACAAGTTGCTGATAGCAACAAGTTGCATCCGGTCACCGCCTGGGCAGGTCCCTGGCCGGTGGAGGAACGCTGGTGGGACGAGGACGCCGAGAACCGTCTGGCCCGCTTCCAGTTGGTCGGCGCCGACGGCCGAGCCTGGCTCTTCGCCATCCGCAACAACCAGTGGTGGGTGGAAGCCAGCTATGACTGATCCCACTGTGTGTCCCCTGACAGCAGCCCGCCGACGGCGTTGCCGACTCTCCAGTGAGCGGCACCTGCGGTGTGTCCGTCAGCACCTACTGGCTGCTCACCGCCAACGCCGCCACCTTCCGGCGCAGCGCCACCTGCTCTGCGCCCAGCGCCATCTCCTCGCTGCCTACCACCCCACCTGCCGACGCCCCACCCACGGCCGTCCTCCCCATCGACGCCCCCGCCCTGCCTACGGGCGCCCGCGCCTCATCCACGGGCGCCCTCGCCTCACCTCCGGATGCGCTCGCCCCGCCTATGGACGTCCACACCCTGCCCACGGACGCCCACGTCCCGCGCGCCAGCATCCATGCCTCGCCCGGCGGCACCTGTTCTCCTCCCGCCGTCTTCGGCGGGACCGCCGACGCGTACCTCCTGCGACTCAGGGGAGGGACTGATGGGCTGGGACAACCCGCCGATCCCGTGGTCGGAGTTGGAGCGGAAGCTGTCCGGACGATCCCGCCCGCCGGCGCCGGCCGACGAATTGCTGGAGGCCGACGGAGGTGACGGGCCGGCCTGGTCGCGGCACCGACCGCCGTACGATCCCGGTCCCGAGGACAAACCACGCCGCCCGGACGGTCCGGTGGTGCCGTACGCCGAGTTGCACTGCCATTCGTACTACAGCTTTCTCGACGGCGCGTCCTCGCCGGAGCAACTGGTGGAGGAGTCGGTCCGGCTCGGGCTGGAAGCGCTCGCGCTGACCGACCACGACGGGTTCTACGGCGTGGTCCGGATGGCCGAGGCCGCGGAGGAGTACGAGGATCTCCGGACCGTCTTCGGTGCCGAGCTCTCCCTGGACCTGACCAAACCGCAGAACGGTATGGCCGACCCCGAGGGCAGCCACCTGCTGGTGCTGGCCGAGCGGCAGCAGGGGTACCACCGGCTGGCCGGCGCGATTACCGAGGCGCAACTGCGCGGCCAGGAGAAGGGCCGCCCGATCTACGACCTGGAGGAACTGGCCGCCATCGGCGAGGACAGCTGGCTGATTCTCACCGGCTGCCGCAAAGGCCTGGTGCGCCGTGCTCTGGAGCTGGGTGGTCAGGCGGACGGACCGGCCGCCGCGGCCAGGGAGCTCGATCGGCTGACCGCGTTGTTCGGCAAGGACCGGGTCGTGGTGGAGCTGATCGACCACGGCCTGCCGACGGACACCACCCGCAACGCGATCCTGGCTCGCCTGGCCGCCGACGCGGGACTCCCCGTCGTTGCCACGAACAACGTTCACTACGCACAACCCCGACGGCACAAGCTGGCCGCCGCCGTCGCCGCAGTACGGGCTCGGCGCAGTCTCGACGCGATGGACGGGTGGCTGCCGCCGGCCGGGACGGCACATCTGCGGTCGGGTGAGGAGATGCTCACCAGGTTCCATCGGTACGACGGTGCCGTCGCGCGGTCGGTGCAGCTCGCGAACCAGCTGGAGTTCAGCCTCCGCGCGGCCAAGCCGAACCTGCCGCACCAGGAGGTGCCGCCCGGGTTCACACCGATGAGCTGGCTGGAGAAACTCTGCCAGGACGGGGTGAAGAAGCGGTACGCGGACAAGCCCTGGATCCGGGAGAAGGCCGAGGCCCGGGTGAAGCGGGAGCTGCAGGTCATCTCGGACCTCAAGTTCCCCGGCTACTTCCTGATCGTGCGCGACATCGTCTCGTTCGCCAAGCGCAAGGGCATCCTCTACCAGGGCCGTGGATCGGCGGCGAACTCGGTGGTCTGCTACGCGCTGGAGATCACCGCGATCGATCCGGTGTTCTACGACCTGCCGTTCGAGCGGTTCCTGTCCTCGGCCCGCGACGAGGAGCCCGACATCGACGTGGACTTCGACTCGGACCGCCGCGAGGAGGTGATCCAGTGGGTCTACGGCAAGTACGGGCGCCGCAACGCCGCCCAGGTGGCGAACGTGATCACCTACCGCCCGAAGCTCGCAGTACGGGACATGGCCAAGGCGCTGGGGTTCAGTACCGGCCAGCAGGACGCGTGGTCCAAGCAGGTGGATGCGTGGGGTGCGGTCCGCAGCAGCGTCGACCATGACATCCCGCCGCCGGTGGTCGCGCTGGCCGAGGACCTGCTGAAGTTCCCCCGGCATCTCGGCATCCACTCCGGCGGCATGGTGCTGACCGACATCCCGGTCGGGCACGTGGTGCCGATCGAGCACGCCCGGATGGAGAACCGGACCGTGTTGCAGTGGGACAAGGACGACTGCGCCTGGATGGGGCTGGTCAAGTTCGACCTGCTCGGGCTCGGGATGCTCGCCGCGCTGCAGTACGCGATGGACCTGGTCCGCGAGCACCTCGGCGAGGACTGGACGCTGGACTCGATCCCGAAGGAGGAACCGGGCGTCTACGACCAACTCGGCAAGGCGGACTCGGTCGGGGTGTTCCAGGTGGAGAGCCGGGCCCAGATGAGCACGCTGCCCCGGCTGCGGCCGCGCAGCTTCTACGACCTGGCGATCGAGGTGGCGCTGATCCGGCCGGGCCCGATCCAGGGCGGCGCGGTGCATCCGTTCATCCGCCGGAAGATGGGGGAGGAGCCGGTCACCTACCTGCATCCCGCGCTGGAGCCGGTGCTGAAACGCACTCTTGGCGTGCCGCTGTTCCAGGAGCAGTTGATGCAGATCGCGATGACGGTCGGCGGCTGCACCGGCGAGGACGCGGACCTGCTCCGCCGCGCGATGGGCTCCAAGCGCGGGGTGGAGAAGATCTCGTCGCTGAAGACCAAGCTGTACGACGGAATGGCGGCGAACGGCATCACCGGCGACACCGCGGACGAGATCTACGAGAAGATCGAGGCCTTCGCGAACTTCGGCTTCGCCGAGTCCCACTCGATCAGCTTCGCCCTCCTCGTCTACGCCAGCACCTGGCTCCGCCTGCACTACCCGGCCGCCTTCCTCGCCGCCCTCCTCCGCGCTCAGCCGATGGGCTTCTACTCCCCCCAATCCCTGGTAGCCGACGCCCGCCGCCACGGCGTAGAAGTCCTCCGCCCCGACCTCGGAGTCAGCGGCATCCACGCCACCCTGGAACCAGCCCCCGGATCCGACTCCGCCTCCGGCGTCACCACAGCGCCCGGGCGGGTGGTTGCTACTGGCAATGATGATTGTTTGCGGGTGGCGCAGCCGGAGGTGGGGGAGTTTGATCCCAAGCAGCCGTTCGACTCCGACCTGCACCGGCGGGACGGGGGTGTGGTGGTGCGGCTCGGACTGGCTGGGGTGAAGTCGATCGGGCTGCCCGCGGCGACCACCATCGTCGAGGAGCGTGAGAAGAACGGCCCGTACGCCGACATGGCGGACCTGGTTCGCCGGACGGGGTTGACCGCAGTACAGGTGGAGGCTTTGGCGACGGCGGGGGCGTTCGACTCGTTCGGGTTGTCCCGCCGGCAGGCACTGTGGAACGCGGGTCGTGCCGCCGAGGAACGTCCGGGTCATCTGTCCGGCGTCAGCAGTTCCGGTCCACCGCCGATGCTGCCGGGAATGACCGGGATGGAGACGACGATGGCTGACCTGTGGGCGACCGGGATCTCACCGGACGACCACCCGATCCTCCACGTCCGCGCCGCCCTGGACGAGCGCGGCATCCTCCGCGCGAACCAGTTGTCCACCGCCGAGGACGGCACCCGTGTCCTGGTCGGCGGCGTGGTGACGCATCGCCAGCGCCCCGCGACCGCGGCCGGCGTCACCTTCCTCAACCTGGAGGACGAGACCGGCATGATCAACGTCGTCTGCTCCTTCGGCGTCTGGAACCGCTACCGCCGCATCGCCCGCGAATCCAGCGCGATGATCATCCGCGGCCGCCTGGAACGCTCCTCCGGCGTCACCAACCTCGTCGCCGACAAACTAGAACGCCTCCCCCTGGCCGCCAAAACCACCTCCCGCGACTTCCGCTGACCCCGCGCCGGTGTCGAATGAAACCGAGCTGAAAGTTCGGATTACCAGGATCGGGCTGCCGGCATCGGACGGACGTACTCCGAAGGAGCGGATGAGCACGTGGCGATCATCAGGTTGTACATGACCGTATCCCTGGACGGCTACGTCGCCGGCCCGCAGGACGGGCCGGACGCGCCGCTCGGCATCGACGGATTCCGCCTTTTCAACTGGCTGGATCTGCGCGACGCCCCGGGTCCGAGCGGCCAGGTGTTCAGCGAGGCGATGTCCACCCGCGCCCTCATCGCCGGCCGCCGTACGTACGAACTGGCCGGCCACTGGCAGGGCGACCACCACGACGGCGTACCGATCTTCATCCTGACCCACAACGTCCCGGACGAGCCGCCACCAGGCAGCGTCCGCTACGTCACCGACGTGCGCGAGTGCGCCAACCAAGCCCGAGCCGCGGCCGGGGACGGCGACGTGATGGTGCACGGAGCCGGCGCGGCACAGGCGCTCCTGCGGGCCGGAGAGCTCGACGAGCTGGAACTGCATGTCGTACCTGTCTTGCTCGGTCAGGGGCGAAGGTTGTTCGACAACCTGTCGGCGGAGCACATCGAGCTCGAGCTGGTTCGCCAGCTGACGACGTCGGAGGTCGAAGCCAGACATCAGGTCATGCACCTGCGTTACCGCGTCCACTAACCACCAAACTGAACAGGACCGCGGTGAGCGGTCCTGTTCAGTCCTTGGTTGATGGGTCAGTTGACGACTCGGACCGAGTCGCAGCCCAGGAACGTGTAGGCGTTTCCGTCTGGGGCTGTGTAGCGGCCCTTCAGGCAGGCCTGGGTTGAGCTCAGGGTCAGACCCGAGTCAGCAGGCTTGAAGTGCAGGACCAGGTCCAGATCGGCGTCGCGGGTGCGTTCGTCCAGTTCGTACGAGCGCTCCGGATGCCCGGCGCCGTGGACCTCCTTCGCGCCGCTCGGCGTGGTTGCGTTGAACAGGCTCGACCGCAGCCCCCACAACGCTGTCGGCACGCTGATCTTGGTGGCGTCGAAGGCCAGTGGCAGTCCGTACTCCCCGGCCCTGGTCGTCAGAGCGGCGACCGTCGCGTCGGTGTTGAGGTTGACGGAGTTCGGGAAGCCCTTCGGCCGGACGTTGATCGCGATCGGGACGACACAGTCGACCTGGAACGAGGCCGTCCGTTGGTTGTTGCCCGGCTGCGGATCGATATCGGCCGGGTTGGCCAACGCGAGCGAAGCCGTCAGCGTGACCGTCTTCACCCCTGGCGAGGTGCAGTCGACGGTGGCCGTCGAGGTCACCGTGCGCGGACTGCCGACCGCCAGCGCGGCCTGGGCCGAGCTCGAGGTCGCAGGCGTGACGGTCACGCCGCTGTCGCCGGTCGCGGTGGTAGTCAGCACCGTGTCGATCGGGCTGGACGGCCCGGCGTTGGCGATGTCCACGGCGATGCTGACCGATCCGGCCTCACCCATGAGGACCTCGCGCGGACCGGTGGCGGTAGCCCCGGTGACCTGGACGTCGGCCATCGCGACGACCTTGGTGGTCGTGGTCGCGGTGTTGTTGCCGGTGTCGGAGTCCGTGCCGTCGTGCGAGGCCGTGGCCTGCGAACTGATCTCCTTCGGCCCGCCGTTGCGGTGGACCAGATCCGCCGGGACATCGACCACGACGCTGGCCGAGGCCGACGCACCAGGCGCCAGATTCCCCAGCTGACACGTCACGACACCCGCGGCATGTGTGCAGCCCGCTGACGCGGAGGCGAAGGTGACGTCGCTTGGCAGCGTCTGCTTCACCACGACCCCGTACGCCGTATTGGGCTGGCTGTGGTTGTGCGCCTGCAGCCCGTAGGTCAGCTTGGTACCCGCGCCCACCGGATCAGGCGTGTCGGTCAGGTGCACGTCGACATCCGTCCGGCTGACCGCCTCCGCATAGGCCGCCTTGATGAAGTCGGCCGTATCCTTGTCCAGCTCGTTCGCGGACGACTGCCCGCTGCTCGGTGGCGAGAGAGGACCCTTGTACTGCAGCTTCTCCCAGTCGTCCCACCCGTTGAGCTCGGGGGTTCCGACCGTTCCGGGCGGCGGCGTACCGGGGCCCGGAGTACCGGGTAGGGGCACCATGTTGGGGCAACCTTGGGACGTGGCGATCCCCATGAAGTTGACGTCGGCGGCTACCGTGCCGGCGTCGATGTTGGCGGCCGCGTCGGTTCCGTCGCCTTCGCGGTCCCAGTTGACCGGGCCGTTGCCCACGCTGACCTGCCAGGGCAGGGCGCCGTCGCCGTCCCACAGGAAGATGTCGGACGTCGCCGCGCCGACACCGGCCGTCTCGCTGAGCGCGTCCTCGTCGAGGTTGTCCAGCGCCTCCCGGGAGAGGTCGAGCCGGGTCCGGTCGCGACCGTCGACAAGGCCGTCGTTGGTGATGTCGACGGTCGGTGCGGGCGCCGTCGGCGAGGTGTCGGGCACGCCGATGGTCTGGTAGACGTAGCTCATCACCGAGTGGTAGTTCGGCTTGCAGTTGATCACGTCGCCACCACCGTGTCCGAGCCCGAGCGCGTGGCCGAGCTCATGGACGAAGGTGCCCGACTGGTCGCGGACGCTGCCGACGTTCCCGGCCCAGCCGCCGAGGCTCACCAGGATGTCCTTGCCGCTGTCGGAGCAGCAGAGCCCGGAACTGCCGTTCAGTACCGGAGGTCCGCCGGGTGTCGTCGGCGGGTTGTCGGGCTGCCGGTGGTTCCAGAGGGAGTAGTGGTAGTACGGGCGCAGCGCCGCGTCGAATCTCGTCGCTCGCAGCGTCTGGCCGGTGACCATCACGCCCGCGACGGTCGGTCCCGCGGCCCACGCCAGCTTGTCGATCTCGGCCAACTGGTCGTCGACGACCATGATCAGCTGTACGCCGCCGGCCGCGTCGGCGCCGGCGTACGGGCAGCCCGCCTTCGCGGGCACGTCGCCGGCACCGAAGGAAGCCGTCGACTCGTCGATCGCGGCCTGCTGCGGCCGGTGACTGTGGCCGTCGGCGCCGACCATGAAGTCGATCTCGGTCAGGATGGTGGGCCGGCACGGGCTGGCGGCCACCGTGGGTCGCGTGCCTGCCGCGTCGTTGGCGTCGAGCGCGCGCAGGTTGCCGTGCTGCGGGACGGTTCCCGCCTTGTCCGAGACGATGCCCGACCGCTCGATCCCGTCGTGCAGGCCGTCACCGTCGAAGTCCACGCTGTCGCCGAAGGTGACCGAGAACCAGATCGCGGCCGAGTCGGCGCCGCTGCCGGTGGAGTAGCCCAGGTTGGCCGTCGGTACGTCGCCGGAGAAGTCGCCGGTGGCGGGATTGATGACGATGTCGAGGTTCGAGTCACCGGACGCGATGTCGATCAGGTCGTCACCGCTGGTGCTGTCGTGGTCCCACACCTGGATCCGGACGCCGAACGGACCGGCGTCGCGGTCGAAGACACCCGACAACTGCCACCCCGGCTCGATCTCGGTCTGGTCGTCGTCCGCGCGCGGCGAGATGCGCTCGCCGTCGGGGAAGAACGCCTTGGCGTAGTAGTCGTTGGGACAGGCGTTGAACTCGATGCCGACGACGTTGAGTTCGTTGTCGTCGCAGTTCACCTGCCAGACCTTGTGGATCGTGATCGTGGCCTTGACCAGGTCGACCGCCGTCGCTGCCGGCGGTGCGATCCCGCCCAGCCCGACCGCCAGTGCGGCCGCGGCCAGCAGGCCCAGTACCTTTCGCGCTCTCATGAGATGTTCCCCCACCCGTTGGACGGTCGCCCCCCTGGTACGACCTTTCGGCCATCGTGTGTCCGGGCCTTCAGCCAGCATTAAATTTTCGTTTGGCAAGGCGCCGACCGGTCCTAGGATGGGTGGCTATGCATCGGAGCCGAATCAGCACGTTCCTGATCGATACGCCGAAGGAGCAGGCCGAGGAGACGGCCGCGTTCTGGTCCGCCGTGGTGGGGGTGGAGACCGAGAAGGAGCCGGGCGAGCCGCAGTACACGGTGTTGAAGGACGCGTTGCCGGGGTTCGTGACGGCGGTACAGGCGGTTGACGACGAGCCGCGGTATCACCTCGACATCGAGACCGACGACGTCGCCGCCGAGGTCGCCAGGCTGAGCGCGCTGGGCGCCGTCGAGGTGTCCACCTGGCAGGGCTGCCACACGCTCCGCGCCCCGGGCGGCCACCTGCTGTGCGTCATCCCACGCCACAGCGATCCAGACTTCTTCACCGCCAACGCCAAGACCTGGCCGTGATGATCGTCAGAGCGAGTCGGCGCGGGTGGTGAGGTAGCGCTGTTCGGGGAGGCTCAGGGTCAGTTGGGCAGCCAGCCGGTAGGCCTCGCGGGCGGCGGTGAGGTCACCGGCAAGCTCCAGGAGATGGGCGCGGACGGCCTCGACCCGGTGGTGGTCCTTCAGGGCCGGGTCGGCGGCGGCTGATTCGAGGCGTTCGAGGCCGGCCTGCGGGCCGTGGACCATCGCGACCGCGACGATCCGGTTCAGGGTCACCATCGGGCCGGGGGCGAGCGTCTCCAGCAGTTCGTAGAGGACCAGAATCTGACGCCAGTCGGTGTCCTCGGCGCGAGCGGCTTCAGCGTGTACCGCGGCGATCGCTGCCTGCAGCTGATACGGACCGACGGGTGCCGTCCGCAACGTGGTCTCGACGAGTTCGGTGCCTTCAGCAATGAACGGCGCGGTCCACAAGGAGCGATCCTGCTCCGGCAGGGGGATCAGCGCGCCGTCCGGCGAGGTTCGGGCCGGGCGGCGCGCGTCCGTCAGCAACATCAGCGCCAGCAGCCCCGCGACCTCACCCTCGTCGGGCAGTTGCTCGTGCAACTGCCGGGTCAACCGGATCGCCTCGGCGCTGAGCTCCGCCCGGTGCAGGCTCTCGCCGGAGCTCGCCGTGTAGCCCTCGTTGAAGATCAGATAAAGCACATGCAGTACTGCGGCCAGCCGGTCCGCCAGTTCCTCCCGCGGCGGCAACCGGAACTCGGCACCGCTCGCCTTGATCTTCGCCTTGGCCCGGCTGATCCGCTGCCCGATCGTCGACTCCGGCACCAGGAACCCCCGGGCGATCTCGCCCGTGGTGAGACCGCCGACCGCCCGCAGCGTCAGCGCCACCTGCGACGGGGGAGTGAGGGACGGGTGACAGCACAGGAACAACAGAGTCAGGCTGTCATCCACCGCGGCCGTCAAAGGCTCCGATGACGGCGACGCCGATGACGATGCCGGCGCCGGCGGCTCCAGCGCGGCGACGGTCTCCTCGCGCCGCTGCCGAGCTACCTCACTCCGAAGCATCTCGATCCGCCGTCTCGACGCGACCGTGATCAGCCAGCCCTTCGGATTGTCCGGAACCCCGTCGGCCGGCCATTGCAGAGCCGCCGCCAGCAGCGCCTCCTGGACGGCGTCCTCGCACGTGTCGAACCCGCCGTACCGGCGTACGAGCGGGCCGAGGATCTGCGGGGCCAGTTCGCGGAGCAGTTGCTCGATCATCAGGTGAGCGAGTTCAGGTCCCGGATGGGGCGGATCTCGACGATGCTGAACGGTGCCTCGGGGATCCGCGGGACGATCTCGACGGCGCGCTCCATCGACTCGCAGTCGAGCAGGTAGAAGCCGGCCAACTGCTCCTTCACCTCCGCGAACGGGCCGTCGGTGGTCATCGGCTGACCGTCGCGGATCCGCACCTGCTTGGTCGCGGCCGGGTCGTCCAGTGAGTGCGACACGACCAGTTCGCCGCTCGCCGCCAAGGCGTTGTTCAGCTCGGTGTACCCGACCATCGACTCCTTCTTCTGCTCCTCGGACAAGCCGTCCCACACCTTCCGGGACTCGGGATTGCCATAGATCAGGACCAGGAACTTCACGACGCACTCCCCTCGGCGAACTTCAGCCCACCATAGAACCCGGCCGGTACCAGAGTTGATATGTAGGAGAAAACCTACCTATACTCGATCCATGCCACCCCGACCCAGTCTTGTTGCCGACGGCATCGAGGATCGCGTCTTCGCCGCGCTCGCCAGTCCGGTACGCCGGGAGGTGCTGCGCCTGCTCCGCGACGGCGGCCCGCAGTCCGTGCGGCAACTCGCGGACAACTTCGAGATGGCCAGGCCGAGTTTCTCCGAGCAACTGCGGGTGCTCCGCGAGGCCGGGCTGGTCAGCGAACGCAAGGACGGCCGGCAGCGGTTCTATCGGCTGGAGCCGGTTCCGCTGGCCGACGTGCAGGACTGGCTGAGTCCCTACGAACGCTTCTGGCGCGAACGGATGGCCGAGCTCGGCAAGGTGCTCGACCGGATGGAGGACGCATGACTGACCCGACCACGATCGAGGTCGACACCTTCTACCCGCATCCTCCGGCGAAGGTGTGGCGTGCCCTCACCGAGCCCGACCTGATCGCGCAGTGGCTGATGCCCGGCGACTTCCGGCTGGAGGTCGGCCACCGCTACACGATGCAGGCGAAGGCGGTGACGGCCACCGGGTTCTCGGGGCTCGTGCAGGCCGAGGTGCTGTCCTTCGAGCCGGAGAAATCACTCACCCTCGGCTGGCGAGACGCGGCGACCGCGACGGCGGACGCGCCTACGGCGGACGGGCGTACGGCGGACGGGCGTACGGCGGAGGGGCCTTCGGCGGACGGGCGTACAGCGGACGGGCCTTCGGCGGCGGGTGCGACAGGTGCCGCGGTCGACTGGACGCTCACCTGGACCCTGCAGGCCGAGGGTCGCGGCACCCGGCTCTTCCTGCTGCACGAAGGCTTCGACCCCGACGACCCCCTCCAGCAGCAGGCCCGCACGATCATGAACGGCGGCTGGCGCACCGGAGTACCGCGGGCGCTGGGCAAGCTCCTCGACACCCTCTGACCCCTCCTCACCACACTCTCCGACCGGAAAGGTCTATTTCGTCATGTCCGAAAACGCCGAGCGGTTCACCCGCGTCTCGCAGGGATTCCTCGCGCGCATCGAGGCCGTGCCCGCCGACCGCTGGGACGACCCCACGCCGTGCCCGAACTGGACCGCGCGCCAGGTGGTTGCCCACGTCATCAATGAGCAGCGCCGCATCCTCGCCACCCTGCGCCGGACCGAACCCAAGCCCCTGTACGGCGTACCGGTCGTCGAGATGGGCGTGGTCCCACCGGTGACAGTGGACGCGGATCTCGCGGCCGCGTGGCGGGAGATCTCGACCGGACTGGCCGACGCGATCGACGATCCCGCCTCCGCGGACGCCGAGCTCCCCACGCCGGTCGGGCCGTTGCCGTTCGCCGCGATGGCCGACGCGTTGCCCGAGGACGTGCTGATCCACAGCTGGGACCTGGCTCGCGGGACAGGGGGAGACGAGCGGCTGGACCAGGAGGCGGTCGCGCACATCTACGAGAAGTTCAAACCGCTGGACGAGGCGTTGCGGCAGCCCTGGGCGTTCGGGCCGAAGGTGACGCCGCCACCCGGCGCGGATCTGCAGACGGAGTTCCTCTGCTTCGTGGGGCGCCGGCCGTAGTACGGGCGGGAGATATCGATCGGGTCACCATCAGGGGGCAAATAGGGCCTTCCCCGGTGTGGCCCGGGCGAAACCTGCTGGCGGCCCCAAGTACAGTAACGACCGGGACAGGGGCACCCTTCGCGTTGCCCGATCGAAGCAGGGGGAGGGTCGCGTGCCGGACTTGGAAGTGTCCGACCGGGTGCTGACGATCCCGAACGCGCTCAGCTTCATCCGGTTGCTCGGCGTACCACTCTTCCTGTGGCTGATCCTCGGCCCGGAGGAGGACGGCTGGGCCCTGGTGGTGCTGATGATCTCCGGCTTCACCGACTGGGCCGACGGCCAGATCGCCCGCCGGATGAACCAGACGACGCGGCTCGGCCAGATGCTCGACCCGGTCGCCGACCGGCTGTACATCTTCGCCACCGTGATCGGTCTGGCGTTGCGCGACATCATCCCGTGGTGGCTGGCGATCGCGCTGCCGCTGCGCGACCTGCTGCTGACCTTCACCCTGCCGGCCCTGCACCGGCGCGGCTTTAACGCGCTGCCGGTGCACTTCCTCGGCAAGTCCGCGACCTTCTGCCTGCTGTACGCGTTCCCGTTGCTGCTGCTCGGCGACGGCGACAGCACGCTGAACATGCTGGCCCGCGTCTTCGGCTGGGCCTTCGCCATCTGGGGGACCGCTCTGTACTACTGGGCCGGCGCGCTGTACTTCGCGCAGTTGCGGCACCTGATCCAGACGGTGAAACCGATCAAAGGGCCGGCCGGGTAGATCGTGACTCAGTCCCCACCAGGGCAGCGGCGCGTCGACGCGTCCATGTCGCTGCTGAACAACCTGATGGCGCACCCGCTGGACGAGGGGTACGCCGTCGCGGCCCGGTCGCGGCCTTCGCAGGGGAACAGGCCCAACAGGTCGCGGCACCGGATCCTGCTGGTGATCGCGCTGGCAGTGCTCGGCTTCCTGCTCGCGGTCGCGGCGTCGCAGAACTACCGCAGCGCGCCCGAGGCGGAGAAACAACGCAAAGAGCTGATCACCCGGATCAACCAGGCCGATGCCCGGCTGACCGAGTTGCGCGGCCAGCAGACCAAGCTGGCCGACGAGGTGCGTGGCCTGCAGGCCGGCGGGCTGAGCAATACCAGCGAGGGTGCCGCGCTGCAGCAGCAGCTCGACGACCTCGAGCTGCAGACCGGCGCGATCGCGGCGACCGGTCCAGGGCTGAAGGCGGTGATCGACGACGCGAAGGACTCCGACGACAAGGAGGGCCGGCTGCTCGACGTCGATCTGCAGCAGTTGGTGAACGGCCTGTGGACCGCCGGGGCCGAGGCGATCTCGGTGAACGGCCACCGGCTCACCTCGCTGACCGCCATCCGCGGCGCCGGCAGCGCGATCACGGTCGACTACAGTTCGCTGACCCCGCCGTACACGGTGCTCGCGATCGGCGACACCGCGACCATGCCGGCCCGGTTCGCCCAGAGCTCGGGCGGTCAATGGGTGCAGTATCTGGTCAGCAACTTCGATGTCCGGATGACGATCACGACGGAGGACTCCTTGCTGGTGCCAGCCGATGCCACCATCGCGTTGCGGTACGCGAAGGTGGGTGGACCGAAGTGATCGCCGTCCTCGGCCTGGTGATCGGCGTCGTCGTCGGTCTGCTCGTCGCCCCCGACGTCCCGGAGTGGGCCCAGCCGTACCTGCCGATCGCGGTGGTGGCCGCGCTCGACGCCGTTTTCGGTGCACTGCGGGCGTTCCTGGACGGGATCTTCGACGACAAGGTGTTCGTCGTGTCGTTCGTCTCCAACGTGCTGATCGCGGCGCTGATCGTCTACCTCGGCGACCAGCTCGGCGTCGGCTCCCAGCTGTCGACCGGCGTCGTGGTGGTCCTCGGCATCCGCATCTTCACCAACATGGCGGCCATCCGCCGCCACGTCTTCAGGGCCTGACATGAGCACCGACGATCAGAACAAGCCTCCCGAGGAGCCGGTCGAGAACCAGCCGGCCCCTGAGCAGCCCGCCGGCAAGGCGGCCGACGCGAAGGAACCCGCGGACCAGCAGGCCGATGCGAAGGAGACTGCTGACAAGCAGCTGACCGAACCGGAGCATCCGGTGGAGCCGACGCCGATGCCGAAGCCCAAGGTGCGGACGCCGAACCTGGCGTTGCGGCGGCTGAAGGCCGGGTTCAAGCCGTCCCGCGGACAGGCGATCGTCGCCGTCGTCCTGGCGCTGGTGGCCTGTATGGCGGTCGTCCAGGTGCGGGTCAACCGCGCCGACGACGGCTACCAGAACGCCCGCCGCGAGGACCTGATCGCGATCCTCGACGGACTGGGCCAGAACACCCGCCGCCTCGAAACCGAGATCACCGAGCTGGAAGCGCGCAAGAACACGCTGTCCTCCAGCGCGGACAAGGCGCAGACCGCGCGGGAACAGGCCGAGCAGCAGGTGCGCGTGCTCGGCATCCTGGCCGGCACGCTGCCCGCGCAGGGCCCGGGCGTACGGATCACGCTGAACGACCCGGACAGCAAGATGACGTCGAGCAACCTGCTCGACGCGATCGAGGAACTGCGCGACGCGGGCGCCGAGGCGATCCAGATCAACGGCTCGGTCCGGGTGGTGGCCAGTACCGACCTGGTCGACGACGCACCCGGGGTCAAGATCGACGGTGAGAAGGTCGTCTCGCCCTACGTGATCGAGGCGATCGGCGAGTCGCACAACCTGGCCGAGGCGGCCAACTTCCCCGGCGGCCTGGTCAGTGAGGTGACCGGTCCGCAGGTCGGCGGCACGGCCGAGGTGACCGAGCTGCCGCTGGTCCAGATCACCGCCTTGCACGCCCCGGAGGAGCATCGTTACGCTCGCCCGGCGCCCAGCCCGACGAAGTAGGCCAGACGTAGTTCTGCACCACCTGGAAGTTTCCCTTGAGTGAAAGAGGACCGAGGTGTACCCCGAAGACCTGAAGTACACGGCCGAGCACGAGTGGGTGAAGGCCGGCGAGGGTCCGGTGCGGGTCGGTATCACCGACTTCGCGCAGGACGCGCTCGGCGACATCGTGTACGTCCAGCTGCCGGAGGTCGGTACCGCCGTCCGCGCCGGTGACTCCTGCGGCGAGCTGGAGTCCACCAAGAGCGTGAGCGACCTGTTCGCCCCGGTGAACGGCACCGTGCGCGCCGTCAACGAGGCACTGGCCGACCAGCCCGACCTGGTCAACACCGACCCGTACGGCGAGGGCTGGCTGCTCGACATCGAGGTGGACGACGACGAGGAGGTGGAGGCGTTGATGGACGCCGACACCTACCAGGGACAGCTCGCGCAGAGCTGACAGCCCAAGGCTGGTAGGTTTACCGGACCTCAACCGCTGGTAGAGGGTTGAGGTCCCGGCACTTTGTCCGGGCGAGTCACACTGTCATCACGGGGTCAACGAGAACGTCGCCGGACCGCCGGCGATCGGGAGGATCACAGCATGCCGTTCTGCAACCAGTGCGGGCACGAGAACTCCGAGGGCAGCAGGTTCTGCTCGCAGTGCGGAACGATGCTCCCTGGCGCGGACCGTCCGGTGACTACCCCCGGCGCGACCGACACCGCGATGCTGACGCCGATCAGTGTCGAGCCCGAGACCGAGCGGATCGACTCCGGTGAGCAGCTGTCGGCCGAGGACGAGGCCGCCGTCGGCGCGCTGCCGGCCGGATCCGCCCTGCTGATCGTGCAGCGCGGGCCGAACGCGGGCAGCCGGTTCCTGCTGGACGTCGACGTCGTCACCGCCGGCCGCCACCCCGACAGCGACATCTTCCTCGACGACGTGACGGTGTCGCGCCGGCACGCCGAGTTCCGCCGCGACGCGACCGGCGTCAAGGTCCGCGACGTCGGCAGCCTGAACGGCACCTACGTGAACCGGGACCGGATCGACGAGCTCCAGCTCTCGAACGGCGACGAGGTCCAGATCGGCAAGTACCGGCTGGTCTACTACGCCAGTGGTCAGGCCTGACCCAGCGGCCGGTGTCCCTGCGGCCGGTGACTCGGCGGTCGGTGACTCCGCGGTTGGGGGCAGCAGCATCGGTGAGGTGCTGCAGCTGCTGCAGGCCGAGTTCGCCGACGTCACCATCTCCAAGATCCGCTTCCTGGAGGCGGAGGGCCTGGTGACGCCGGCGCGGACCGCGTCGGGCTATCGCAAGTTCAGCGGCGCGGACGTCGAGCGGTTGCGCTACGTCCTGACCGCCCAGCGGGACCAGTACCTGCCGCTGAAGGTGATCAAGGAACACCTGAGCGCGATGGACCGTGGCCTGCGTCCGTCCGCGTCCGGTGGTCGCCCGACCGCGCCCGAGCAGTTGCCGCAGCCGGCCGGACTGCCTGCCGCGGAAGACTTCTCGTCGTACGGGACCGAGCTGAAGCTGACCCGGGAGGAACTGCGGGAGGCGGCGGGGATCACGACCGATCTGCTCGACCAGTTGGAGAGCCACAACCTCGTGGTGGCTCGGGGCAACCACTACGACGGCGACGCGATCCTGATCGCGAAGGCGGCCGCCGAGTTCGCGCAGTACGGGATCGAGCCGCGGCACCTGCGGCCGTTCCGCGCCGCGGCCGACCGGGAGGTGGGCCTGATCGAGCAGGTGGTCCAGCCGCGCCGGGACGACAAGACCCTCGAACTGGCCGCGCTGGCCGTCCGGCTGCACGCCGCGCTGGTCCGCTCCCGCCTGTCCCGCTGACCCGTACTGCGTGCCTGTCCCGCTGACCCGTACTGTGTCCGCCTGCTCGACCCGTACTGCGGATGCCGGGCAGGTGGCTGACCGGTGGGGCAGCCCCGGGCTGGCCCGCAGAGTAGGCTGAAGGCGTGCGCGAAGTCGACGTGGTCGGAGTCCGGGTTGAGATGCCTTCGAGTCAGCCGATCGTGCTGCTCCGGGAGGTCGGCGGCGAGCGGTACCTGCCGATCTGGATCGGCGCGGCCGAGGCGAGTGCGATCGCTTTCGCCCAGCAGGGGATGGAACCACCTCGTCCGCTGACCCATGATCTGTTCGCCGAGACGATCCGGGTGCTCGGGCACACGCTCAGCCAGGTGCGGATCGTGAACCTGACCGACGGGGTGTTCGAGGCGATCCTGGTGTTCGACGACAAGACCGAGATCTCGGCGCGGCCGTCGGACTCGATCGCGCTGGCGCTGCGGACGGGGACGCCGGTGTTCTGCACCGAGGAGATCCTGGCCGAGGCGGGGATTCCGGTCCCGGACAGCGAGAACGACGACGAGGAGGTCGTCGAGGAGGAAGAGGTCGAACGCTTCCGCGAGTTCCTCGACCACGTCACCCCCGAGGACTTCGACAAGAGTTGAGTACACGAGCAAGTTCTTGGCTTGTTTCGGGTGTTCGGTGAGGGTGAGAACGGACCGTAACTGGGCTGGAACTTGAACGGGGTGGTACAAGGCCGGACAGGTAACGATTCGTGTTGAGGGCGCGACACGCTCGCGGCTCGGAGCCGTTGTCGTTGACCGGCCCTGGGCAACGGCTTACCTTGAAGGAGTTGTGGGGTCTTGTAACTCCACGGATGTGATCCGTTCCAGTCGGTACCCAGGGAGGCTCAGGCGTGACACGCACCGGCGACACTGATCTGACGGCGCAGTCGACGTCCGAAGCACACGCCGAGGCGGCAGCGGCTGCCGGCGTCCAGGGTCTGCTGTTCGACGACGACCTGTCGCCGATGCCCGACGACGTCGGCTTCCGCGGCCCGACTGCGTGCGCCGCGGCCGGCATCACCTACCGTCAACTGGACTACTGGGCCCGCACCGGACTGGTCTCGCCGTCCGTGCGCCCGGCCACCGGCTCCGGCACCCAGCGGCTCTACGGCTTCCGCGACGTGCTGTTGCTGAAGGTGATCAAGCGACTGCTCGACGCGGGGATCTCGCTGCAGCAGATCCGCAGCGCCATCGCCCACCTGAGCAAGCGTGGAATCGATGACCTGACCCAGATCACCCTGATGAGCGACGGCGCGTCGGTCTACATGTGCACCTCGCCCGACGAGGTGATCGATCTGCTGGCCGGCGGCCAGGGCGTCTTCGGGATCGCCCTCGGTGGGGTCTGGCGCGAGGTCGAGGGCTCGCTGTCCGAGCTGCCGACCGAGCGGCTGGACGCGCACGACGGCGACTCCGACGGCCACGCCGGCGACGAACTCGCCGCCCGCCGCCGTGCCCGTATGACCGGCTGAAGCTCCTAGATCCTCAGTGCGCCCACTCACCTCGATCGATCTCCGCGGTGTGTGGGCGTCGCTGTTGCTGCCGCTGGGCAGCGATGACGCCATCGACTTCGGCCGGCTCAGTTCTCAGCTCGACACCCTGGTCGCCGCCGGTCTGGACGGTCTCTACGCCCACGGCACGGCCGGGGAGTTCCAGACCCTCACCGAGCCCGAGTTCGACCGGATCAACGAGCTTCTGACCGCTGCCTGTGAGACGGCGAGCCTGCCGTTCCAGCTCGGTGCGAGTCACCCGTCCGCCCAGCTCTCCCTGTCCCGCGTACGCCGTGCCGCCGCGCTCAGCCCGTCCGCGATCCAGGTGGTCCTGCCGGACTGGTTGCCTCTCAACGACCAGGAGGCCGTGGCGTTCCTGACCCGGGTGGCCGCGGCGGCCGACGGAGTACCGCTGGTTCTCTACAACCCACCGCATGCGAAGACGCGGGTTGAGCCTGCGTTGCTCGTCGAGTTGGCGCGCGCAGTACCGACGCTGGTCGGGTTGAAGTCGGCCGGTGGTGACGAGGAGTGGTTCGACCAGGCGCTCGACTCGGGGCTGTCGCTCTTCGTGCCCGGGCATTTCCTGGCGAGCATGACGCAACTCGGAGCGCACGGCAGCTACTCCAACGTGGCCGCGTTGTCACCCGCCGGAGCGGTCAGGTGGTCCGAGCTGATCCGCACCGATCCCGAGGCGGCACTCGACGTCGAGCGGCGGATCGGGGAGTTCTTCGCCGAGCACATCGCGCCGCTGCAGAGCGCGGGTCTGTCCAACCCCGCGCTGGACAAGTTCCTCGCCGCGGTCGGCGGCTGGGCCGACGTCGGGACGCGGGTCCGCTGGCCTATGACGTTCGCCACGCAACGCCAGGTCGACGCCGCCCAGCCGGCCGCGAGGCGACTCCTGCCCGAACTGTTCGAGGCTTCCTGGTAACCTCGGAACCGCCGTACACAGCACTCGGGAGAGTCTCAGCAAGTTGTTTGGCTGAGCGCCGAAGGGGCAATTCCTCCCCGGAACCTCTCAGGCCCATGGACCGGGTGCCACAGGCAACTCTGGAGCGTGCATGCGTGACAGAGGGGGAGGCCACCGGCAACAGTCAGCAACGGAGCCTCTCGATGAGTGAGAACGAAATCCGCCCGCAGGTCTCGGCCGCCTTCGCCGACCGGCACATCGGGCCGCGCCCCGACGAGGTCGCCCGGATGGTCCAGGCGCTCGGGTACGCCGATGTCGACGCGCTGGTGGATGCCGCCGTGCCCGCGTCCATCCGCTCCACCGAGCCGCTCCGGCTGCCGGAACCGGCCTCCGAGGTGGACGCCCTGACCGAGCTCAGGCAGCTTGCCGCGCGCAACAACGTGGCCACCTCGATGATCGGCCAGGGGTACTACGGCACCTTCACCCCGTCGGTGATCGTCCGCCGTCTGGTGGAGAACCCGGCCTGGTACACCGCCTACACGCCGTACCAGCCGGAGATCTCGCAGGGCCGGCTCGAGGCGCTGCTGAACTTCCAAACCGTCGTGTCCGACCTGACCGGTCTGCCGACTGCCAACGCGTCGCTGCTCGACGAGGGCACCGCCGCGGCCGAGGCGATGACGCTCGCGCACCGCTCCAATCGCAAGAGCAAGAGCAACCGGTTTCTGGTCGACGCGGACTGCTTCGACCAGACGATCGCAGTGGTCCAGACCAGGGCCGAGGCGCTCGGCCTCGAGGTCGTGGTCGCCGACACCACGGACGGTCTGCCCGAGGGCGACTTCTTCGGCTTCCTGGTGCAGTACCCCGGCTCCGGCGGTGTGGTCCGCGACCTCAAGCCGCTGGTTGCCGCCGCGCACGAGCGCGAGACGCTGGTTGCCGTCGCGTCCGACCTGCTCGCGCTGACTCTGCTCGAAGCCCCCGGCGAGGCCGGCGCCGACATCGTGATCGGCTCGTCCCAGCGCTTCGGCGTGCCGCTGTTCTACGGTGGCCCGCACGCCGGCTTCATGTCGGTTCGGGCCGGACTCGAGCGTTCCCTGCCGGGCCGTCTGGTCGGCGTCTCGGTCGACGCGGACGGCGCCCCGGCGTACCGGCTGGCGCTGCAGACGCGTGAGCAGCACATCCGTCGCGAGAAGGCGACCTCGAACATCTGTACCGCGCAGGTGCTGCTCGCCGTCGTCGCGTCGATGTACGCCGTCTACCACGGACCCGCGGGCCTGAAGGCGATCGCGCAGCGCGTGCGCGACCACGCGGACAGCCTGGCCGCCTCGCTGCGCGCCGGTGGCGTCGAGGTCGTGCACGACCAGTTCTTCGACACCGTGCTCGCCCGGGTCCCGGGTCGGGCCGCGGACGTCGTCGACGCCGCCCGCCAGACCGGCATCTGGCTGCGTCAGGTGGACGCCGACCACGTCGGCATCTCCTGCGACGAGAAGACCGACGCGACCGCGCTCGGCCGGGTCTGCCGCTCCTTCGGCGTCCGGTACGACGGGTCGCTGGCCGGCGCCGGCCTGGACGCGTCGGTGGTCCGGACCTCGGACTACCTGACGCACCCGGTGTTCAACACGCACCACTCGGAGACGGCGATGCTGCGCTACCTGCGCAAGCTGTCCGACTACGACTACGCGCTCGACCGGGGCATGATCCCGCTCGGCTCGTGCACGATGAAGCTGAACGCGACCACCGAGATGGAAGCGGTCACCTGGCCGGAGTTCTCCGACCTGCACCCGTTCGCGCCGATCGAGGACGCGTCCGGGTACGTGACGCTGATCGGTCAGTTGGAGCGCTGGCTGGCCGAGGTGACCGGCTACGCGAAGGTGTCGATCCAGCCGAACGCCGGCTCCCAGGGCGAGCTGGCCGGCCTGCTCGCGATCCGCGGCTACCACCGGGCCCAAGGCGACGAGGACCGCAATGTCTGCCTGATCCCATCCAGCGCGCACGGCACCAACGCCGCCTCCGCGGTGATGGCCGGGATGAAGGTTGTCGTTGTCAAGGGCAACGATGACGGCACGATCGACCTGGCCGACCTGCGCGCCAAGGCCGACGAGCACGCCGACAAGCTGGCCGCGATCATGATCACCTACCCGTCGACGCACGGCGTCTACGAGGAGAGCGTCACCGAGGTCTGCCGGATCGTCCACGACCACGGCGGCCAGGTGTACGTCGACGGCGCGAACCTGAACGCGCTGCTCGGGCTGGCGAAGCCGGGCGAGTTCGGCGGCGACGTGAGCCACCTGAACCTGCACAAGACGTTCTGCATCCCGCACGGTGGCGGTGGCCCGGGTGTCGGCCCGGTCGCCGTGGCCGCGCACCTCGCGCCGTACCTGCCGAACCACCCGCTGCTCGACCAGGCGGGTCCGGACTCGGGCGTCGGCCCGATCTCGGCCGCGCCGTTCGGGTCGGCCGGCGTACTGGCGATCTCCTGGGCCTACATCCGGATGATGGGGGCCGAGGGGCTGACCTCGGCGACGAAGGCCGCCGTACTGACCGCGAACTACGTGGCGAAGCGGCTCGAGAACGCGTTCCCGGTGCTCTACACGGGCGAGAACGGCCTGGTCGCGCACGAGTGCATCCTGGACCTGCGGCCGATGACCAAGGAGACCGGCGTCACCGTCGACGACGTGGCCAAGCGCCTGATCGACTACGGCTTCCACGCGCCGACGATGTCGTTCCCGGTGCCCGGCACGCTGATGGTCGAGCCGACCGAGTCCGAGGACCTCGGTGAGCTGGACCGCTTCTGCGACGCGATGATCGCGATCAAGCACGAGATCGACCGGGTCGCCGCGGGGGAGTGGCCGGCCGGCGACAACCCGCTGGTAAACGCGCCGCACACCGCCTCCTCGGTGATCAACGACAAGTGGGAGCACGCGTACACCCGCGAGGAGGCGGCGTTCCCGCAGTCGGTGGACCGGACCACGAAGTACTGGCCGCCGGTGCGCCGCATCGACGGCGCGTATGGTGACCGGAACCTGATCTGCTCGTGCCCTTCTCCGGAGGCTTTTGAGTGACCCTGCGCCCTGACACTGCCGCCGCCTTGTACGCCGAGGTGGCAGCGGCCCAGAGTGAGTGGAAGTTGCCGTCGATCAACGCCGGGGTGGTCCGGGACGGCGCGCTGGTCTGGTCCGGCTCGCGGGGGCGGTTCGCCACCGCGGGCGGGCTGGAGCCGGGGCCGGACGTGCAGTACCGGATCGGGTCGATCACCAAGACGATGACCGCGGTGCTGATCATGCAGTGCCGCGACGACGGACTGCTCTCGCTGAACGATGCCGTGGGCAAGCATCTGCCGGGGATCGCGTTCGGTGACCTGAGTCTCCGGCAGTTGCTGGCGCACTCGGGCGGGATGAACGCCGAGCCCGAGGGTGACTGGTGGGAGCGCAACCCGGGCGTCTCGTTCGAGACGCTGACCGGGGCGATGGACGAGGCTCAGGCGGCCGGCCGGCCCGATCGCCGGCACCACTACTCGAATCTCGGCTACGCGCTGCTCGGCGAGATCGTGGCGCGGCTGCGCGGTGCGTCGTGGATGGAGCTCATCGCGGAGCGGATCCTGAATCCGCTGGAGATGCGGCGGACGTCGTACTTCCCGATCTCGCCGTCGGCGCAGGGCTACTCGGTGCACCCGTTCAGCGGACGGCTGGCCGAGGAACCGGCGTACGACGCGGGCGCGATGGCGTCGGCCGGTCAACTGTGGAGCACGATCGAGGATCTCGCCCGGTATGCGGCGTTCTGGATCGACCCGGGCTACGAGGTGCTCAGCCGCGACAGCGTGGACGAGATGGCCGCACCTGCCGCCGCGGATCCCCGCGAGGGGCTGACGGCGTCGTACGGGCTGGGGCTGCGGCTGCACGCTGACGACCCGCACCTGTTCGTCGGGCACACCGGCTCGATGCCGGGCTTCCTGGCCGGCCTGTTCGTCGACCAGGTTCGCCGCATCGGCGCCGTCACCTTGGGGAACGCGACGTACGGCAAGTGCGCCTCGGTGCCGCTCGACCTGATGCGCACGCTGGCGACGTACGAGCCGGTCCTCCCGGTCGAGTGGCTGCCGGAACCGGAACTCGCCCAGGGCGAGGAGTTGCTCGGCCACTGGTACTGGGGGAACACCCCGCTGACGATGAGCGTCTCGGCCGGCATCCTGCACCTTTCGGGCGGCCTGACCAGCCGCTTCTCGCCCCTGGGCCCGGACCTGTACCGAGGCCGCGACGGCTACCTGGCCGGCGAAAAGCTCCGCGTGGTCCGCGACGGCGACAGCATCCAGCACCTCAACGTAGCCACCTTCATCCTGACCAGGACCCCGTACGGCAGTTGAGGGCTGAGTCACCCCCGGTTGACAGAGCGCCATGGGACGGAAGTAAGTTAGGCGTGCCTTAGTAAGGGTTGCCTTACTCAACAACTTCCCCAGGAGTTCTGGATGTCGGTGCCCGCCCGCCTTGTCGCACTCAGTCCTTTGCCTCAGCCGCTCGACGAGGGCTCCCGCCCGCGCTGGCCGTTGGCGTCCACGGTGGGGGATCCCGATCGCGGACCGCTGCCGGCCGGTTCGCCGGCGGCGGTGTTGCGGCGGGCGGCCGGGATGCTGGGTGAGCCGCGCGTGCCGTCGACGGGGGTCGGGGAGTCCGCCGCGCTGGATCTGATCGCGGGGCTGCTGGACCAGGGCGGCATCGATCTCAGCCACCCGCACGCGGCCGCGCATCTCCAGCCGCCGGTGCTCCAGGTCGCCGTCGACGCCGACGCGCTCGCGTCGGCGAGCAACGCCTCGATGGACACCTACGACTCCGGTCCCGCGACCCTGGCGATCGAGCAGTGGGTCGTCCGCTCCCTGGCCGGGCTGGCCGGCTTCGGTCCGGCCGCCGACGGCGTCCTCACCCCGGGCGGCTCGATCTCGAACCTGCTCGCGGTGCTCATCGCGCGGGACAGCGCCGCCGCCGCGGTCGGCATCGACGTACGGCGGCACGGGCTGCAGGGGCTCGAGCGGCCGGTCGTGTTCTGCTCCGAACTGGCCCACTTCTCGGTCCAGCGTGCCTGCGCGGCCCTCGGGTTGGGCGAGGACGCGGCGATCACGATCGCCAGCGACGACGACTTCCGGATGCGCCTCGACGTGCTGGCCGACGAACTGGCCAAGCCCGGCCGTACTCCGGTCGCCGTGGTGGCCACCGCCGGGACGACGGACTACGGCTCGATCGACCCGATCGCCGAGATCGCCGCGCTGGCTCGGGCCCATGGGGCGTGGGTGCACGTGGACGCGGCGTACGGGTTCGGTGCGTTGTTCTCCGACCGGCTGGCGCCGCTGCTGGCCGAACTGCCGACCGCCGACTCGGTCACGCTGGACCTGCACAAGATCGGCTGGCAGCCCGCCGCGACCTCGCTGCTGCTGGTCGCCGACCGGTCCAGGTTCGCCTCCTTCGACCGGTCGGTCGACTACCTGAACCCGGCCGACGACATCGACTCCGGCCTGGACGGACTGCTCGGCCGCAGCCTGCAGACCACCCGCCGCCCGGACGCGGTGAAAGTCGCCACCACGTTGACGGCATACGGCCGGGCCGGACTGGGCAGGATGCTCGACACCTGTCACGAGCTCGCGCACGCCGCCGCGGCCCGGGTCGTTGCCGACAGCAACCTCGAGTTGCTGGCGCCGGTGACCCTGACCACGGTGTTGTTCCGGGTCGCGGGGCAGGGCCTGACGGCGGCCGAGCTGGACGCCGTCCAGGGTGAGGTCCGGCGCAGGTTGCTCACGTCGGGCCGGGTGCTGATCGGCCGGACGAAGGTGCCGGCCCGAGGCGGCCGGCCGGCGGCGGTCGCGTTGAAGTTGACGCTGCTGAACCCCAACGCCACGGCGACGGACATCGAGGAACTGCTCGACCAGGTGGTCACGACCGGCCACGCCGTCCTGTCCGAAGGAGCAGCGTGACTTCACCCGACGCGGTAGCCGTCGAAGCCCATCTGAGCGCGATCTTGCGGTGCTACACCCGCGAAACCGCGGTGGCGGTCCCCAGCGGCGGTCAGCTGACGCTGCCGGTCGGTGATTCGACGCTGACGGCTTCCGTCGTGCATGCCTCTCGGACCGGCCTGCACCAGTTCAGCGACGTCCGTCTGGACGGGCAGGAGGTGGCTCCTGAGGTCCTGGTCAGGTTGCTGTCGGCGGATGCCGATCCCGCCGAGATCGACGACCTGGCCGCCCGTACTGCGGAGTCGGTCCGCAACGTGGCCGTGTTCGTGGCAGGCGAGGGCGATCGAGGTCCCGGGCGCTTCCTCGAAGGCGAGCAGGCTCTGCTGTTCGGGCACTTGAACCACCCGGCTCCGAAGAGCCGGGATGGAGTGAGCGGCGCCGAGTTGGCGGCGTACTCGCCGGAGCTCGGTGGCCGTTTCGCGGTGCACTGGTTCTCGGTGGACGCGGAGTTGGTCTCCTCGGACCAGGTGGTCGGCGCGCCATCACTGCAGGGACTGGACGCCCTGCAGTTGATGGCCGCGCTAGCCGGCATCACGCCGCCTGAAGGCCGTGTTCTGGTGCCGGCCCATCCTTGGCAGGCCGCGGAGGTGCTCAACCGGCCGCGAGTGGCCGCCTTGGTCGAAGCAGGACGTGTCGAGCCGCTGGGGCCCTTAGGCGCCCAGTGGTACCCGACCTCCAGCTTGCGCACGGTCTACCACCCTGACCTGCCGGTGATGCTCAAGCTCTCGCTCGGGCTGCGCATCACGAACTCCCGCCGCGAGTCGACGTCGACAGAGCTCCGGCGCGGGCTGGAGATCAACCGCCTCCTCGACGCCGCCTACAACGCCGGTACTGCGACCGCCCATCCGCGGTTCTCCATCGTGCGGGACCCGGCCTGGGTTGCGCTGGATGAGGGCGGCCCGACGTTGACGGGGCTGGACGTGGCAGTGCGCGAAGTACCGGCTGGTGTCGACAGCTATGCGTGTCTTGCTGGGCTGGTTGCCCCCCGTCCGGGCCAGCTGAGCCGTCTTGGTGAGGCTGTCGCGCGCCACGGCTCTGACGGACCTGCGGCCTGGGTGGCGTCGTACATCGACGAGGTGCTGGTCCCGATGCTGCACCTGTACGCCGAGACTGGGATCGGGCTGGAGGCGCACCAGCAGAACACGCTGGTCCGGCTGGATGATTCCGGTCGAGTCGCTGGTGGGGCTTACCGGGACAACCAGGGGTACTACCTGGCTTCGTCGTACCTGCGCGGTCTGCTGGCTGTTACCGGCATGAGTGACTCCACGTTGGCCGTGGTGGAGGACGCGATCGTGGACGACCGGCTCACTTACTACATGCTGCACAACCAGGCTCTGGCGGCCGTGGGGTGTCTGGCTGTGGATGGGCTTGCTGACGAGGACTCGCTGCTCGACGTCGTTCGTGACCGGCTTGCCGAGGCTCTGCCCACGTTGAAGGCCGCGGGGCCTGATGGAGATCGCTTGGCGCAGCGCTGGTTGTCCGCTGACCGGTTGCCGTGCAAGGCGAACATGCTGACCCGGCTGCGTGGCATCGACGAGGTAGTGGCTCCGCTGGACGCGCAATCCGTCTACCTGGAGGTACCGAACCCGCTGCGGCTGGCGGCCCAGTGAAGTGTGACGTCGCGAGCGTGCTTCACCTGGACGACGGCTTCGACCTCCGGCCTGCCTCAGCTTCCGACGCGTCGACGATCGCCGCGTGGATGACCCAGCCGCACATCTACCAGTGGTGGGAGCAGGACTGGTCGGTCGAGCGGTGGATCCAGGTGATCGAGGAGCAGGCGGCGGGGGAGCACTCGATCCCCTGCATGATCTCGGCCGACGGTGAGGACTTCGGCTACGTCGAGCTCTACCGCGTGCGGCACGACCGGCTGGCGGAGTACTACGCCTTCCAGGAGCACGACTGGGGGCTGCACATCGCCATCGGCGACACCGCCCGGCTAGGCCGGGGGATCGGGCGCAGACTGCTCCGGTCCCTCGCCGACGCGCTGCTCCGGGCCGATCCCCGCTGCGACCGGGTGGTCGCCGAGCCGGACACCGCCAACACCCCGTCGGTCCGCGCGTTCGCCGCGGCCGGCTTCGTCACTCAAGGGGAGCTACAGCTGCCCGAGAAAACCGCACTACTGATGGTCCGGACCCGGACTGTGGAGGCCTGACATGACTACCGCCCCGTACGACGTGATCGCGATCGGCTGTGGCCCGTTCAACCTCGGCCTGGCCGCGTTGGCCGAAGGCGTCGGCGACGTGAGCCTGGCGGTCCTGGACAGCCGGCCCGAGTTCACCTGGCACCGCGGGCTGATGTTCGACGACGCGATGCTCCAGGTGTCGTTCCTGGCCGACCTGGTCAGCCTGGTCGAACCCGCGCACCCGTTGTCGTTCCTGTCGTACCTGCGCGACAACGACCGGCTCTACCAGTTCTACGTGCGGGAGAAGTTCCACCCGACCCGGCGTGAGTACGAGGCGTACCTGCGGTGGTGTGCGGCGCAGTTGGACTCGCTGCACTTTGGGCACCACGTCTCGGCGGTGTCGTGGGACGGTGACGCCTTCGCTTTGACGGTGGAGCGAGCTGGTTCGGTGGAGGTGTTCAGGGCTCGGCATCTGGTGCTGGGGGTTGGCACTGAGCCCGCAGTACCGGCTGCGCTTGCTGATCTTCCGGCGGAGCGGTTCCTGCACTCAGCTGACTACCTGTTCCGTCGGGACGACCTGCTGCGGGCTGGGCGGGTCACTGTCGTCGGGTCGGGCCAGTCGGGTGCGGAGTGCGCGCTGGACTTGCTGCGGGCCAACGGTCCCGGGGTTAGCTGGCTGACCCGTACGCCGTCGTTCACGCCGCTGGACTACTCCAAGTTGGTCCTGGAGATGACGACGCCGTCGTACGTGGACTACTTCCACGCGCTCGACGAGACGACTCGCGATCGGCTGGTGAAGGACCAGTGGCGGCACTACAAGGGCATCTCGTCGGAGACGCTCGAGGAGATTCACGACGTGCTCTATCAGCGGGACCTCGGCACGTCCGCCGGAGCGCCTGTCGAGCTGCAGGTCGGGGTGGCTGTGGAGGCGGCCGTTGCCCATGCCGACGGCATCGAGCTGACCATGCGCCACACCGACAGCGGCCGTACTTTCCAGCACGTCACGGACGCGGTTGTCGCCGCCACTGGATACCGCAACCGGCAGCTGCCCTTCCTGTCCGCCGTGGAGCCGCTGGTACGCCGGGACGCCGCCGGGAGGTGGGTGGTCAATCGGGACCACAGTGTCGGCGTCTCCGACGAGTCGCTGGGCGGGCGTCTGTTCGTCTCGAACGCGGACCTGCACAGCCACGGGGTAGCGGCGCCTGACCTGGGGATCGGGGCCATTCGCAACGCCACCATCCTCAACAGCGTCGCAGGGCGTGAGGTGTTCCGGCTGCCCAAGTCCACGGCCTTCACCAGCTTCACCATCCCGGGATGAGCTGGGCCGAGAGCTCGTCGGAGCTGCTGGCGAAGCTGATCTCGCAGCTCTGCACGGAGGACCTCCTGCAGCCCGTCGACGGCCGGCTGGAGCTCGGCAGCGCGACGTACACGTTCTCCTCGTCTCGTGGGGCGTTCGGGAGCTATCGGGTGGTTCCGGGGTCTGTGCGGCGTACGGCGTCGGGCATCCTCGGCAATGACGAGAGCGAGGTAGCGACGGACCCCGTGCAGTTCCTGGTGGATGCTGCTGGGGTGCTCGGGCTGTCCGGTTCGACAGTCGCGGGCTACGTCGCGGAGTTGTCGAGCACGTTGGCTGCTGATGTCCGTATGGCCTCTACCGCGGTTGGGAATGAGGAGCTGCTCGGCCTTCACCACACGCAGCTAGAGGGGCATCTGACAGGTCACCCGTTGCTGGTGGCTAACAAAGGTCGCCTGGGCTTCTCCGCTGAAGACAGCTTGCGCTACACCCCAGAGGCCCGTACTCCGCTCCGCCTCGTTTGGCTCGCCGTACGCCGTGGGCTCGCCGAGTTCCGCGGTACGCCGGACCTGTCGGAGCACTCGGTGGTAGGCCGGGAGTTGGGGCCTGCCGCGCTGGAGGAGTTCCGGTCGCGTCTGGTCGACCCGGACTCGTACGTGTGGTTGCCATGTCACCCGTGGCAGCTCGACCACGTAGTACGGACCCAATGGGCTCGTGAACTGGCTACTGGGGAGATCGTGGTGCTGGGGGAGGGGCCGGACGAGTACCTGCCGACCCAGTCGATCCGCACGATGGTGAACGTGTCGCAGCCGCTGCGGTACCAGGTGAAGCTGCCTCTGAAGATCCTGAACACCTCCGTGTATCGCGGGATCCCCGAGCACTGCACTCTGGCCGCGCCGATGGTCACGCAGTGGCTGCGCGGCCTCTGGTACCGCGATGAGGTGTTCGCTCGGCTCGGGACGGAGTTGCTCGGCGAGGTGGCGTCGGTGACCGTGCGACACCCGCAGCTGTCTGTTGCGCCCGGAATCCCTTACCAGTGGACGGAAACCCTCGGCTGCATCTGGCGTGACCCCCTGGAGCCGCGGCTTCAACCAGGGGAGACGGCCTGGCCGCTGGCCGCAGTACTGCATCGTGATGCGGCTGGCGAACCACTGGTAGCCGCTCTCATAGCCCGCTCCGGCGCCGACCCGACTGACTGGCTCGGAGCCCTCCTGGCCACCCTGCTTCGTCCACTACTCCACCTGATGCACCACTACGGCATCACCGTGAACCCCCACGGCGAAAACCTCGCCATCATCTGCGGCCCCGAGGGCCTGCCCGCCCGCCTCGTCGTCAAGGACCTGGTTGACGACATCAACATCTCTACCGACCCCGTCGAGGCACGCGGCCCAGAACCCGACTCCTACGCGCGAGTCCTCCCACGCAAGCCCTGGCACATCCTCCGCCAGTACTTGGTCGACGCCCTCCTCCTAGTACTACAGCCGGAGTTCGTGATGTGCGGCGTGGGGGCGTGACGAGGCGCGGCCAC
>NZ_BAAAOS010000062.1:0-40349 GCF_039530625.1 Kribbella sancticallisti | reverse complement strand
GCCACACCGCGTCAGCAATCAGCAAACGCCCAGGTCACGCGCCCAAGCGGCCGACTTTGCCGAGGCCCTGTGCCGTACCCCGACCGGCCGGACAACCACTTCAAGGTCGACCCGGCTAAGTGGGACTACTACGCGATGGACGTCCACCGCATCGCCGGAGACGACGAGCTGGCCACCCAGTACGCCCGCACCGTGATCAGCGACAACATCACCCCAGACGGCCACGAACTAAGCCCGATGCGCGTTTCAGAGTGCCGCATCACCCTCGGCATCGTCGCGGGCCGCGAAGGCGATCTAGAGGAAGCCGTAAACCTAGGCCTATCCGGCCTCAAGGATGGTCGCCAGAGCAAGATGCACCTCCAGATGATCGCTGGAGAACTCGACCAGGAATTACGTCAACGCTTCCCCCGCGAGGGACTGGTAACCGAGTTCGAAGAGGCCCTACGCGGCCTCTGAACCTAATGCCAGCGGCTGATCTATCTAGGCTCCCGCTGGACGCGTACCTTTAGGCTATGGGTATCACTGAGGTGACGCGGCGGGCGATCATCGACGAACTGATTCTGGGAAAGCTGGCTTGGGAGGGGCGACTTGGTGAGCCCGACTTCCTAGCACGCATTTACCCGCTGGGTGAGATGCCGTCGTTTGACAATCGATTCGCGTCTGCCGACCGAGATATATACCAACATCGTGTTCTCAACTACGACTGGGATGATGATTGGGTCTTCACTGACTCTCGCTTTCAGCTCTCTTCTGGGCCTGATGAAGTGTTTCTGCGGTTCCTTGCCGAAACCGTTCATCCGGTGGTCCGTCCAGATAAGGACGAGGCGGCAGCCTTGGTTGCGTCTTACAACACTCATCTGCGAGCGGATGGATACGAACTCCATTCGGCGAGCGAGATATCTGGCCACACCGTGTATGGAGCTAGAAGGCTTGTGGATACTTCACCGGCCCTTACGCAACTTAGGAGCGCAACAGTAGTTGATGCATCCTATTGAGTCAGCAGATAACTCGCATGGAGGCTGCGATAGTTGGTGATCCAGAATTGGCCATTGGGACTGCGAAAGAACTATAGGAGGTTGCTGAGGTCGGGCGAAATGAACCACTAGCGGTGCCCCCTCCGCCAGGCGACGTTCAGCGCGTCGGGGCGATCTCGCGAGCAGCGGTGCGGAGCCGACTATTGGACCCCCACCTCACCACATCCAAACCTAGAAAGGTTGTGTAGGTGCGCGTACTGTTTGGTGCTTAGGCGTGCCGAGACGGGAGGCGGTGGAGGATGGCGAACAAGCGAATCTCGACGAATGCTTATCAGGCTCTCCGCGATGCTCTGCCGGTGATCTATTGGTACAAGAACAGCTTCAATAGTTACCTCAGGACAGCATTGAGGCAGCACCCGGAGTTGCTTATTGGCTTGAATTTTGAGGCTACAAAGCGTGAGGTTTCTGACGAGTTGGTCGATCGATTAATGCGGGATGAGAATATTTATCAAGAGGCGACCCTGCGCCTGATGATGGAAATTGCGAATATGTCCTCATTCCCAGAACTGAACCGCCACGAAGACGCAGAATCTCTGGTGGTCAAGGCTGAGGCTGCAGTCACAGAGTTGCGAGAGCAGACCAAGGTTCACGAACAGTTGATAATCGAGCGTGAACGCTTAGATGCTGAACGATCCGCGTATATTCAGCAGGCGGAAGTTCAGCGGAGATTTGCGGACGAGTTGACCGATATGAAGGATCGGTTCTTCGGGCTGTCGTCAGCGAGTGGCGATCCGCAACAGCGAGGTCGAGATTTCGAAGGCTTCCTCAATGACTTATTTCGGCTCTTTGATCTTGAGCCGCGACTCTCGTATAACATCCCGAATCAACAGATCGATGGGTCTTTCCATTTCGATACTGACGACTATGTGGTTGAAGCGAAATGGACTACGGATCGCGTCAACACAAAAGATGCAAACCATTTTGCCAGTAAAGTTCGAACGAAAGGCAAGAACGCCCTGGGCTTGATGGTAAGTGTCAACGGCTTTACTGAAGATGCTTTGAGTGACTACAGTCGCGCTACCGTCTTTATGACCCTAGACGGGTTGGATCTACTCGCAGTATTGGAGGATCGCATCCGATTAGATGAGGTTCTCAGGCGGAAGAAGCGTCACGCTAATGAGACAGGTGAGTGCTACTACCCTGTCAGTCAGTTCTGATCGAGCCGAACGCGGACAGTTGCCTCACTCCCCCTCTTGGGCACGGCCCACCAGGCGCATCGAACGATCCGGACAGCGCTTGGTGAAGCCAAAAGGCGTGGCGCGTTGACGGTCGAGAATCCGGCGGAGAAGGCCAACGCGCCACGGCTCGACCTGGAGGAAGAGCACGAGATCGATCCGTATTCGGTGGTGGAGATCAAGGCGTTGATGGATGAGGCGAGCAAGCATCGGAACAGTGCTCGATGGGCAATCGCTCTGGCCTTGGGACTACGCCAGGGCGAGGCGCTCGGGCTGAAGTGGGCAGACGTTGACCTGAAGGCCGGAGTTCTCAAAGTTTGGCGTAGTCGCAACAGACCGAAGTACAAGCACGGCTGCACGAAGAAGCCGTGCGGCCGGAAGCCTGGCTTCTGCCCGGAACGTCAGTTGGCGCGGCCGGAGACGGCTCCGACCAAATCCCGTGCCGGTCGCCGGACCATCGGTCTGCCCGAGGAGCTGACCGCGATCCTGCGGGAGCACCGGAGGCAGCAAGCAGCGGAGAAGAAGCTAGCTCGCCAACTGTGGACCGATGGTTACTGGATGTTCGCCGGGCTACCGGCAAGCCGCTCAGCCCGAACATGGACTACCGGGAGTGGAAAGGGCTGCTAGTCGCGGCTGGAATCCGAGATGGTCGATTGCACGATGCCCGGCACACAGCAACAACGGTTCTTCTGCTCCTGGGCGTACCCGACCGGGCAGTGATGGACCTGATGGGTTGGTCCTCGTCAGCTATGGTGAAGCGGTACCAACACATCACCGCGCCGGTGCGGATGGATATTGCGAAGCGAGTGGGTGGCCTTCTCTGGCCCGGGCTGTCGGCCGAGCCGGACGGCGAGGATGACGACCAGGGCGAGGAGCCCGACGAGGGCGATGGCGGAGGAGCGCTGAAGTCGGCCTGAGAGAGCTATTGAGACCCTTATTGAGACCCTGACGAAAAAGCCGGGCCGGTCGCGATGCGACCGGCCCGGCTTGTGTTCGTCCCCTGCGAGGTGCCACGTACTGCGCTGACCAGCGGAAACACTGGTCGGCTGGCCTCTCAGGGAGTGGCGGAGGATACGAGATTCGAACTCGTGAGGGGTTGCCCCCAACACGCTTTCCAAGCGTGCGCCCTAGGCCTCTAGGCGAATCCTCCAAGGCGAGAGGATACGCGAGGTGGGGGTGGGGAGGAAAATCGGGGGTGGCGGGGGTGGGGGCGCGCCTAGGGTCGGGGGTATGGAGATGGCGCCGGATCCTGGAGTGGTGTATCCGATGGCGGGGGTTCAGCGGGTGGTGTTGTTGAGGCCGCTGGTGGGGGACTCGCCGTTGGTGGAGGTGGGGGAGTACTCGTACTACGACGATCCCGTGGAGCCGGAGCGGTTCTTCGAGCGGAACGTGCTGTATCACTACGGGCCGGAGCGGCTCAGGATCGGGAAGTACTGCGCGTTGGGTGAGGGGACGACCTTCATCATGAACGGGGCCAACCATCGGATGGACGGGCCGTCCACGTTTCCGTTTCCGATCATGGGTGGAGCCTGGGGAGAGCAGTTCGGGTTGATCACCGGGTTGCCGGGGCGTGGGGACACGGTGGTCGGGCATGACGTGTGGTTCGGGTACAAGGCGATGGTGATGCCGGGGGTGCGGATCGGGAACGGGGCGATCGTGGCGTCGGGGGCCGTGGTGGTCGCGGATGTGCCGGAGTACGGGGTCGTGGGTGGGAATCCGGCGAAGGTGATCCGGAAGCGGTTCGGTGACGACGAGATCGCTCGGCTGCTCGAGGTCGCGTGGTGGGACTGGCCGGTGGAAAAGGTGACCCGGAACGTGCGGGCGATCATGGCCGGCAGTGTTGCGGAGTTGGAGGCGGCGGAGTGAGGCTTCGACGGATTACCGGGGGCGAGGTCGGCGCGGTACAGGAGTTGATTGAGTCTGATCCTGGGTATACCGAGCGGGTCACGGGGTATCCGCCTGGGGCGGCTGATGCGCAGAGTTTGCTGATGATGCGGCCGGATGGGGTGGAAGAGGATCGGAAGGTTGTCCTCGGGGGATTCGAGGGTCGTCAGCTCCTTGTGATCGTCGACCTGCTCAGGGGTTATCCGATTGCGCAGACTGCTTTCATCGGACTGCTCGAAGTTCATGGGAGCCACCAGGGCCGCGGGGTGGGCGCGGCGGCGTACAGGGCGGTGGAGCAGTACGTCGGAAGCACCTGGCCGGAGATCAGGACGCTCAGGTTGGCTGTGGTGGATACCAACGCGGAGCAGGCAGCGGGGTTTTGGGCGCGGCAGGGATTCGAGCCGACTGGGGAGCAGAAGCCGTACAAGTACGACAGGCTTGAGAGCGTCGCGCGGCTGTACGAGAAGCAGTTGTGTTGGGGGCATCCGCATCTGGAAGTAGGAGACTCCGGGATCGCGGGGAAGGGATTGTTCGCCAGCGCGGCGATAAAGCAAGGTGAAGTCGTCTCGGTGCTGGCTGGGCGCAAGGTCACGACCGCGGAGCTGGAGGAACTGCTCGAGCATCCGCCGGTGGACACGATCACTCTGGACGACGACGAGCACCTGGTCTTGCCGAACGATCCTCGGCCGGCCATTGCTTATGGCAACCACAGTTGTGATCCGAATCTGTGGTGGATCGACGCGGTCACGCTGGCGGCTCGGCGCGGCATCGCCGCGGGTGAGGAGATCACCAGCGACTACGGCACCAGTACTGGTACGGACTTCGAGATGGCGTGCAGTTGCGGCTCACCGCTCTGCCGTGGAGTGGTCACCGGTGAGGACTGGAAGAGGGACGACCTCCAGGCCCGGTACGGCGACCACTGGATCCCGGCGTTGTTAAGCAAGCAACGCGGGGGCTAGTGTCCGCCACTGCTCGATCGGCTGTGGCCCGGTGACGCCGGTGATGACGTTGACAGCGACGTGGTCGGCGCCGGCGTCGAGGTGTTCGCGGAGCTTGGCGGCGATGTCGGCGGGGGTGCCCCAGGCGGCAAGCGAGTCGACCAGGTGGTCGGGGAGTTCGGTGAGGTCCTGGCCGGTGAAGCCCTGGCGTTTGAGGGACGCTGCATAGCTCGGGAGCGTCGGGAAGAAGCTGATCGTGTCTCGGGCGATCGCTCGGGCCCGGTCTGGGTCGGTCTCGACGACGACTAGGTGGCTGACTGCGAGGAGCTTGTCTGGGCCGAGCACGTTGCGCGCCTCGGCGCTGTAGGCGGGGGTGACGAGGAAGGGGTAGGCGCCGGCTGCGCGCTCTCGGGCCAGCTCCAGCATGCGTGGGCCGAGGGCGGCGAGGATGCGACGGTCTGTCGGTACTGCGTCCAGGTGGTCGAGGAAGTCGTTCAGGGTGGCGAGTGGGTTCGGGCCGTGCGCTCCGCCTAGGCCGAGGGTGAATCGGGCGGAGGCTTCGAGTTGCTTGTACGCCGTACTGAGGTCTTCGGGGGTGAAGTGGTCGACCGAGAGGATTCCGGTGATGAAGTTGATGGTGCGGGTGGCTTCGATCAGGTCGGTGATGGTTTGTGGGCCTACTCCGGGGAGGCCGGAGAGCCAGATCGCTGGATAGCCGAGGTCTTCTGCGGCGGCTGCGGCTTCCAGGGAGTGCGGGGTGCTGGTCAGGCCGGTGGTGATGCCGAACGGGCCGAAGTCGGGGATCGCCATGACGTTGGTAACTGATGCTGGGGTGGGCGTATTTCGGTGGGTGTCGGCTCGGTGCCTGGTTGGGGACGCGAGCGAGCTCGCAGGGTTTGCTCAGCCTGCCGTGGGCAGCTGTGAGGGCGGGCTGGGGGCGCCCCGACCCCGGATTCCTGGTCGAGCCCCCGGATCCCGTACACTCTTCGATGGTTCCCCGCGTGGCGGTATCTCGCCCAACTCCCCCAGGGCCGGAAGGCAGCAAGGGTAAGTGAGCTCTTCCGGGTGCGCGGGGAATCCTTATGTCCGGATCCGGACGAACCCGGCCGCATCCCGGCGCCGGCCGAAGCCTCGCCCGCGACCCTCCGGGCTGCCTTGCTCGACTCTGTCGCGGGCGAAATAGGCTGACCTCGAAGACCACGTCTACCGAGGGAGTCCGATGAGCGAGCTCGACCGCCGGTACCTGCAGGAACTGATCATTGCAGAGCTCGGGGTGTCCCCCTCGTTCGACGCGGAGCTGGAGATCGAGCGCCGGATCAGCTTCCTGGCCGACCAGCTCAGCCTGACCGGCGCCACGACGTACGTGCTCGGCATCAGCGGCGGCGTCGACTCCAGTACTGCGGGCCGCCTGTGCCAGCTCGCCGTCGAGCGGGTCCGGGCCGGCGGCGGGAACGCCACCTTCGTCGCGATGCGCCTGCCCTACGGCGTGCAGCATGACGAAGACGACGCTCAGCGCGCGCTCGAGTTCATCCGCCCGGACGAGGTGCTCACCGTGGACATCAAGTCCGCGACGGACGCGATGGTCGAGTCGGTCAAGCATTCGGATCTCGGCGACCGGGCGGACTTCCACACCGGCAACATCAAGGCGCGCCAGCGGATGATCGCGCAGTACGTCGTGGCCGGGGCTCGCGGCGGGCTCGTGGTCGGTACGGATCACGCGGCCGAGGCGGTGGTCGGCTTCTACACGAAGTACGGCGACGGGGCCTGCGACCTGACTCCGCTGGCGGGGCTGACCAAGCGCCGGGTGCGGGCGATCGGCTCGCAGCTGGGCGCGTCCGACCAGATCACCGGCAAGGTGCCGACGGCGGACCTGGAGTCCGACAAGCCGGGCCTTCCCGACGAGCAGGCGCTCGGCGTCAGGTACGACGAGATCGACGACTTCCTCGAGGGCAAGCCGGTCAGCGACGAGGCGGCAGAGACGATCATCGGCCACCACCGCCGCACCATCCACAAGCGCGCGATGCCGATCGCCCCCTGACCCGCACCAGCCGGAGCAACCGCAGCAGCCGTACTCCGAACCTCCAGCCGGACCGCCGCGAATCTCCATCGACATGTCACCCGGCCCGGATGCGCCTACGGTGGACGAACCACCCCGACCGATGGAGGGCCGATGGTCGACTTCTCGCTCAGTGAGGAACAGCAGGCGATCCGCGAGACCACCCGCGAGTTCGTCCGCAAGGAGCTGATGCCGCTCGAGAACGACGTCCTCAAGCGGGAGCGGGAGGGGCTGCCAGGAGTGGAGCCGGACGTGGTCCGGGACCTCCGGCTGAAGGCGAAGTCGTTCGGGTTCTGGGGGCTGAGCACGCCCGAGGAGTACGGCGGGATGGACCTGTCGGCGGTCGACCAGGCGCTGATCACCAGTGAGCTCGGCCGCACCTTCGTACCGTTCTCGTTCGGCGGCGAGGCCGACAACATCCTCTTCGAGAGCAACGAGGAGCAGCGCAAGGAGTACCTGCTTCCGACCATCTCCGGCGAGCGGCGGTCGTGCTTCGCCATCACCGAGCCCGGCGCCGGGTCCGACACGCGCGCGATCCGCACTACCGCGCGCCGCGACGGCGACGAGTGGGTGATCCGGGGCGAGAAGACCTTCATCACCGGCGGCAACGAAGCCGACTTCGCCATCGTCATCGCGGTGACGGATGCCGAGATGGGCTCGAAGGGCGGCTTCACCGCGTTCCTGGTCGACCGGGACCGGGGCTGGACCTCGGACCCGATCGTGACGATGGGCCAGGCGGTCCCGGCGACGCTGAACTTCGACGACGTCCGGGTGCCGCAGGACCACGTGCTGGGCGAGGTCGGCCAGGGCTACGAGCTGGCGATGCGCTGGATCATGAAGGGCCGCTTCATCATCCCGGCCCGCGGTATCGGCGCCTGCGAACGGCTGCTCCAGCTGGCGATCGAGCACGCCAACACCCGACAGACCTTCGGTACTCCGATCGGCGGCAACCAGGCGATCCAGTGGATGATCGCCGACTCGGAGGTCGAGCTGGAGGCCGCCCGATGGCTGGTCCTGTACGCCGCCTGGACCGTCGACCAGGGCCGGCCTCCCCAGCACGACAGCGCGATCGCCAAGCTCTACGGCACGAACACGGTGAACCGGGTCGCCGATCGGGTCCTGCAGATCCACGGCGGGATGGGCTACACCAAGGAGCTCCCGATCGAGCGCTGGTTCCGCGAGGTCCGCCTCTGGCGCATCTTCGAGGGCACCGACGAGATGCAGCGCCTGATCATCTCCCGCGACCTCCTCCGCGGCTACCGCAAACCGGGCGCCCACTTCAGCTGATCCATCAGTTGTCCAGCAGTACTGCGTCCGTCCGCGTGCGGCGGCGGTTGCGGAGCCAGTGGCCGAGGGTGATGAGGCCGAAGCCGACCGCGTAGATCGAACTGGTGAAGGTGAGGTAGCCGAAGGTGCTGCCGAACTCCGTCGGGTCCGCCGGGAAGGCCGAGGTCGAACCCTTGGCCCACTCCATCACGAGCGTCGCGGTCTGGAAGGTGAAGACCTGTGCGAACAGGATCGCGTAGGTCAGGTACGCCGCCAGCCGGTTGCGGATCAGCAGGCCGAGGGGCAGGGCGACGAGGATGGTGAGTATGGCGATCATGGTGATCCTCCCGTAGATGTTGTCGGTGCATCCAAGGTCGCCCGCGGAGGACCTCCCGCACATCGAGGCCTGCGCTGAACAGGTAGTCAGTGCCTGCACTGATCACCGAACGCGCGATTCCGGTGCACAATGCGAGCATGAGCCGCAGGTTCTGGCCGATCTGGCTGGCGAGTGCCGTGTGCCTCGCCGCCGGAGTGGTCCTTGCCCTGGGCGCGTTTCGCCCGAACGGTGACGGCTGGCCGACTGCGCTCTACCTGCTGGGTGTGGTGCCACTCGCGCTGGGCTGGCTGATCGCAGTACGGGCTCCGCGTGGGCCGGTGGGGGCGGCAGTGGCGTGGCTGGCGGCGTCGCTGCTCGTAGTACCGGCTTTGGATGCGTGGGGTCGCGCGCCCTGGCCAGAAGCGGACTTCGTGGGTGCCCTGGGCGTGGTCGCTTGGCCGTGGCAGCTGACCGGTCTTCTTGCGTTGCTGCTGGTCTTCCCTGATGGGCTGCTGCCGGAGCGCCGCTGGAGGGTCGTCGCAGCCGGCGTACCGGTGTCAGCGCTGGCGGTCGGCGTGGCGATGACCGTCACCATCGACTACGGAGAGCCCCGCTACTTCACAGCGCCTGTTCTCGTGCCGGAGCCGATCTGGCTGCCCCTGATGATCAGCGCGCTCGGACTCCTGTTGGTGGTAGTCATTGCCTGCGGCGCCAGCGTCGTACTGCGCTACCGCCGCGGCGGTGACCGCACGAAGCAACAGCTGCGCTGGCTCATCCTCGCCACCGGGGTGGTGGTCGCTGTGATGGTGGCCAGCTGGATCGTCACCTCGTTCGAGCTGGTCGGCCCGGAGGCGTACTCGGCCTTCCTGCTGGGGATTCTCGTCCTCGTCCCGGCCGCCGTCGCGATCGCCGTGCTGCGCTACGACCTCTTCGAGATCGACCGGATTCTGAGCGATTCGGTCGCCTGGTTCCTGACCACGCTGATCGCCGCCGCCCTGCTGGCTGCCGGTGTCGTCCTCACCGGCTACCTGGCCGGACGGGATTCCGCCATCGGGTTGACCGGCTCGGTGTTCCTGGTGGCGCTGCTCCTCTTTCCCTTGCACAGAAGGCTCCATCGGGCCGTCGGCAAGGTCCTCGACCGCGACCGGACCGTCCTGGTCGAGCAGATCGAGCGCTTCGTCGAGCAAGTCCGCGACGGCTCAGCCGAACCCGAAGATGTCGAGACCGTACTCCGCTCCGCCGTCCGCGACCCAGAGCTGACTCTGCTCCTGTCTGATCCAGCCGGGACAGGACTGGTAAACCTGGCCGGCACAACGCAGGATCCTCCCGAGGACCGGATGAGCGTGCCGCTACGGACCGCGAGCGCGGACATCGGCGTCATCCTGGTCCGCCCAGGCTCGATGCGCCACCTACGCCGGGTGAAGCTGGCCGCGTCCGCCGCCCGGCTGCCGATCGAGGTCAGCCGGCTCCGGATCGGACTGCGGCGGGCGCTGACCGACGTGGCCGAGAGCCGTCGGCGCCTGGTCTCGGCGACGATCGACGAACGCCGTCGGCTGGAACGCGATCTGCACGACGGCGCGCAGCAACAACTGGTTGCCATCGGCATGCAGTTGCGTGCCGCGCAGTACAGGCTGCGGGCGGGCGACCCGGTCTCGGCCGATCTCGAACTGGCCGTCGAGCGCCTCGAGTCGACTGTCGGCGAGCTCCGCCGCCTGGCCCACGGAGTACGGCCGGCGAGTCTGGATGACGGCCTGCCTGCGGCGCTGGCGCGGTTGGGAGCCGAATGCCCGCTGCCGGTCGACTTCGAGGTCGAGGACGCCGCGAGCTCGGAGGTCGTCACGGTGACGGCGTACTTCGTCGTCGCGGAGGCGATGGCCAACGTACTCAAGCACGCCCGCGCCTCCCGGATCGGCATCAACGTCGAACGTCAGGAAGACGGTCTGCGCGTCGCCGTGATCGACGACGGGATCGGCGGTGTCCCGGCCGACAAGGGCCTGACGGCGTTGCGGGACCGGGTCGGCTCCGTCGGCGGTCGACTCACCGTGACCAGCGAACCAGCAGGCGGTACGACGGTCGAGGCGGTGCTGCCGTGCGCGTCCTGATCGCCGAGGATTCGGCGTTGTTCCGGGAAGGGCTCGCGGGACTTCTCACCTCGGCGGGTCACGAGGTCGTGGCGTCCTTGAGCAGCGCGGACGGTCTGGTGGAAGCGGTGATCCAGCACGAGCCCGCGATCGCCGTGATCGATGTGCGGATGCCGCCGATGATGACTGACGACGGCGCTGACGCGGCCCGGGAGATCCGGTTGCACCGTCCGGATCAGCCGATCCTGCTGCTGTCCCAGCACCTCGAGACCCGGCACTCCGTGCAACTCGTGTCGACCGGCGCGTTTGGTTACCTGCTGAAGGATCGGGTTCTCCGGGTGGAGGACTTCCTTGACGCGCTCGACCGAGTCGCGGCTGGTGGGTCCGCGCTTGATCCCGCGGTCGTCTCGGCCTTGCTCGCTCCCCGCCGGTCGGAGCTGGAACCCTTGTCCCCAAGGGAATTAGAGGTTCTCGGACTGGTTGCCGAGGGTCACTCGAACGCCGCGATCGCGAGCAGGCTCTTCGTCACCGATCGCACGGTCGAGAGTCACCTGCGCTCGATTTTCCAGAAGCTCTCCCTCGACGAGTCGTCAGCCACGCATCGCCGAGTGCACGCAGTACTGACGTATCTAAGGAACAACCAGTAGCCGTTGCTGCAACCGCTCCAGCCGTACTGCGGCGATCCCGCGATACGCAGACCGCAGTACTGCGGCCAGCGGCCCGGCGTGCTCGAAGGAGTGCGTGACCAGGCCATCCTCGAGCAGCCAGAGGCCACGCTCGCGGAAACCCGGTACGTGCCAGGTCATCTCGATCCGGCTCGGGGTGATCTCCGTGTACTCGAGCCAGCCGTTCAGGCCGGGCCGCACGCGCAGTTCGTAGCGCACGCCGACCTCTGGTGTCTGGGGCCCGTCGATGCTGAGGAATGCCTCGTTCCACAGCGGCAGAGCCAGTGGGTCGAGCAGCACCTTGGCAGGTGATCCATCGATCTTCAGACTTGCGTGTTCCATGGGGTCAGGCCTCCTCGGCCGCTCGCCGCCGGGCCAGGGCCTCTCCCGCGGGAAAGGCGCCGGCGACCGCGCGCAGGGTGGTGATGGTCTCGTCTACCGGTTGTCCGGTGACCAGTTGATCGATGGCGTCGTGGAGTGCCTCTTCGGCTGCCACGATGCGCTTGCTCAACGCCTTCCCCTCGGGAGTGAGGCTCAGAGCCAGGTAGCGCCGGTCGTCGGGGTCTGTGTCGCGCTGGACCAACCCCTGCGCCACCAGACGATCCACCAGACGGCTGGGGCTGTTGCCGGTCTCGCAGACCAGGAGTCCTCCGAGTGCGCTCAGCGTGAGAGGTCCGTGGTCGCGCAGTACTCGTAGGACTTCGGCCTGCGACGGGGTGACGCCCAGGGGTCGGAGCTCCGCGGCCAGCAGCCGGTTCCCCTCCCGCTGGATCGCCAGGATCAGGTAGCGCAGTTCTTCCGCGGGCTTCATGAGGCGACATCCTCCTGCAGGGCGAGGTGGGCGGAGGGGTCGTGGGCGGCGAGGACAACCAGGTCGGGGAACAACTCGCGCAATTGGTTGACCTTGGCGACGGCTTGGTGGAGCTCGGCCTTCTTACCGACGCCGGGGATCTGGCCCGCCTTGAGCAGTTCCGCGTCGTACGTGAGGTCACCGACCATCAACAGCGGCGGCTCGGCCGGTCGGCGTACGAGCATCGACAGCGAGCCGGGCGTATGCCCCGGCGTCGGCAGCAGCATGAGACTGCCGTCGCCGAAGAGGTCGTGTCCGTCCTGGAACGGGCCGATCGGGTCGATGCCCTCGAAGTGGATGCGTTCCCAGCGCAGATCGCGGCGTTCGATGTGCCGCCGCAGGTAGCCGCGCGCGGCGGGTAGCGGCCGGCGCATCGACTTCCACTCCTCGTCCGCGACCACGATCCGTGCCTTGCTCAGCTCCGGCAGGCCGCCGATGTGATCCTGGTGCAGATGGGAGAGCACGGCTGTGTGCACGTCGCGGATGTCGTGGCCGTTGTCGGCGAGCAGGCGCGAAAGAGTCTGCTCGGGCGCGATCTCGAAGGTCGCCAGCCGGTCGTACACGACGCCGTTGAGGCCGCCGGGAAAGTAGCCGGGGTCGGTGACGGAGGCTCGATCCTGACCGGTGTCGAACAGCACGAGGCCGTCCTGGTGCTCGACGACATAGACAGTGATCGGCCGCGGCGCGGTCCAGCCCTTGGAGGTCGCGAGCCAGACGTACATGTTCTTGTCCGTCGGGCCGACGTGTTCAGGCCGGATCCGGACGTTTCCGGTGCTGAGGGCGCTGACGCTGTTGATCTCCATGATCAATACATTACACGACATGTATGTCGTGTCAACTAATGGTTGCGGTGAGAATGGGGACATGACGGCACAGCCTGGGCGGTACGGAATCGTCGGTAGCGGTTGGCGGAGCGAGTTCTTCCTGCGGCTGGCGGAGGTGATGCCGGAGCGGTTCGCCGTCAGCGGTGTCGTCACGCGATCCGCCGAACGCGGCGGGGAGGTCGAGCGGGAGTGGCGGGTGCCCACCTTCCGGTCGGTGGATGAGTTGGTCACCGCGGACAAGCCGGACTTCGTCATCGTCTCGGTACCGTGGGAGACCGCGCCGGGACTGACCGCGGATCTCGTTGCCAGGGGCATCCCGGTGTTGACCGAGACGCCGCCGGCGCCTGATGTGGAGGGGCTTCGCCGGCTGTGGTCCGAGGTCGGCGACACCGGCTTGGTGCAGGTCGCCGAGCAGAATCCGTTCCTGCCCTCGCACGCCGCGCAGTTGTCCGTGGTGCGAGCCGGAACGCTCGGTGCGGTCAGCTCCGTGCAGATGTCGTCGACTCACCTGTACCACGCGGTCTCGGTGCTCCGGCTCCTGCTCGGCGTCGGCCGGGCGCCGGCGACCATCGAGGCCCGGCAGTTCGTGGCGCCGCTGGCCGACCCGCTGAAACGCGACGGCTGGTCCGGCGATACCGCTCCGACGGACGCCACGACCACGCTCGCGACGATCGACTTCGGTGCGGGACGGATGGCGTTGTACGACTTCACCGACAACCAATGGCACAACCCGCTGCGCGGCAACCGGATCGTCGTTCGCGGCAGCCACGGTGAACTGGTCGACGACCGCCTGGTCCGGCTCGCGGACCCGGTGACCGCGGTCGAGTCGCGGGTGGTCCGCCGTCAGACCGGAATCGACCTGAACCTGGAGGGTTTCGCGCTCGATCACCTCAGCCTCGACGGCTCGGTGGTCTACCGCAATCCGTTCCCCGGCGTCCGGCTGGCCGACGAGGACATCGCGATCGGGACGTTGCTGGCGCGGATGACCGACTGGTGCCGCGGCGACGGCGAGCCGCCGTACCCGCTCGCCGAGGCGTCGCAGGACCATCTGATCGCTCTCGCCATCGGGGAGTCCGCCAGTACCGGTCAGGCCGTGGCGGTCGGGCCTGAGCCGTGGTCGCGTGAGGGTGCCGGGTGAGTTCCTCCTCAGTGCACCGGCAGGTCGCTATGAGGTCATGGCCAACATGACACGCGTGCTGGCACAGTGTGTCCATGAAGGGTCTGATGCAGGACTACCAGCTGTCTCTGGACACGATCTTTGGCCGGGCCGAGCAGTTCTTCCCGGACAAGACCGTCTACACCGGAGGCCCCGCGCCCACTAGTACGACGTACGCGGAATGGGCCGCGCGGACCAGACGGTTGGGCGGCGTGCTCGACACGCTGGGGATCAGTTCCGACGGCCGCGTCGGGACCTTCGCCTGGAACTCCGGCCGCCACCTGGAGCTGTACTTCGCGGCGCCGTGTACCGGGCGGGTCCTGCACACGCTGAACATCCGGCTCTTCCCCGACCAGGTCGTCTACATCGCGAACCACGCCGAGGACGAGGTGGTCTTCGTCGATCGCTCCTTGCTCGGGCTGTTCCTGCCGCTGCTCGACCGGCTGCCGCTGGTCCAGCACGTCGTGGTGATGGATGACCTGCCGGCCGGAGCCCCGGGCGTCGAGGTGCCGGACGACCCGCGCTTCCACGACTACGAGGAACTGCTGGCCGCCGCTGAGCCGGTCGACTTCCACGTGGAGGACGAGAACCAAGCCGCCGCGATGTGCTACACGAGCGGGACGACGGGCAACCCCAAGGGCGTCGTGTACTCGCACCGCTCGACCTGGTTGCACTCGATCGGCGTGCTCACCAACGCGGGTATCGGGCTGCACGAGACCGACACAGTGATGCCGGTAGTTCCGATGTTCCACGCCAACGCCTGGGGTCTCGCGCACGCAGCGCCGATGGCTGGGGCGAGCCTGGTGTTCCCAGGGCCGGACATGTCACCGCAGGGCATTCTCAAGCTGCTGAAGGAGCAGGAGGTCACGCTGTCCGCGGGCGTTCCGACCATCTGGCAGGGCTTGCTGCCGTTGCTGGACGGCGTGGATCTGCCCAAGCTGCGGCGGATCCCGTGCGGTGGTTCAGCCGTGCCGCTCGCCTTGTCCGAGGCGTTCCGGGAGAAGCTGGGCAAGCCGATTTTGCAGGCCTGGGGTATGACCGAGACCAGCCCGGTGGCGACCGCCGCCCATGTCCCGCTGCGGAACACGGATCTTCCGGAGGACGAGAAGGCGAAGCTCCGGGCGCGTCAGGGATTGCCGCTGCCGGGGGTCGAGGTGCGGATCGTCGAGCCGGGGTCCATCACGCCGCTGCCCTGGGACGACGAGGCCACGGGTGAGCTTCAGGTGCGCGGTCCGTGGATCGCCGCCGAGTACTACCGGCCCGACGAGGGTGTCGAGCTGAACACCGAGGACGGCTGGATGAAGACCGGCGACGTGGCCGCGATCGACGCCTTCGGATCCGTCCGGCTCGTGGACCGAACGAAGGACCTGGTGAAGTCCGGGGGCGAGTGGATCAGTTCGGTGGAGTTGGAAAACCTGCTGATGGCGCACCCGGCGATCAAGGAGGCGGCCGTCATCGGAGTCCCGCACCCGAAGTGGGACGAGCGGCCGCTGGCGTGCGTAGTACTGCAGGAGGGTGCGTCCGCGACGTCGGAGGAGATCCTGGCCTACCTCGAGCCGCAGGTGGCGAAGTGGTGGTTGCCGGATGCAGTCGAGTTCATCGACGAGGTTCCGAAGACGAGCGTCGGCAAGTTCTCGAAGAAAGATCTGAGATCCCGCTTCGCGGACTACCACCTCGGCTGAGTTCGGGTCGTCAGGCGAAGTCGACGCCGAAATGCGCCCGCAGATGGGCCAAGGTGGCGTCGACGAAGGCCTGGGGCCAGGGTTGTCCGGTCCGCTCGGCCAACGCCGTGCCGCGCCGGACGAACTCGCGGCAGAGGTACTGGTTGGCTGCGATGACGTCGGCTGGATCGGAGCCGGCCGATGGCATCCCCTCGAGGAAGGCGCGTTGTTCGGCGGACAGATAGGCGTTCAGGCGCTTGGCTCCACCAGTACGCCGGACGCCGCGTTCGGCGAGCATCAGCACGATGAACTGGTTGCGCACGGCATTGAGGCCCTGGTTGCTGACGATCCGCTCGTCGCGACCGAGCACGGTGACCAGGTTCCCGAGGAAGTAGAAGAAGAGGTTGACGTCGCGCCCGGGCAAGTACGGCGTACCGGGGCGGCCGCCGCGGGGAGCTTGATCGCCGTCGGGGAAGAGGGATCCGTCCCGGTCGAAGAGGACGCGGACCCCGTCGTACTCGTGCCGGTCGAATTCCTTTAGTTGCTGGAAGAAGAGGTCGACATGCAGCCAGTCTGGGGTGATCCCCAAGCCGCCGACCAGGCCCGGGACTTGGTCCAGCAGCACCGTCGGCCCGGCGATCGTTGCCAACGGCTCCATCCAGTTCTGCTCGAACCACGGCAGGCTTTCGTCGGTGACGACGCAATGGACATCCACGTCGCTGAACTCGTCCGCCTCGCCGCTGCCGTAGCTGCCGACCAAATAGACGGCGAGGATCCGCTCGTCGGCCGGGAGTTCGGTCCGGGCTCGCTCGATCACCAGCCGCTGCCTGCTGTCGTCGCCTGTCGTCCGCGAGTCGTCTGTCACTCACGACAGGGTAGAACCGCCAGTAGGGTGGCTTGAATGCGAGGGATCATCCTGGCCGGCGGCGACGGGACGAGGCTGCATCCGCTGACGTTGGGCGTCAGCAAGCAGTTGCTGCCGATCTACGACAAGCCGATGGTCTACTACCCGCTGTCCACGCTGATCCTGGCGAACATCCGCGAGGTCCTGGTGATCACCCGGCCCGAGGACTCCGCCCAGTTCCAGCGGCTGCTCGGCGACGGCTCGCAGTTCGGGATGGAGATCTCGTACGCCGAACAGCCGCGGCCCGAGGGACTCGCCCAGGCTTTCCTGATCGGGGAGTCGTTCATCGGGTCCGAGCCGGTCGCGCTCGCTCTCGGCGACAACATCTTCTACGGGCCAGGGCTGGGGTTGCACCTGCAGCGGTTCAACGACGTGGATGGCGGGGTGATCTTCGCGTACCGGGTGGCGGAGCCGTCGGCGTACGGGGTGGTGGAGTTCGACGAGGACGGCAGGGCGCTGAGCATCGAGGAGAAACCCGAGCGACCGAAGAGCAAGTACGCCGTACCAGGGTTGTACTTCTACTCCAGCGACGTGGTCGACCTCGCCAAGCAGATCCAGCCGTCGCCTCGCGGCGAACTGGAGATCACGGCGATCAACGCCGTTTACCTGCAGGAGAAGAGACTGCAGGTCGAAGTACTGCCTCGCGGTACGGCCTGGCTGGACACCGGCACGGTCGAGGCCCTGATGGCGGCAGGCGAGTTTGTCCGCGCGGTGGAGACCCGGCAGGGCCAGAAGATCAGCTGCCCCGAAGAAATCGCCTGGCGCCGCGGCTTCATCGACGACGCCGCCCTCCAACGCTGCGCGAACACCCTCCCCAAGTCCGGCTACGGGGACTATCTCCTCAGCCTGCTCGAGGAGGGTCGGCACTGAACCGACGCTCTTGGTGCCGAGTGCCGAGTGCCGAGTGCCGAGTGCCGAGTGCCGAGTGGCGAGTGCCGGATGGCGGATGGTGAGTTGCGGGTGCCGGGTGCCGGGTGCCGGGTGCCGGGTGGCGAGTGCCGAGTGGCGGGTGCTGGGTGTCGGGCCGGACTTGGCGGTCGTCTTTTGACTCAGCTTGGTGCGTGGGGGGAGCGGGCGTGCGGGGTCGGAGGGCGTGGGGAGGAAATGTCGGGGGTCGGCGCTAGGGTTGCCGTCGTGGAAGCACCCCTTGCGTTGTACCGCCGGTATCGCCCGGAGACGTTCTCCGAGGTGATCGGGCAGGACCATGTCACCGTTCCGCTGCGGAACGCGCTGAGCAACAACCGGGTGAACCACGCCTACCTGTTCTCCGGTCCGCGCGGCTGCGGCAAGACCACCAGCGCCCGGATTTTGGCCCGCGCGATCAACTGCGAGAAGGGCCCGATCGCGGAGCCGTGCGGCGTCTGCAAGTCCTGCACCGACCTGGCCCGCGGCGGTCCCGGCAGCATCGACGTGATCGAGATCGACGCCGCCTCGCACGGTGGTGTCGACGACGCGCGCGACCTGCGGGAGCGAGCCTTCTTCGCGCCGGTCGAGAGCCGCTACAAGATCTACATCATCGACGAGGCGCACATGGTGACCACGCAGGGCTTCAACGCCCTGCTGAAGTTGGTCGAGGAGCCGCCGCCGCACCTCAAGTTCATCTTCGCCACCACCGAGCCCGACAAGGTGATCGGCACCATCCGGTCCCGCACCCACCACTACCCGTTCCGTCTGGTCCCGCCTAAGGCGCTCGCCGACTACATGGCGATGCTGTGCGAGGCCGAGGGCGTGACCATCGCCCCCGCCGCGCTGCCGTTGGTGGTCCGCGCGGGTGCGGGTTCGGTGCGTGATTCGCTGAGCGTGCTCGACCAGTTGATCGGCGGCGCCGACTCCGACGGGGTGACGTACAAGCTCGCGGTGCAACTTCTCGGGTTCACGCCGGACTCGTTGCTCGACGCCTGTGTGGATGGATTCGCGGCGCACGACAGCCGGGCCGTCTTCGAGACGATCGAGAAGGTGATCGAGACCGGCCAGGACCCCAAGCGCTTCGCCGAGGACCTGCTTCGCCGGTTGCGCGACTTGGTGATCCTGTCCGCGGTACCGAACGCGGTCGCCTCCGGCCTGATCGAAGCCGCCGAGGACCAGGGCGAGCGCCTCCAGACCCAGGCGGCCGGCATCGGCCCCGCCGAGCTCACCCGAGCCGCCGACATCGTCGCCGCCGGCCTGCTGGAGATGCGCGGCGCCACGGCCCCTCGCCTCCAACTGGAACTGATCTGCGCCAAGGTGCTCCTCCCCGGCGCCGACGACTCCACCAACGGCATCCAGGCCCGCCTAGACCGCATGGAACGCCGCCTAACCATCGCCACCCTCCCGGCTGGCACCACACCCCCCGCGCCTGCAGCACCACCCGCGCATCCCTCCGCGCCTCAGTCGCACGCCGCTGCGCCCCAGCAACCGCAATCCGCTGCGTCCCAGCAATCCCACGCCGCTGCGTCGCAGCAATCCCACGCCGCTGCGTCGCAGCAATCCCACGCCCCTGCGGCCCAGCAACCGCAATCCGCTGCGCTCCACCAATCGCACGCCCCTGCGGCCTCCGGCTCGCAGACCTCGGGAGCGAACCAGCCCGCAGCTTCCCAGACACCCGCCGCCGCGTCCGCTGGCACCGGCGGGTCAACTCAAGGCACTGCTTCAGGGCAGGCCGCCGCGTCGGCTGGCGGCGGGTCTGGTCACGGCGGCGCCTCAGGACACGACGGCGCGTCCGGCGGCGCCGGAGGGTCCGCTCACGGCGGAGCCTCTGCGCATGACAGCGCCTCAGCGCAAGGCGGCATGCCAGCGCAAGGCGGCGCCTCATCGCAAGGCGGCGCCTCGGCGCAAGGCGGCGTGTCAGCCGGCGCTGGCGGGTCAGCTCACGGCGGGGCGTCGGCCTCGGGCGGCGTAGCTGCCCAGTCCCACGGGCGGCAGGCGCCGGCCTCGGCGGGCGACAACACCGGGTCCCGGTCCGGGGCTTGGGGCGACGAGCCCACAGCCACCCCGGGCGGCGCGCAGGCAGCCCCCGGATCGACCGGCGGCACCGCACCCGGAGGCTCCGCGACGGGCGGCACAGCTCCGGGCGGCTTCGCGGGCGGCGCAGCTCCGGGCGGCTCTGCGGGCGGTGCGGCCGCGGGCCGCTCCGGACCAGGCGGTGCGGCAGGCTCCGCGTCGGGTGGAACAGCCTCGGGCGGCTACGCGGGAGGCGCAGCTCCGGGTGGCTCCGGGCCAGGCGGTGCAGCGGCAGGCTCCGCGGCTCAGGCTCCGAGCGCCGGTGTGACGGCCGGGGCGTCTGCTGGGGCGGTGGGGTTGGTTGATGTTCGGCGGTTGTGGCCGGAGATTCTTGAGGCGGTGAAGGCCAAGCGGCGGTTCGCGTGGATCATGCTGAGCCAGAACGCGCAGGTCATCGCAATCGACGAGCAGACCCTCACGCTCGGGCTGGTGAATGCCGGTGCGCGGGAGAGTTTCGCTCGGTCCGGCAGTGACGAGATTCTCCGTCAAGCCATGATCGACACCATCGGGCTGAACCGTCGCGTTGAGGCCGTGGTTGACCCGTCCAGTGATCCCGGTGCGGCCCCGCCCGCGGCGCCGCCTCCGCCGAGTTCACCGCCTTCTTCCTCCTGGGATGCTCCCCCCGCCGGTTCTTCCTGGGATGCTCCTCCCGCGGCCGGACCACCCTCCGGCGGATCGGGCGGCAATGCTCCTTCCGGTCGCGCGGATGCACCTAGCAGCCCTGCTCCCAACGGACAGGGCGCAACCGACGCCCACTCCGCCCCCAGTACTGCGACCGCCCCCGCCGCGAGTGGTGCCGTGGCTACCGCGGTGCAGGCGTCGGTGGTGACCGCCGGGGCGCAGGCGGTCGCAGTACAGGACGCTCCGGCGGAGAACGAGCAGGCGGATCAGCAGGCTGGGCTGCAGGCGGATCAGCAGGCTGGTGGACCGCCCGCGCCGGCGGCCAGTCCTGAGCACGTCGCCGAAAACCGCCGCGAACAAGCTGCGAGCAAGCGCCGAGCCGCCGAGGCAGCCGTCGCGGCCGAGCAGACCCGCCGCGCCGCGCAGGTTCAGGTCGACGAGGCGCCTCTCACTCCGGAGGAGGAAGCCGAGGCGATCGGCGAGGACGACGTGATCCTCGAAGAGGATTCCCGCAGCCACACCGACCTCCTCAGCGAAACCCTCGGCGCCCAAATCATCAGCGAAGAACCCAACTGACCTGGTAGCCCCGCACGTACCCCCGGGCCGGGTGTTGCCGAACCCTGCCTTGAGCCGGGTGGCGGTCTTCCCGGTGATCTTCCAGACACCGTCGGTCCGGTCGGTAGGCCGCAGGTGGCGACGGTGCTGTCCACAGGCCGCTTCGCGCCGCGGGCACGGCGCCTCGTTCTCGAATGTTTTCCTGGGGTTCATCCACAGCGGTGGACGGTGGTTGGGGATGGGTGGCGCGCTTTGTGCGACGGCAGAGGACATGATCATCCACAGGGTGTGGATAAAGGTGTCCACAAGTTGTGGAGAAGGCTTGGGAGACTCATCGGTTTCCCACGGGCGGATCCCACCGGATTGGGTTGTCCCCGAGACCGGCTAGGCTCGGGGAGCAAGTGGAACGGGAAGCAGCTCGGACGGGAGATCGCGGTGTTCGACGGTGGCGGTGCGCAGGGCGCTGGGGGCTTCGACATGTCCAACCTGCTGGCTCAGGCGCAGGCCATGCAGAGTCAGTTGATGGAGGCGCAGGCCAACCTGGAGAGCCAGGAGATCGAGGGCTCCGCGGGTGGCGGCCTGGTGACCGCGCTGGTGTCCGGGACCGGTGATCTGCTCAGCCTGACGATCAAGCCGCAGGCGGTCGACCCCGACGACACCGAGACGCTGGCCGACCTGATCGTGGCCGCGGTCCGCGACGCCTCGGAGAACGCGAAGGCGGTGGCTGCCCAGGCGATGGGCCCGCTGGCCGGTGGGCTCGGCGGCGGACTGCCCGGGATGCCCGGCTTCGGCGATGACGGCGGCTTCGGCGACGACGACAGCGACGACCCGACCGCGCCGGCGATCGACGGCCGGCCCGGAAACGACAGCCGCCCAGAAAACGACAGCCGCCCGGGGATCGGGTTCGCGAACCCTGGCGGCACGACCGGTCTGCCCGGTCAGAACCCGGGCTGACGTGTACGAAGGGGCCGTCCAGGACCTCATCGACGAGCTCGGCCGGCTCCCCGGGGTCGGTCCGAAGTCCGCACAGCGGATCGCCTTCCACCTTCTCTCCGCCGACGAGACCGACGTCCGGCGGCTGGCCCACGTGCTGGTTCAGGTCAAGGAGAAGGTCAAGTTCTGCGAGATCTGCGGCAACGTCTCGGAGGAGACGCAGTGCCGGATCTGCCGCGATCCGCGCCGCGACCTCGCGCTGATCTGCGTGGTCGAGGAGGCCAAGGACGTCGTCGCGATCGAGCGGACCCGCGAGTTCCGCGGCCGCTACCACGTCCTCGGCGGCGCGATCTCGCCGATCGAGGGGATCGGACCGGACGAGCTGCGGATCCGGGAATTGATGCAGCGGCTCGCCAGCGGAGAGGTGACCGAGATCATCCTGGCCACCGATCCGAACCTCGAAGGTGAGGCGACAGCCACCTATCTGAGCCGGTTACTCCGGCCCATGGGGTTGCGCGTCACCCGTTTGGCTAGTGGACTTCCAGTAGGCGGTGACCTCGAGTACGCCGACGAGGTCACACTCGGACGGGCGTTTGAAGGGCGACGATCGATCGATGACTGAATCAACCGATAGTCCAGTGGATATCGCGGAGCGAGCGTTGGCGACGGATTCCGAGGACCTGCTCGAGTTCGCCGAGCAGATCGCGGATCAGGTCCGGAGCTTCCTGATCTCCGTCCGCGACATCGCTGCGCAGCCCGACGAGGACGGCGTGGACGAGGGCCTGGCCTCGCTGCCGTACCTCCTGCTCGAGGTGAGCCAGTTGCTGCTGGCGGGCGGCCGGCTCGGGGCGTTCGAGGACTTCGTCCCGGAGGAGCGGTTCGAGAGCGACGCGGGCCCGGACCCGGACCTGGACGCGATGCGCAACCGGCTCGCGATCCTGTTCGAGGGCCTGGACGAGTACGCCGAGGTCTTCGACCCGTACGCCGCTCCGCCGGAGATCACCGTGAACCGGCTCTCCGACGACCTGACGGCGATCGCCACCGACCTGGTGCACGGCCTCGCGCACTACGAGGAGGGCCGGGTCGTCGAGGCGCTGTGGTGGTGGCAGTTCTCCTACGTCTCCACCTGGGGCGCGGCCGCGAGCGCAGTACTGCGGGCTATCCAGTCGCTGATCGCGCACGACCGGCTGGAGCCGGCGCACGACCCGGAGACCGAGGCGACGGACCGCGAGCTCGTCGAGGTCGCCGAGGAAGCCGTTCAGCGCCGTTGAGTAAGTTCAGCGCCGTTGAGCAAGCCAGCACTGCTGAGCAAGCCAGCGGTGCTGAGCAAGCCAGCGGTGCTGAGTAGGTTTCAGCGTCGCTGAGTGAGCAGTTCGAGCATCTCGGGCAGCTCGAAGAAGCTCGCGATGTCGAGCGCCGATCGCGTCCCCAGGGCGGGGTCGGCGCCGGCCGCGAGCAATTGGTTCACGCTGTCGGCCGACTGACGGAAGACAGCGGCGGCGAGGGCGGTCTGCCCTCGGTCGTTGACCCGCGCCGTATCGGCGCCGCGGTCGAGAAGCGCCCGGACCGTCTCCGGATGTTGGTGGTACGCCGCGAGGATGAGCAGCGTGTCGCCCGTGCTGTTGGTGAGGTTCACCGGTACTCCGGCGTCCACAGTGGCGGTCAGTTGCTCGGTCTCACCGCCGCGCGCCAGGTCGAACAGCGAACGCAGATAGTCGAGCTCGGATTCGGTCAATTCAGCCACCGTTCGATCGTAGGGCGACGTCGCCTGACACGCCCAAAACTTGAATGATTCCAGTTTATCGTGTCCGATGGGTACATGTCCGACTCGGCCACCACTCGTCTCCGTGCGGTCGGTCTGCGGGTGACCAAGCCCCGGATCGCCGTTCTGGAGCTCCTCGACACGGCTGGTTCCAGCCATGAGCACGTCACGGTCGCCGACCTGGCCGACCGGGTCAGGAACCGGCTCGGCTCGGTGTCCACCCAAGCCGTGTACGACTGTCTCGAGGCTCTGACCAGCGCCGGAATCGTCCGGCGGATCGAGCCGGCGGGACACCCCACCCGGTACGAGACGCGTGTCGGCGACAACCACCATCACCTGATCTGCCGGGCCTGTGGGCTGACCACCGACGTCGACTGCGCCGTCGGAGCCGCACCCTGCCTGGAGCCTTCGAGCCACGCCGGGTACGTCGTGGACGAGGCCGAGGTCATCTTCTGGGGCCTCTGCCCCACCTGTGCCGCCGATCGCCGTGCCGCCGATCGCCGTGCCGCCGAACGCGGTGCTGCCGATCGCGGTGCCGCCGAAGGACATCCCGAGCCCCAACCGACGTACACGAAAGGGCAGCCGTAATGACCACCGCGTCCTCCCAGCAGCCGGAGCCCGGCGCCAAGCGCCCGGTCCTGACCAACCGTCAGGGCCACCCGGTCCATGACAACCAGAACCAGCGCACAATCGGCGCCCGCGGCCCGGCCACGCTGGAGAACTACCAGTTCCTGGAGAAGATCAGCCACTTCGACCGCGAGCGCATCCCCGAGCGGGTGGTGCACGCCCGGGGTACCACCGCTTTCGGCTACTTCGAGGCGTACGGCGCCGTCGGGGACCAGCCCGCGTCCGTCTTCACCCGGGCCAAGCTGTTCCAGGAGAAGGGCAAGCGCACCGACCTGGCGATCCGGTTCTCCACCGTCGCCGGCGGCCGGGACTCCTCCGAGGTGGCCCGCGACCCGCGTGGCTTCGCGGTGAAGTTCTACACCGAGGACGGCAACTGGGACCTGGTCGGCAACAACCTGGGCGTCTTCTTCATCCGCGACGCGATCAAGTTCCCGGACTTCATCCACTCGCAGAAGCCCGACCCGGTCACCTTCGAGCGGCAGGACCCCAACCGGGCGTTCGACTTCCTCAGCCAGTCGCCCGAGGCTCTGCACATGGTCACGCTGGTTTTCGGCCCGCGGGGTATCCCGGCGAGCTACCGCACCCAGCAGGGCTTCGGCGTGAACACCTACAAGTGGGTGAACGCCCAGGGTGAGACCAAGCTGATCAAGTACCACTGGATTCCCAAACAGGGCGTGGAGTCCTACACCGCCGAGGACGCGGCCAACATCCAGGCCACCGACCTCGGCTCGCACACCCGCGACCTCTACCAGGCCATCGAGCGCGGCGACTATCCCGAGTGGGAGTTGCTGGTGCAGATGATGGACGACCACGAGCACCCGGAGCTCGACTTCGACCCGCTTGACGACACCAAGGTGTGGCCGGAGGAGGTGTTCCCGCTGCACGCCGTCGGCAAGATGGTGCTGAACCGGGCGCCGGAGAACTTCTTCGCCGAGAACGAGCAGATCGCCTTCGGTACCGGCGTACTGGTGGACGGCCTGGACTTCTCCGACGACAAGATGCTGGTCGGTCGGACGTTCAGCTACAGCGACACCCAGCGGTACCGCGTCGGCCCGAACTACCTGCAGTTGCCGGTGAACGCGGCGAAGGCGAAGGTCGCCACCAACCAGCGCGACGGCCAGATGGCGTACGGCGTCGACCTCGGCGAAGGCCAGAACCCGCACGTCAACTACGAGCCGTCCATCCTCGGCGGGCTGCGTGAGGCCGAGTACCCCGCGCATGACGAGCAGGGTCCGGAGATCACCGGCCGGCTGACCCGCAAGCGCATCCCGCGGACCAACGACTACAAGCAGGCCGGCGAGCGCTACCTGCTGTCGGAGCAGTGGGAGCGCGACGACCTGGTGGCCAACCTGGTCGACGCGCTGAGCCAGTGCGACCGCCCGATCCAGGAGCGGATGGTGTGGCACTTCCTGATGGCGGAGGACGAGTTGGGCCTGCGGGTCGGCGACGGTCTGGGGATCACCCCGGCCGACGTCAGCCACCTCGAGCCGCTGGCCACCCAGTCGCTCACCGAGGAGGAACTCAACCGCCTGGCGAACCTCGGCAAGAACGGCACGCGGGACGTCAGCGGACTGACGATGACCCACTGCGTGCCGAATAAGCGAGTCGTCGTCGAGCGCTAGCCGAGCCGCAGCCTCGCGAGGTCGCCGTCCACAGGTCCATCCGGCGAGCTCGCGAGGCGGGGCGGGACCAGGTTGAATGAACCGGGTGTCCGTTTATGAACTGATCGCCCGGCTGCCCGAGATCGACAAGGTGCGCCGGATGAGCCGCGCGCTGGCGATGCTCGACGCGGTGCTGAGCCCGGAGCCGGAGTACCGGTACTTCGGCTTCGACTCGCGGTGGTCGCCGACCGAGGAGACCGCGTTGATGCGGAACGGGTCAGGCGACGAGTACTCGATCGTCTTCTCGCCCGACGGTGCCATCGCGCAGGGCTTCGACCACGAGTCGCCGCTGTCGCCGTGGGGGCGATCGCCGGCAGAGCCGTGGCCCGGGCTCTTCATCGGAGTTCCCGACAGCCTCGCGCCGGCCCTGGACGAACCGGCCTTCCTGCATCACAACGGAGACCGCAAGGTGACCGTCTGCTTCTGGCGCACGCCCGCTGACGAGCGGTGGTTGTGCGGTCCGGTCGAGGGCGCCGACAAAGATGGCGCCGACTGGCTCTTCAAGTTGCTGGCGGAAGGGCGGCCCGAGGCGTACCTGACCTTCGCCGAGGACTACTACGAGGTCGCTCTCGAACTGGACGCGATCGCCCACGTCTATGCGCTGATGCCTCTCACCGAGGAGGTCATCACCGCCTTGAATCCAGAGGTCATGCTCAAGAACCTCAAGGACGACATCGCCGAGATCGGCTACCCGCGGCCGTAGCCGCCGCCCTGCGACGGGGCCGGTCAGTCCGGCAGCATCGGGACCGTGAGGCCCTGGTCCCGGCCGAGGAGGATGCCCCGAGTCACGGCATTGGTGCCGAACTTGTCGCGGACGTGGTCGAGGGCCGAGTCGAGTTCGTCGTTCGCGGCCTTGTCGAAGGGGAGGGCGAGTTGGACGGTCTGCTCGTTCTCGAGGTTGCCGACCGAGATGCCGACCATGGTGATGCCCTGCTTCTCGATCAGTGGCCGGGCCGCCGCCATCAGCGCCCGGGCCGTGATCAGGACGGCCCGCGTCTGACCAGTTGCCTGCGGCAACGTATGGGAGCGGGTCGCTCGGGTGAAGTCGTCGAACCGCAGGCGCAGTGTGACCGTCCGCCCGGCCCGGCCGGCCGATCGCATCCGTCGCGTCACCCGATCCACCAGCCCGGCCAGTACCGCGTCCAGCGTCTCCGGCGACTTCGGTGAGCGTCCGAGTGCGCGCTGGGACCCGATCGACCGCCGGCGTTTGCCGACCTCGATCGGCCGCGGGTCGCGGTTGTGCGCGAGCGCGTGCAGGTGCCGCCCCGAGGCCCGGCCGAGCATCGCGACCAACGCCGCCTCGGGCAGCATCGCGACGTCTCCGACCTTCGTCAGCCCGCGGTTGCGCAACTTCTCCGCCGTCACCTCGCCGACTCCCCAGAGCCGCTCAACCGCCAACGGGTGAAGGAATTCCAGTTCCTCGTCGGGTGGGACCAGCAGCAGTCCATCCGGCTTGGCGACCCCGCTCGCCACCTTCGCCAGGAACTTCGTCCGAGCCACCCCGACCGTGATCGGCAATCCCACCTGAGCCAGTACTTCGGAACGCAGCCGCCGGGCGATGTCGACCGGAGTACCGGCGATCTTGCGGAGGCCGCCGACGTCCAGGAAGGCCTCGTCGATCGACAGTCCCTCGACCAGCGGGGTGGTGTTCTCGAACACCTTGAAGACCGCCTTGCTCGCCTCGGAGTACGCCGACATCCGGGGCTGGACCACGATCGCCTGAGGGCAGCGGCGGAACGCCTGGCCGCCGTTCATCGCGGTACGCACCCCGTACGCCTTCGCCTCGTAACTGCAGGCGAGGACCACGCCGGCCCCCACGATCACCGGCCGGCCGCGCAGGCGTGGGTCGTCCCGCTGCTCGACCGACGCGTAGAACGCGTCCAGATCGGCATGCAGGATGTTCGCTTCCCCGATGGGCACGAACATATGTTCGCATAGTCTCAGCGTGACGAATAGGGAGAAATCCCGAGGCGCCGGCCAGTCCTGACAGGACAGAATGCGGTCTATGGACCTGTCGGCTTACCGTGCGCTCTGGCAGACCCGTGGCGTCTTCTCGCTCCTGACCTCGGCGGTGTTCGCCCGGATCCCGGTGATCGCCTCGCTCGTGCCGATGTCGTTCCTGGCGAAGGACGCCGCAGGCAACTTCGGCTGGGCCGGGGTCGTGGCGGGTGCCTACTCCGTCGGGATGGCCGTGGGCGGGCCGCTCTGGTCACGCCTGGCCGACCGACGCGGGGGTCGCGGGGTGGTGATCGGGACCGGGGTCGCCTGGGGTGTGGCGATGGCTGTGCTGGCCTTGCTGCCGGCCGAGTGGTACCGGCTGATGCCGCTGGTGTCCGGCGTGGCCGGTGCCTTCGTCTCCCCGGTCACCGCGACGCTGCGAGCCGCCTGGCCGCGGTTGGTCCGCGGGTCGCGGCTGCGCGCTGTCTACGCGCTGGACGCCACCGCGCAGGAGGTGCTGTTCGCGATCGGCCCGATGCTCGGGGCGCTGGTGGTCAGCTTCGCCAGCCCGCGGGCCGGAGTACTGGGTGCCGCGATTGCCGCGGGAATCTCGATCTGGTGGTTCGGGCTGCGGCAGGAGCCGGCGACTCCGCACGACGAGTCGACCGGAGCGCGACTGACCGCGCCGCAGTTGCTCTGGCACCGCTACCGGCTGCCGCTGATTCTCGCTTTCGCCTTCTCCGTCACGGCTTTCGCGTCGATCTCGCTCGGCATCGTGGCGTTCGCCGACGATCACGGGAACCGGCTGATCGCGGGGGTGCTGGAGACGGTGTGGGCCGTGGGCAGCCTGGTCGGCGGCGTGATCGTGGGCGCGCTGCCCGGGCGGCGGAAGTCGTACGTCTGGCGCCGGGCCCTGATGGTGTCGGCGGGAATGGTGGTCTGTGTCTTCGCGACGTGGTCGCCGGTCGCGCTGGGTGCCGCGCTGTTGCTGGCGGGCTGCGGGTTGGCGCCGATGGTCGGCGCTCTGTACGAGCGGCTGGGAGCGATGACGCCGGACTCCGTCCGCACCGAGGTCTTCGGCTGGATGGGCAGCGCCGGAATGGCCGGTGGCGCCGTCGGCTCCGCGATCGCGGGTGTGGTCGTCGAATCGTTCGGCGTTCGCTACGTCTGGGTGCTGGCCGCCATCCTCGTCCTCGCGGCTGCCCTGTCCCTGCTGCACGTGCCGCCGCACCGGCCGGTCGACGAGTCGGTGGAAGAGGTGGCCGTCACCGCCTAGTTCCCCGTCATCGACTCGCGCGGTGGCGGGTCGTTGCCGTCCTCGGCCGCTTGGTAGGCGGCGATCTTCCAGTCGATCACCTCGAGATCGGCCTGCAGTTGGGCCAGATCCATCGCGACGCGTTCCCGGTGGCTCCGCAACAACGCGAGCCGCCCGGCCCGCTGCTGGTCGCCGGCCCGGATCTGCTCGGCGAACTCGCGGACCTGCTCGACCGGCATCCCGGTACGCCGCAGCCGGAGCAGGACGTCGAGCAACCCGAGTGCGTCCCGGGTGAATCGCCGTCGCCCGCCGGTATCCCTCGGCAGGTCTCCGAACAACCCCTCGCGGTCGTAATACCGCAGGGTTTCCACGGGGAGGCCCGAGATCCTCGAGGCCTCCCCGATGGTGACACCGGCGTCTTGCGTCAGTTCGATCATGTCTGCAGCATGCAACCTGGAGTGCACTCCAGGTCAAGCTCCGGGATCACGCCGGTCGGTAGACGGTGTGCAGGACCCCGGTCTCGAAGGTGGTCGCCGAGACCAGCGCGAGCGGCTGGGTCTCGCCCTCGTCGAACAGCCGAACGCCGTGGCCGACCGCGATCGGGTGGACCAGCAGGTGCAGCTCGTCCAGCACTTTCGCGCGCAGCAGCGAGCGGACCAGCGTGACGCTCCCGACGACGTTGAGGTTCTTGCCCGGCGTCGACTTGATCGCGGTCAGTTCCTCGATCGGGTCGCCCTTCAGCAGGGTGGAGTTCTGCCAGCCGTCGACACTGTCGAGCGTGGTCGAGACGACGAGCTTGGCGACCTCGTTCATCTGCGTCGCCATCTCGACGTCGGCGCCCTGCTGTGGCCAGAACCCGGCGAACTCCTGCCAGGTGTTGCGGCCGAGCAGCATCGTGTCGGAGTCGGCGACCTGGGCGCCGATGACCGCGCCCATCTCGTCGTTGAAGTACGGGAAGTGCCAGGTATCGGGCGCCTCGACGACACCGTCGAGCGAGATGAACAGGCTGGCGACGATCTTCCTCATGGTGGTACTCCTGTCGTGGTCGGTGATCGTGCTTTCACCGACGCGTCGACCGGCCCGCGCCCTGCTCGACATCCCGGCGGGAAGTTTTTTCAGAGAAGTTTCCAGAGCGGGAGAAGTTCCTCCTCAGCGGCGCTCCAGGAGACCGCCGCCGGATCGCGACCGGCCAGGAACTCGTGCAGCCGGTTGAGGAAGTCCTCCCACCCGTACCCCAGTCCGGCGGCCCGCTCCTCGCCGGTCACGGCGTGCCGCAGAGTCAGCAGGGTGGTGTCGCCCTCGGATTCGAGGAGCAGTTCGACCTGTGAATTGGGCTCGGTCGGCGTGGACCAGGTGACGACCAGCCGGTGCGGCTCCTCGCAGGCCTCGATACGTAGGACCGGGATGTCCTGCGGCGTCATCGTGAGCCGGATCTCGCCGCCCAGAACGCGGTCGCCGGTGATCTCGCCGAGCCAGCGGGCGATCCGCTCGGGCTCGGTCCAGGCTGACCACAACTCCGCCGGCGTCGCGTCGTACGGGCGTCGCAGCAGCACCGTACGACGCTCGCCGGAGCGGCTGATCGCCCGCTCGGTCGGGCCGAACCAGCGACCGGGGTGGTGGGGCGGGGAAGGTCTCACGCCGGTCGGGTCAGGCATCGCCGGGCTCCTTGCGGGTGGCGCGGCGGCCGCGGCGGATCTCGGTGTCGAGGGCGTCGAGCCGGTTCGTCCAGAACCTGCGGTAGCGATCAAGCCAGGCGTCGATCTCCTGCAGTGGGCCGGTGTCGACGGAGTACAGCCGCCGGGTGCCGTCGATGGTGACGGTGGCGAAGCCGTTGTCGCGCAGTACGCGCAGGTGCTGGGAGACGGCGGGCTGGCTGATGCCGAACTCGGCGCCGATGGTGGCCGCGATGCTGCCGGCCGGTAGTTCGCCGTCGGCGAGCAGCTCCAGGATCCGGCGCCGGACCGGATCGCCGAGGATGTCGAAGGCGTGCATGCGATCGAGTATTTCAGTGATGGCTTATATAAGCAAGTGGTCCGCCGGACCGGAAGGTCTCCGGCCGGAACCTGCCGCGGCAGGGGAACCTGCAGACGGTCCACCGGGTCGCCGGACGGGTGGCCCAGCCCGTGGTCGGACGGGAGACAACGAGCGCTTCACAGCTAGAATGAGCCGAACGAACACGCCTGGTGCAGCGCCGCACGGCGTACCGCCACCAGTGGCTAGCTGCTGGGGAACCAAGCTTTGAGGAGACACAGCTGTGGGACGCGTCGTGCACAAGTACGGCGGTTCTTCGGTCGCTGACGCCGATTGCATCAAGCGTGTGGCCCAACGGATCGTCGCGACGAAGAAGGCCGGGAACGACGTGGTGGTGGTCATCTCCGCCATGGGCGACACCACCGATGAACTGATGGACCTGGCCACCCAGGTCTCCCCGCTGCCACCGCCGCGTGAGCTGGACATGCTGCTCACCTCGGGTGAGCGGATCTCCGCCGCGCTGCTGGCGATGGCGATCGCGAACCTGGGCTACGAGGCCCGCTCGTTCACCGGTTCGCAGGCCGGCGTGATCACCACCGCGGCGCACGGGAACGCGCGCATCATCGACATCACCCCGGGCCGGATCGAGGACGCGCTGGCCGAGGGCCATGTCGCGATCGTGGCCGGCTTCCAAGGCGTCGCGCAGGACACCAAGGACATCACCACGATGGGCCGCGGCGCGTCCGACACCACCGCGGTCGCGCTGGCCGCGGCGCTGGAGGCGGACTACTGCGAGATCTACACCGACGTGGACGGCATCTTCACCGCGGACCCGCGGATCGTGCCGGCCGCGAAGCAGATCCCGAGGATCTCCTACGAGGAGATGCTCGAGATGGCTGCCTGCGGCGCCAAGGTGCTGCACCTGCGCTGCGTGGAGTACGCGCGGCGCTACAACGTCCCCGTCCACGTGCGCTCCTCCTTCTCGCAGAAGGAAGGCACCTGGGTCGTCGATGCGAAGGATATTCAGAACATGGAACAGGCGATCATCTCCGGCGTTGCCCACGATCGCGGCGAGGCCAAGATCACCGTGGTCGGCGTGCCCGACAAGCCGGGCGAGGCCGCGCGCATCTTCGAGACGGTGGCCCTCGCCGAGACGAACATCGACATGATCGTCCAGAACGTCTCCGCGGTCGCCACCAACCGGACCGACATCTCCTTCACCCTGCCCCGCTCCGACGGCTCCCGGGCGATGTCCGCGCTGGCCCGGATGAAGGACGAGGTCGGCTACGAGCAACTGCTGTACGACGACCAGATCGGCAAGGTGTCGGTGATCGGCGTCGGGATGCGCTCGCACCCCGGCGTCTCGGCGAAGTTCTTCTCCGCGCTGGCCGACGCCGGCGTCAACATCGAGATGATCTCGACATCCGAAATCCGGATCTCGGTGGTTGTCGACGAGAACCTGGTGGACGCGGCCGTCACAGCGGCGCACACTGCATTCGACCTGGACGACGAGCACACCCAAGCTGTCGTGTACGGAGGAACTGGACGGTGACACCTGTGAGCGCTTCGATGGATGATCAGACCGAGGACCGGACCGGGCTCCCCTCGCTGGCGGTGGTCGGCGCCACGGGCGCTGTCGGCACGGTGATGCTCACCCTGCTCTCCACCCGGCAGAACGTCTGGGGAGAGATCCGGCTGATCGCGTCCGAGCGCTCCGCGGGCAAGAAGCTCAAGGTCCGCGGCGAGGAGGTCGAGGTCGTCGCGATCAGCGCCGAGGCCTTCGACGGCATCGACGTGGCGATGTTCGACGTGCCGGACGAGGTGTCCGCGCACTGGGCCCCGATCGCGGCCTCCAAGGGCGCCGTCGTGGTGGACAACTCCGGCGCCTTCCGGATGGACCCGGACGTGCCGCTGGTGGTGCCCGAGGTGAACGCCGAGGCGGCCCGCAACCGGCCGAAGGGGATCATCTCGAACCCCAACTGCACGACGCTGTCGATGATCGTGGCGATGGGCGCGCTGCACCACCGCTACGAGCTGGAGCAGTTGGTCGTCGCCTCGTACCAGGCTGCCTCGGGCGCCGGTCAGGAAGGCATCGACGCGCTCTACGACCAGTTGATGAAGGTGGCCGGCAACCGTGAGCTCGGTACGACGCCGGGCGACGTCCGCCGGGTGATCGGCAACGCGCTCGGCCCGTTCCCGGCGCCGCTGGCGATGAACGTGGTGCCGTGGGCCGGTTCGCTCAAGGACGACGGCTGGTCGTCGGAGGAGCTGAAGGTCCGCAACGAGTCCCGCAAGATCCTGAACCTGCCGGACCTGAAGGTCTCCGCGACCTGTGTCCGGGTCCCGGTCATCACCACCCACTCGTTGTCGGTGCACGCCCGGTTCAGCCAGGTGGTCGACGTCGACGAGGCCCGCGAGGTACTGCGGGACGCCCCCGGCGTGCTCGTCTTCGACAACCCGGCGGAGGCCGAGTTCCCCACCCCGGCGGACGTGGTCGGCACCGACCCCACCTGGGTCGGCCGGATCCGCAAGTCGCTGGACGACCCGCAGGCGCTCGAGCTGTTCGTCTGCGGCGACAACCTGCGCAAGGGCGCGGCCCTGAACACCGCGCAGATCGCCGAGGTCGTGGCCAAGGAGTTCACCCGGGCTCGCTAGATCTCTCCAGCACAAGGGCCGCTGACGCGCTGTCAGCGGCCCTTGTGCTGTCGGTCAGAGCCAGTTCTCGCGGGCCGCGTGCAGGGCGAGCTGGAAGCGGGTGCTCGCGCCGGTGCGGTTCATCAGGCGTTCCAGGTAGCGGAAGAAGGTCCGGCGGCTGATGCCCAGGGTGCGGGCGATCGTGTCGTCGGCGGCGCCGGTCGCCAGCAGGGCCAGCAGGCGGCGCTCGATCGGCTCCAGCCGGTCGTCCTCCGAGCCCACGGACGCGTGCAGGGGAAGGGCATTGCGCCAGCACAGCTCGAACATGCCGAGCAGCGCGGTCAGCAGACTGCTCGGCCGGATGATCAGCAACGACCGGTTCACGTCGGTGTCGCGCACCGACATCGACACGAACGCGATGGACCCGTCGATGATGGTCAGCTTCGCCGGAACGTCGGGAAGCACCCGCGCCTGCTCGCCGGCTTCCACGCAGGGCAGGATGTTCTCGGTCAGGTAGCCCGGCACCTCGACCGACTCGGGCGAGTACACCACCCGGTAGGAGACGCCGCGTTTGAGCTGCTCGATCTCCTCCTGGTTCGGCCCCGCGCCCAGGTAGTACGGCGGGGTGTCGATGGCGAGGATCTCCCGTTGGGCGCTGTCCTTGATCTGGTGGATCCGCTCGACGATCGCGCTGCCGGTGACCACCTCGATCAGGTGCGTGGTCGACTCGTTGTGCACGGTCCGGCGGAACTCGTCGTACGCGTTCAGCACCTCGATCCGGGCCTGCTTCAGCTCGGACTCGCGGCGCAGCGTCAGCGCCTCCAGGCCGGCGTCGGGTGGCACGGGCAGAAACCTGGAGTGGTCGGAGCCGGATCGTCGGGCCAGACCGGCCTGGACCAGTCCGCCGAGGGTGGTGTCGATCCCCGCGGCCCGGTCGGGAACCGCCTGGTCCAGTTCGGTCACCGAGGAGGGCCCGGTCCGCAGCAGGTGCTGGTAGACCCGGATCTCGTCGTCGTTCAGGCCGAGCACGCGTAAATGGTCCGCACGCTCCGTGTCGGTCGAGCTCACGACTCTCCCCTCCCTCCCGAGTGCGGTCACCGCGGGCTACCGCCGCTCCAGCGTAGAACGACAAGGAAAATGTTCTCGGTACTGTCCGTACTGCGGCGGACGCACCGAGCGATCTTTGTTGTTCTGTCAGCATTCTTGTGCCGTGTCACCATCTGGCCACCATTTCCGCGCAGTCGTGAGCGAGAATTGAGGTCCAGCAGCCCGGCGACGGACCACCTGAGCGCCGCCGGGCTGCTGTTCCAATTCTGGCCTTTGTTCGCTTTCCCGTCAGCGAACGCCGTTTCGGTTGGGTCTCGATCCCGGCGCATCGGTGCCCTCGCACTCCCGTGCCATCACCCGCTGTGCCGGAGGGTGTACAAACTGTGCAACTCCATCGTGAGGCCGAGGAGGAGGGAACCCACGTGCAGCAACCGTTGCGTCAGGTTCTGCCCAAGCGTCACAGGGCTTTCGGCCTGGGTGCGATGACCGCCGCCCTGGTCATCGTGCCGGTGAACTCGGCGAGTGCCCGGACCACCTCCGCCCAAGGTGGTCAGGGCCCCCGGGTCGCCGGTGGAACCCGGACGACGGCAGGCGAGCTTCCGTGGATGGTGAGGCTGTCCACGGGATGCGGTGCCACGACGGACACCGCTCAGCGCGAGCTGACCGCCCTGCCCAGTCCGGGTTCCGCCGGCAGCAACCTCGGCCCCGGCTTCGGCGCCGACTCCGGCCGGCTCGCCGCGGTTCCGGCGTACCGGACGGCCTGCTGCATTTTCTGAGCGACACCCGGGGCCCTCGCCGCTGTCGGCGATTGGCCTGCCGTAGCGTGTCAAATGTATATTCCAGATAACGATCGGCAGGGGAAGGCCCTGTCGGTCGGGTGGCGGCGTTTGGTAGCCCTCTGTGCGTCGCTGCTCACCCAGGAGGCACGCTGTGTCGTCGGCTACGACGCCAATCCGCTACTCTGCTTCCGGTTTGCGTGGCCCCGTCGTCGTGGACCGCGGCCACCGTCGAACTAAATCGATCGAACGGTGGTCGACCTAATTAGGCGAAGTGCGAATGACTGTTGTTCGATCTTCGATGACTACGACTGTCCCCAGAGAGGCGTCGCCTGAATGAACGCGACTAGCGTCGACGAGGAGTTCAACCCGTCGGTGCATGTGTACGAACCGCACAAGGTCGGGCTGCCGCCCCTGCGGCCCTACTTCAAGGCGCTCTGGGAGCGTCGGGAGTTCGCGGCCGAGATGTCCCGGACCGGGATCCGGGCGGCGAACACCAACACGTTCTTCGGTCAGGTGTGGCTGGTTCTGAACCCGCTGCTGCTCGCGGGCGTCTACTACCTGCTGGTGGACATCATCGCCGGCGGCGCCGCCAAGACCGATGGCGCGGAACGCTTCGCGCACATGTGTGGCGGTCTGTTCGCCTTCTACTACTTCTCGGGCGCGATGACGGCCGGTGCGGCCAGCGTGGTCGGCGGCGGCAAGTTGCTGATGAACATGTCGTTCCCCCGGATGCTGCTTCCCCTGTCGGCGCTGCGGACGGCCTTCTTCCGCTTCCTGCCGACGATGGTCGTCTACTTGGCCATCCACCTGCTGATGCGCCAGCCGCTGCACTGGGCGATGCTGCTCGCGCCGGCGTTCCTGATCATGCTGACGGTCTTCGCGGCGGGCATGGGGATGATCTTCGCCGCCCTGCAGGTGTACTTCCGCGACACCACCAGTTTCCTGCCGTACTTCGTCCGGATCTGGCTGTACCTGTCCCCGGTGCTGTGGTTCGCCGAGGACGCCCCGGCGAAGTTCAAGAGCTTCATCCAGTTCAACCCCCTGTACGCGTTGCTCGGGGGCTGGACCGACCTGCTGGTCCGCGGTGACATTCCGGAGCTGACGATGTGGCTGGGCGCGGCGGGCTGGGCGGTCGCGGCGGCCCTGGTGGGCTCGTTGTTCTTCATGTCGAGGGAGCGTGAGTTCGTTGTCCGTCTCTGAGGCCGAGAAGAAGGCGATGGAGAAGAGCCAGGGCACGCCCGCGGTCAAGGTCCAGGACGTGTCCATCACGTACCGGACCACGTTCGAGCGGGTTCCAACCTTCAAGAGCGCGCTGGTCCGGTTCGGCCGCGGCGAGCGGGCGGTCCGCGAGGTCAAGGCGGTCCAGAACGTCTCGTTCGACGTCGACCACGGCACCACGATCGGGATCATCGGCGCCAACGGTGCCGGCAAGTCCACCCTGATGCGGGCCCTGGCCGGCATCCTGCCGCCGACCGAGGGCCGGATCGAGGTGCACGGCCGGGTCAGCACGCTGCTGTCCCTCGGCGTCGGCTTCAACGCGGCACTGTCCGGCCGCGAGAACGTCGTCCTGGGCGGCCTGGCCGCGGGCCTGAGCCGCAAGGCTATCCAGGCCCGGTACGAGGAGATCGCCGAGTTCGCCGAGCTCGGGGACTTCATGGAGATGCCGATGCGGACGTACTCGTCCGGCATGTTCAGCCGGCTGGCCTTCTCGGTGGCCGTGCACATGGACCCCGACATCCTGCTGATCGACGAGGCCCTGTCGGCCGGTGACGCGTCCTTCAAGACCAAGGCCGCGGCCAAGATGAGGGAGCTGGTCGACAACAGCCGGACGATGTTCCTGGTCAGCCACGCGATGAGCAGCGTCCGGGATCTGTGCGACGACTGCATCTGGCTGCACAAGGGCAAGTTGATGATGCGCGGCGAGCCCAACGAGGTGATCGCCGCGTACACCAAGTTCCTCCAGGTCGGCGAACAGGAATCCGTCTCCCTCGAGGACCTCTGACGATGCGATCCACCCTGGCGCCGGACGTGGGCATCATCACGTCCGGCCACGACGTCGCCGACGCGCGGCTGCACAAGATCACCGCAGCCCTGCGGCAGCGGGGTCTGCGCGTCGAGCTGTGGGGTCTCGGCGACCCGGCCGGCGGGCCCGCCGGCGCGGAGATCCACGCCGGCGACCGGGGGAACCTGCTGCAGCGGCTGGCCCGGACCGCGGTACTGCCTTGGCGGACCTCCGCCAAGGTGGTCATCACGGTCGATCCGGACATGATCCCGATCACCCGTCTCGTCACCACCCTGCGCCGCCGCCGGATGGTGGCCGACGTCCACGAGGACTACGGCCGGCTGCTCGCTGACCGGGCCTGGGCCAGAGGACCGATCGGGCTGCCCGCCCGGCTGATGGTCTATGCCAGTACCCGGCTCGCCGCCGGGGCGGATCTCACCGTCGTGGCGGACTCTCACCTGGCACCGCACCAGGCCAAGCACCGGATGGTTGTGACCAACCAGCCGGTCGCTGCCTTTCTGGCCCCTTCCGGCCCGACCGGATCACCCCGGGTGGTGTACGTCGGCGACCTGCGCGAGAGCCGCGGGCTGTTCGACATGGTCGACATGATCGCGGCCGCGCCCGGCTGGTCGCTGGACCTGATCGGACCGGTCGCCGGTGCCGATCGGGAGCGGCTGGAACGACGGATCGAGGAGCCCGATGTCGCGGGCCGGGTCCGGCTGCACGGCCGCCAGCCACCGGCCGAAGCCTGGCGGATCGCCGAGGGAGCCTGGGCCGGCCTGGCGCTGCTGCAGGAGACCCCGGCCTTCGTCGAGGCGATGCCGTCCAAAATTTACGAATACCTTGCCAGCGGACTGCCGGTGCTCTCCACCCGGTTGCCCCGCCAGACGAGGATCATCGAGGAGTCCGGCGGTGGCGTCCTGATCGACAACGTCGCCGAGGCCGCGGCGACGTTGCTCCGCTGGTCGGAGGACCCCGGTGAGCTGGAGAAGTTGCGCGACTGCGCGCTCCAGTGGGCCGCGGACCACCTGCCCGCGACCACGCCGTACGACGAAATGGCCGACGCAATCCAAGACCTGCTGCGAGGAAGTGCATGAATCAGGCCCGCCCACACATGCTGTACGTCTGCTGGGGCTATCCGCCCTGCCGGGGCGGCGGTGTCTACCGCGCGCTGGCGACGGCGAACCGCTTCGCCGAACAGGGCTGGCGGGTCACCGTGCTGACCGCGGACCGCGAGACGTTCTACCGGTTCACCGGGGCCGACGAGACCCTGGAGGAGCGGATCCACCCGGACGTCGAGGTCGTCCGGGTCCCGTTCGAGTGGCCGATCCTGGAGGCCGACCTGCGCAAGTGGTCGCGGTCCCGGGCGGCGAACCCGAAGCTGTGGAGCAAGCTGCGCACCAAGCGTGACCAGATCCCCTTCCCGGAAACGGGGTACGGGCCGTGGCGCGGCACGATCGAGAAGGCGGCCGAGCGGATCCACCAGGAGAACAAGGTGGACCTGACCGTCGCGACGGCGAACCCGCACGTGGCGTTCACCGCGGCGTACCACCTGCACCAGAAGTTCAAGGTGCCGTACGTGATGGACTACCGCGACGCGTGGCTGCTGGACGTCTTCAGCGGCGACCGGCTGCACGAGCCGAACAGCCGCGCCGCCCGCTGGGAGCGCAAGTTGGTGGAGTCCGCCCAGGAGGTCTGGTTCGTCAACGACCCGATCCTCGACTGGCACAAGGACCTCTACCCCGACCACGCCGGCAAGATGCACACGGTCGCCAACGGCTTCGACCCGGACCTGGTCCCGAACACGCACGACCGCGGCGCGGTGGTCGACCGTCCGCTGGTCTTCGGCTACGTCGGAACCGTGTCGCCGAAGGTTCCGCTGGCGGACTTCGTCAAGGGCTGGCAGTTGGCCAAGGAGCGGTCCGAGGACCTGCGGGACGCGAAGGTCAAGATCCACGGATACCTGGGGTACTACGCCCAGCCGCGGGCGGACATGCTCGGCATCATCAACGCCGCCGCCGACGACGGGGTCAGTTACGAGGGCCCGGTCGGCAAGGCCGAGATCGCCAAGGCGTACGACGAGTTCGACGTGCAGTTGCTGATGCTCGGCAAGGGCCGGTACGTGACGAGTGGCAAGGTGTTCGAGTACCTGGCGACCGGGTTGCCGATCGTGTCGGTGCACGACTCGATGAACGCGGCCTCCGACGTACTGCGTGGGCACCCGCTGTGGTTCCCGGTCAAGGACATCGAGGACCCCGAGACGATCGCCGACGCGCTCGTCGAGGCGGCCCATGCGGCCCGCACGGCCGACGAGGGGATCCGGGCGAAGGCCCGCGAGTTCGGCGCCGGCTACCGGCGTGATCTGCAACTCGATCCGCGGATCGAAGCACTCGGCGGCGTCGTGAAGGTGGGGGTCTGAGATGAAGGTCGTACTCCTCAGCACCCGTCGGCTTCCCCCGACGTACTTCGACACGGTCAAGGCTGACCTGGGCGGGCGCCCGGACCTCGGTCTGGACGTCGTCGGCTGGGTCGCGCCGGCCGGACCCGTCGAAGGCCTGGTCGACAGCTTCACCCTGATCGGCCCGGGCCGCATGCCCGTCGCCACCGAGCCCGCGGTCGAGTCGGCCGCCGCGGACGCCGTACCGGCCGCCGCCGCGGACGCCGTACCGGCGCCGGTGGGCGAGGCCGCCAAGGCTCCGGCCCCCGAAGCCGTCACCGACGCCGACGCGGCAGCCGAAGCCAGCACGGTTCCCGAAGCAGTCGCCCCCAGCGACT
>NZ_BAAAOS010000061.1:0-39040 GCF_039530625.1 Kribbella sancticallisti | reverse complement strand
GTGGCCGCGCCTCGTCACGCCCCCACGCCGCACATCACGAACTCCGGCTGTAGTACTAGGGCATCGAACCACGGGTCAGAACGGCCCAGCCCTGGCCGGCTACGGAGCCGAGGCCATGAAGGCTGCCATTGCGGCCAAAATCACCGGCCTGCCCGAATGCCTGCGCCAGTCGCTGACCTGGGACCGCGGCAAAGAGCTCTCCCGACATGTTTGAGCTGAAGATCCAGACCGGAATGGCTGTCTACTTCGCTGATCCGCACAGTCCCCGGCAACCGGGCACGAACGAGAACACCAAAGGCCTGCTGCGCCAGTACTTTCCCAAAGGCACCGACCTGTCACGCTGGACCGCCGAAGAGATCGACGCCGTTGCGGTCACGCTCGACAGCAGACCCCGCAAGACACCCACCCGGAAGACACCAGCAGAAGCGCTGAACGAGCTCCTACAATCGGCGCAACAAGCCGGGGTTCCAGCGACCGGTTGAATCCGCCAGTGTCCCCTTTGCGCAGTTCACCGAGACCTCCACCACCTCCGCGCCTGAGACGGTCGACGGGGATGGCCGCGCCTACGACAAACGCACTCCACGAGAGCACCATCGGCCTACAAGACCGAATGCATCCGCGTCGACTCACCTTTCACGCTGGAACTGCCACAAGCCGTGCCGATCTCTCCGCGCCGCAGCGTTGCAGGTACTGATCCCGGTCAGGCTCGGTTACCTGCCCATACCGCTTGAGTACCTCAGCGCCCGCAAACTTAGGTGCGACGTGACCACCAGGAGGTCAACCGGTCGGCTTCTTCGATGTCTCAATCTGCCGGAAGGATCTGCATGACGACGGAGTACCCGGACGATACAAAGCAATCCCAGATTCCGCAGCGGGCGCCTGGGGGAACCGCGAAGAGAGTGCTTATCGTCTACTACTCTCAATCCGGCGACGTACATCGTGCGCTCGAAGCGTTGGTCCGACCGCTGGAGATGCGCGACGTCGAAATTACATGGCGCCGGATTGATAGCGCCCCGGCGTACCCCTTTCCTTGGAGGGCCCGGGAATTCTTCGATTGCATGCCAGAAGCTGTAAGTGGCGAGCCGCCAGCGCTCGCGCAACTGGACTTGGATGCGACCGAACGCTTCGATCTCATACTCATCGGCTGGCAAGTGTGGTTTCTGTCACCGTCGCTGCCGATTCAGGCATTCTTCGCAACCCGTCATGCTGAGGTAATGCGCGGCACCAGGGTGATCACCGTGACGTGCTGTCGCCAGATGTGGCAGCGTGCTCAGGCAAAGATGCGCGCCCTCATTGCGGCAGCCGGAGGTATCCACACGGATAGCATTGTCGTCACGCACCAGGGCTCAGCGCTCCTCACCTACATAACCGCTCCTAGAATCATGCTCACCGGCAGGCGCGACAAGATTGCCTTCCTCCCTGCAGGCGGAGTTGCCCGCACCGAGATAGACAAGCTGGGCCGCTTCGGCTCGCGCCTACTAGAAGCCGCCGACCGCTGGGCGGAGGCCACGCCGACGCCGCTGTTGACAGGGCTGAGGACCGCGACGGTGAACGTTGCGTCGCTCCTCCCAGAACTGATCGGCGTCGGCTGCATGATGGTTTTCGCACGCCTTGCGCGCCTGTGCGGCGGCCCTGGGAACCTCATTCGCCTGCCGGTCATCTGGCTGTTCGTGCTGCTGCTGATGCTACTGCTGCCGATTGTGCTGACGATATCTGCAGTACTGACTCCAGTGCTCAAAAGGGTCCTCACCCGGCGCCTGGCTCGCTACGCACAAGTCGTGTAGCAGAAGTTCGCAGTCGCGCCATTCCTCAGGTTCCCCAACAAGTGGAGGTCCAACACCATGGCAGCTTACATTTCCGGCATAGGTGCATTCTTGCCGAACGATCCCATCGGCAACGATGAACTCGAGCACTTGCTCGGGCAGGTCGACGGCGCTCGGTCACGTTCAAGAGCGCTCGTGCTACGTAGCAACGGGATCAAGACCCGACACTACGCGCTCGACCGAGCGAGTGGCGAGATGACGCACACCAACTGCGAGTTGACCGTCGAGGCGATCAACGCCCTGTGCGTGCGCACCGGCTTCTCGCTGGAGGATCTCGAGTGTCTCTCTTGTGGCACGAGTTCGCCTGATCAGATGATGCCCAACCACTCAGTAATGGTGCATGCCGAGCTTGGCTCCCCGCCGTGCGAGACAGTGAGTACCAGCGGCGTGTGCTGCTCCGGTTTGACAGCCTTGAAGTACGGCTACCTCAGCGTGCTTTCGGGCACTACCACGAACGCTGTTACAACGGCCTCAGAGCTCCCCTCGGCCGCTCTTCTCGCGGAGAACTATGAATCGCGGTCAGCAAGCGATGATCGTGACGTCGAGCGCCTCAGCGCCAATCCCAGCGTCGCCTTCGAGGCCGACTTCCTACGCTGGATGCTCTCTGACGCCGCGTCGGCTGTACTGATCACCGACAAGCCGCTCGGTGAGACCGTCTCTCTACGGATCGACTGGGTCGAGATCATCTCGATGGCGCACCTCGCGGACCCATGTACGTACTTCGGTGCCGAGAAGTTTAAAGACGGCACACTGCTTGGCTGGCTGCAGCTGCGCAACCCGCGCGCCGCACTCGAGGGCGGTCATTTCCAACTCAGGCAAGACGTGAGACAACTCGCTGACATGATCGCACCACTCTTTGGCGAAACGTTGGAAATCGTGCGTAAGCGCCGGGGAATCCAGGCGGAGGAGTATGACTGGTTTCTGCCACACTACTCGTCAGAATACTTCCGCAAGCCGACTCGCGATGTCATGTCTGAGCGCGGGTTCGAGATCCCTGACGATAAATGGTTCACAAATCTGCCCTATAAGGGCAACACCGGCTCGGCCTCAATATTCGTCATGCTGGAGGAGTTGCTGAACGGTGGACGACTGCAACCTGGGCAGAAACTGTTCTGCCTCGTACCCGAAAGCTCGCGCTTCACCTACGGGTACATGCAGCTCACTGTGGTGTAAGGGCTTCTCTTCAGGCACAGCTGGGGTCGAGGAGGGACTGTTCGAGGTAAGCTTCCGACCCGCGCGGAGCGCTAGCCGGGGGCGCGGCCTGGCTTGACCGCGCCCCCGGGATCGGTCAGACCGCGTGTCGATGGTCTATGCATGCGCGGTGACGGCTTGTAGACCCCCTCCGCCGGCGTGCGCTGCTCGACAGCACCTCACAGCGGTGGATCGGGCTTCGCCGCCAAACCGCAGTGCGTCACTCGGCTGCACCCCGGCCAACTGGTCCCCGGGTAGTGGCAGCCGTTAGCCCATTGACAGATCTGTTGCTATAGGCAACGCCAAGCCTTGCAGCAACCGCTGCGGCCGAGCGGCTGCATCGCGAGCTGGGCGCGGCATGCCCGTGGAACTTTGCGGAGTAGTCCAGTCGCCGCCGAGCGTCTACCCAGCAACTATGCTCGTACGGTCCAGTGCCCAGTGCCTCTGCCAACTAGGTCGGCGGTCCTCGTCGGCGAGGTGGCAAGGAGATGGTTTCGCATGACGCTCGGTCAAGTAGACCTTCAGCAGGGTGTGTCCTGAGTTCTGTGGCGTGTGGATTCTGGATTCTGGTGCCTGATACCTGGAGGTTCAGATCGCTTCGAACCCGGGACGGTTCAGTCTCGGTTCGTGAGGCGGTGGGAGTTGGCTTTGAGTGCGGCGACGTCTGCGTGGTGGCCGGGGCCTGTCGATCGCGGCTGCGACGACGTCGTCGCCGAGGACTTCGCCCCAGCCCGAAGGGTTTGCTGGTGACGATGAGGCTGGCACGTTGGTGGCTGTGCAGCTCCTGCGCTGATGTTGCGGCGCTTGTCTTTTCGGCGGGCTGGCGGGTGCATGCGCGGCGCCGGCTGCCCACTTGACGCGTGGCAGGGTTCCGGTGTCGTCGGCGGTTGTGTCCCGGCCGGGTGATGGTGGGCTCTTGGTGCTGCTGGTCGATTCGGCGACCCCGTGGCTTGTTCGATTCCTCCCGGCCGGGACCCGATCCGCCTCGCGACGGGCGGGGTGCATCTGTTCGCGCCGGTTTCTGGGGGACGTTCGGTGTGGGCCGAAACCCATGGACGGATCGTCGGGCACCGGGCGAGGCTGCGCGAACGGTCAAGGGCAGGTGATGGCAGTGGCGGTGGCGCTGTCTGCCGTCCCTTGAGGAAGTCACCTGCGGAAAGGGGCAGTGGTGCGGAAAATCGGTTCTTTACGGAGGCGTGTGTTGCGTCTTCTCGTGATTGCGGTGGTCGCCGGCCTGAGCAGTGTGATGGTCGCCGGGACCGCCCAGGCTCACCACAACAGCGGGGCGTACGGCAGTAGTTTCGTCGACGGCGACGGGACGGCGGTGACCGACGACTGGGGTGATCATGCCCGCGAGTTGGGCAACTCGCTGTGTTACCGCTGCGCTGACTCCTGGGACACCGACCTGGTGATCATGTGGCAGGCGGTCCTGTACGCCGAGGGCCTTCTCGCCAAGTCTGGCATCGACGGGCAGTTCGGGCCCGCTACCCGCGACGCGACCAAGCGGTGGCAGGCCCGGTACGGGCTCCCCGTCGACGGCCAGGTCGGCCCAATGACATGGGCCAGAGCCGACGAAGGCCTCGGTTGGACGTATAGCGGTACATGGGTGAGTTATCGCGCTTCCACGGGCGGTTGGGTGTCTTCCTACCGGGGCGATGACGCCTATGACTGGGGCGCCTACGAGCTTGACTACGCTGTTAACGGCAGTGGGGGGAGTGCAGTATTTAGTAGTCCCGATCACCGGATTCATTTCTTCCAGAAGACGATCACGGTCGGCTGAATATAACCGCCCGTCTAAATGGAGAGGTCGTCGCTGATGTTGGGCGCCTGTCTTTCGGCGGGCTGGCGGGTGCATGCGCGGCGCAGGCTGTCCGCCTGACGTGCGGCAGGGTTTCGGTGTCGTATGGCGGTCGTGTCCCGGCTGGTGATGGTGGGCTCGTGGTGCTGCTGGTCGATTCGGCAGCCTTGGGCTTGTTCGTTCCCGCCGGCCGGGACGCGATCACACCTCGTGGTGGCGCGGGGTGGGCGACGGCCCGGGGTCTGCATTTCACCCGTTTCGCCCCGGGTTCCGGGAGAAAGACGTTCGGTGTGGGCCGAAACACCTGGACGGATCGTCGCGCACCGGGCGAGGCTGCGTGAACGGTCGAGGGCAGGTGGTGGCGGTGGCGCTGCATACCGTCCCTTGAGGAAGTCATCTACGAAAAGGTGCACTGGTGCGGAAAATCGGCTCTCTACGGAGGCGTGTGTTGCGCCTTCTCTTGATCGCGGTGATCGCCGGCCTGAGCAGCTCGATGGTCGCCGGCACCGCCCAGGCTCACCACAACACCGGGGCGTTCGGCAGTAGTTTCGCCGACGGCGACCTGATGACGCTGGCCGACGACTGGGGTGATCATTTCGGCGAGCTGGGCAACTCGCTGTGTTACCGCTGCGCTGACTCCTGGAACACCGACCTGGTGATGATGTGGCAGGCAATCCTGTACGCCGAAGATCTCCTCGCCAAGTCTGGCATCGACGGGCAGTTCGGGCCCGCTACCCGCGACGCGACCAAGCTGTGGCAGGACCGGTACGACCTTCCCGTCGACGGCCAGGTCGGCCCAATGACATGGGACAGAGCCGACGACGGCCTCAATTGGATGGCTAGCGGTCAGGCCGTGGGTTATCGCGCCTCCACGGGCGGTTGGGTGTATTTCGAACGGGGCGAATCAGTCACGTACAATCCTTACGACGCGGGCGCCTACAGACTCCTTAGCGCTGTTAATGGTAGTAGGTCCAGGGCATGGCTTGACAATTCCGATCATCGGATTCATTTCTTCAAGAAGACCATCACGGTCTCCTGAATATGATCGCCCGTTTAATAAGAGAGGTCGTCAGGCGCTGATGCTGGGCGCTTGTCTATTCGACGGGCTGGCGGCGCCGAACCGCTACTGGCCGCGGTCGATCAGGCCGGTCGGCTCACGGGTGTGCCGTGCGCGCCGGTTCGATGGCCTCGGACAACCGCCGCTACGCCGCAGGCGGCGTGCCCGCGATCGGAATCGGCAGGGGCATGCCCGGCTACCAGACACCCGCCGAGACCCCCGACCGGGTCGAAGCCCGCACCTTGCTCGCCGCGACAAGACTTGTTGTGGCGACTGTGGACCATCTCATCAACAACTCTGCACAGCTTGGAGAAACACCATGAGCGTCGCTGCTTCCGTCCTGCCGGTCGTGGTCATCGGTGCAGGTCCGATCGGCCTGGCCGCCGCCGCGCACCTGGCCGAACGTGGCCTCGACTTCGTCGTCCTCGAGTCCGGGCCGAGCGTGGCCGCTGCGATCGACGAATGGCGCCACGTGAAGCTGTTCAGCCCGTGGCGCTACTGCATCGACAGCGCCGCGCGCCGCCTATTGGAGCGGGCCGGCAGTTGGACCGAGCCCGACCCCGGCATCCTGCCCACCGGTGGCGACCTGATCGATTCCTACCTCGCGCCGCTGGCCAAGACCCCGCAGTTGAGTGACAAGATCCTCTACGACTCCCCGGTGGCGGCCGTGACGCGGGTCGGGTTCGACCGGATCCGCACCGCCGGCCGCGAGGACGCGCCGTTCCTGGTCCGCCTGGTCGATGGGTCCGAGTTGCTTGCCGCGGCCGTGATCGACGCTGCCGGGACCTGGCGGCGCCCCAACGTGCTCGGCGGATCCGGCATCCCGGCACGCGGCGAGTCCGCCGCTGCGGCTCAAGTCTCCCGGGCGCTGCCTGATGTCCTGGGGCGCGACCGTGACCGGTTCGCGGGACGTCGTAGTGCGGTCGTCGGCGCCGGGCACTCGGCCGCCACCACGCTGCTGGATCTCGGTGAGCTCTCCGAACAGGTACCTGGTACCGAGGTCGTGTGGGTTGTGCGCGGCGCGGACCAGACCCGCACCTACGGCGGCGGCGACGCCGACGAGCTCCCCGCCCGCGGAGCATTGGGGTCGCGTCTGCAGAGCCTCGTTCGGACTGGCCGGGTCGAGCTGGTCAGCAGTTTCCGGATCGAGGCCGTCGAGCAGACCAGCGACGGTCGCGTCGAACTGCTCGCCGGTGAGCGGCGCGTCGTCGCGGACACGGTCGTGAACTCCACCGGGTTCCGTCCCGACCACGACATCGTCGGCGAACTGCGCCTCGACCTCGATCCGATCCTGGGATCCACGCGGGCGCTGGCGCCACTGATCGACCCGAACCAGCACTCCTGCGGAACCGTGCCCCCGCACGGTGTCGACGAACTCGCCCACCCCGAACCGGGGTACTACGCCGTCGGCGCGAAGTCCTACGGCCGGGCGCCGACGTTCCTGCTGGCCACCGGCTTCGAGCAGGCCCGCTCCGTGGTCGCAGGCCTGGCCGGTGACTGGGACGCCGCCCGCGACGTGCAGCTCGACCTGCCCGAGACCGGGGTCTGCTCCACCAACCTCGCCGACGCACCCACGTCCAGCAACGAAGCGTCCGGTGGCTGCTGCGGCCCCGCGCCGCAAGCAGTCGAGCTGTCCGCGCCGGCGGGCTGTGGTCTCGCGACCGGCATCAGCGATGGCCTGCTCACCGTGATCGACGACAAGCCCACCACTGCCGAGTCGGGCTGCTGCAGCTGATGGATCCAGCCACGACCGGCGTGCCGCGCCGGCTGGTCGCTTCGCTAGCCATCACCCAGACCGTCAGCTACGGCGTTTTGTACTACTCGTTCAGCGCTCTGCTCGACCCAATGAGCCGTGACCTCGGTATCTCCACCGCCACCGCGGCCGGCGCGCTGACCACGGCGGTTCTCGTCTCCGGGCTGATGTCGGTGCCAGTCGGGCGGTGGCTCGACGCGCGCGGCGGGCATGCCCTGATGACCACCGGATCGCTGGTCGGCGTCGCCGGGATCCTGGGCTGGTCACAAGTCCACACCGTCGCCCAGTTGTACGGCGTGTTCGTGGTGATCGGTGCGGCCTCGGCCATGGTGTTGTACGGACCGGCCTGTGCGGTCGTCATCGCCGTCACCGCCCCGGCCAGCCGGACCAAGGCGCTGCTGGGGATCACTCTTGTCGCCGGATTCGCCAGCTCGATTTTCATCCCGCTCACCGGGCACCTGATCGGCGTCTACGGCTGGCGCAAAACCCTGTTGATCCTGGCCGGCGTCCTCGCTTTGATCACCGTGCCGTTGCATGCGACGGCGGTCCGCAGGACAGCACCACGGCACCACCTGGCAGCCCGGACCCATCAGGCAGCTTCGCCGGGACGGGTCTTGCGTGATCCTGGCTTCTGGCTGCTCGCTGCGGCCTTCGTGCTGCGCAGCGCGGCGCTGGCCGTCATCGCCATCCATCTCGTGCTCTACCTCACGACCCTCGGCCACCCGCCGGCACTGGCCGCGACCCTGGCCGGTCTGCTCGGCCTGCTGTCGGTAACCGGGCGGGTGGTCACCACCTTGTCGCTGCGCTGGTTGCCCATGGCCACCATCGCTGCAGCCATCCTTGTCATTCAGGGCGCCGCGATCTCGGTGCTTCCGTTCGCCGGCCGTCACGTGGCCGGGGCGATCGTCTGCCTGGTCCTGTTCGGGCTCGGGTTCGGTGTCGCATCGATCGCCACACCCGCCATCCTGCTGGACCGCTACGGCTCCACCGGCTACGCCACCATCGCCGGAACCCTCGCCACACCAGTCCTCATCGCGAAAGCCTGCGCGCCACTCGGCGGCGCGATCCTGGCCGAGACCATCGGCTACCGGCCACTGATCCTGGCCGTCGCCGGGGCCTGCGTCACTGCCGGTATCTTCCTCGCGCTGACACGACGACTGCAGACCCCGACCCCGATCGGCCAACGAGTCGCCTCAAGCGCGGCGGAGCTGCCTGGCTAGCGTCTTCACGACGAGCGCGAGTCGCGGTGCGCACCGCGCAGCGTGTTCGACGAGAACGTCCGCTGAAACTCCACCCCGAAATGGCCCAGCCCGGCATGAGTAGCGGACACAGCCTTGCGGTGCAGCTGCATGCCGTCCGCGTCCAGCTTCTGGCAGCCGCGGGCCAGGGAGGACTCATGCGCCGGAGCACCACCGGCGAAGTACCGGTCATCGTTCATCAACAAGTCCTCGCGCACGTGGACACGCAGTACCGTCACCTCCAGGCTGCACAGGTTGGAGTCAGGACCACCGAGCTTGTATATCGCCACGACCCGGCCTTCGAGATTGATGGGGCTCTCCCGCACCGCATCCACGTCCACCAGGTCGGCCGGGGCCCGGGTCAGCCCGCCCGCGGCGAATTTGTCGGGTTCGTAGCGGTAGCCACGAGCACGCTTGCCCTCGGACATCTCGCGGCACCCAGTAAGCAACGCGATCCGGTCCAGCGCGGCCACCATGGCAGGATCGACCAGATTGAGGACGCAATCGGAACGTTCAGTCAGATTCCGCACCGTCTGAGACGTGCCGCTCATCCCCAACATCGCCGTGTAGTCGAGCCACCAGGCCGACGACATCGGCCCAAGATTGGTACTTCCATCCGGGTTGCAAGAACTGATAATCACGACCGGCGTGCCGAAGTACAAGACCTTGGGTTCAACGATTCGCTTCATACCCAGTACAACGCCGCCCGGCACGAACATGTGAGGCCGACACCGAGGATCCCAACGACCAAGTCCTCCACCACGCGATCAATCACGATCAGCGCATGAGAGTTACCCGATCAGCCGCCCGCCGGCTTCGGCCATGAAGTCCTCAGCGAGGTGCACGGTTCGCTCGGTCAGCTCGTCGATGGTGATCCGGTCGAAGTCCCGTACGGCGCTTCGCACGTGCACGTGGGTGGTTCCGACCAGGTCAGCCGGGACGCCGCCCGCACCGTGCGCCGCCCCGTACACACTGCCAACGGTCGCCGCGTTCGAGTCGGTGTCGCGGCCACCGGAGATAGTGATCCCGACGGCGTCGATGAACCGCTCCCCCCACAGCAGGCCGATCGCGATCAGCGCGGCGTTGTTCACGGTGTGCACCCACGGCAGGTATCCGAGCTCAGCATCCACCCAGTCCAACGCGTCGGTGTGAGTGGCTCCCTTGTCGAACAGATCCTGTACGCCGCGCAGCGCCGCGGCGAGTCGTGAGGAGCCCGGCACCAGGACACTCGCCTGCCGGAGTGCGTCCGCGACCGACCCCGTCGCCAGAGCCGCGGACGTGAGTCCCGCTGCCCACAGCTCCCCATAGATCCCGTTCGCGGTGTGAGTCAGCCGGGCATCGGTCAGCGCCAGCCGAGCCGCCTCACCAGGGTCGCCCGGGCTCACATATCCGAAGGCGTCACCCCGGATAAGAGCCCCGATCCACTCCCGGTAGGGATTCCGGTACGTCGCGGTCGCCGGCGGACGGACTCCGTGGATCAAGTTCCGGTACGCCGCCCGCTCGGCCGTGTAGGTCTGCGTGAACGGCACCCGATCCAGCCACTCGGCGGCGATCTGCTCGGTCGTGACCTCACGGCCGTACCGCTCCACCAGGTGCAGCCCCAGGATCGTCCAGTCGATGTCGTCGTCGCGCGGCACGTCGGTGAACAGTCCGGCCGAGGCGATCGCAGCCGACGGATGCAGCCGCGACACCCCGACCGGCAGCGGATCCAGCAACGGCAGATAGCCGTACTGCGGCCAGTGACCCGCCGCGCGAAGGTAGATCTCGAGCTCTCCGCGGCTCAGTCCCTCCACCGGCTTGCCCAGCGTGTTCCCCACCGTGCGGCCCAGCCAGGCGCCCCGGATCCGATCCCGGAGCCAGGCGCCATCCACCTCGGTCACAGGGGCCGCTTCGGCCAAGGCCAGCAAGGTGGCGTCGTCATCGGGCTCCTCGAAACCCCAGGCCGGATCTTGCTCCAGCCGGCCCAGCTCCTCCTCGATCCGTGCCAGCCGGGACAGATCACCCTCATCCGCAGCGACCCGCGCCTCGGATTGCAGCGCGCCCACGCGATATCCACTGTGCGCCAACTGCTCTGCTTCGTCCGGAACAAGGTCACGGGGGTCCAGTACGTCGTGCACAGTCATCCTCTGATCAGCGGGTCGGAAAGGAAAACGGGATGGGGAGGGTCACCCCTTAACAGCGCCCGATAGGAAGCCTTGGGTGACCTGCCGCTGCATCGCGACGAACAGCACCATCACCGGAAGGATCGTGATCAGCGCGCCGGCCGCGAGCGGGCCGATGTCGATGGAGCGACCGCCGAGGAACAGGTACAGGCCGGTGGTCAACGGCCGGTACTCGCCGCCCGGCAGGTACAGCAGCGGAACCAGGAAGTTGTTCCAGTTCTGCAGGAACGTGAAGACGGCCAGCGCCCCCGCACCCGAGGTGACCAGCGGCAGCATCACCTTGACGAAGATCTGCCACTCCGACGCGCCGTCGATACGCGCCGCCTCCTCGATCTCGGTGGGCAGGTCGGTGAAGAAGGCCCGAATGAAGAAGGTCCCGAACGACAGCCCGGTGCTCGCCAGTACCAGATTCACACCGACCAAACTGTTCAGGAGTCCCATCCCGCGCAGCTGGAAGTACAGCGGGATCATGTAGGTGAAGAACGGCACGAGCAGGCCGAGCACGACCAGGTAGAAGGCGATCGAGCGGCCGGGGAACGGAAGCCGGGCGAACGCGTACCCACCGAGGATGGACAGCACTACCACCAGGATCGTACTCGGCACCGAGAGCAGAAAGCTGTTCAGCACGTAGTCGCCGAAGTTGCCCACGGTCCAGGCTGTCACCAGGTTGTCCTTCGACACCGAGGAGAACAGCCCGAACGGGTTGGCTCGCACGTCCTGGTCGGTCTTCAGCGCGGTGGAGATGACCAGGAGCAGCGGGAACAACATCATCACTGACAAGGTGACGAGCAGCAGATGCTTGCCGCCGAGCAGCGCCTGCCGCCGTGGTCCGAGCGTGTTGCCCCGCGTGCTCATGCGCCCATGCCTTGAAGTGAGAGCCGCCGTTGCAGCCGGTTGAGCCAGATGGCGAAGGGGATCGCCATCACGGTGATGACGAGCGCCAGCGCGGTGCCGTAGCTGATTCGATTCAGCTGGAAGGCGTTGCCATAGGCGTATGTGCCGAGCACCTCCGTGGCACCCGCCGGCCCGCCGCCGGTCATGATGAAGATGATGTCGAAGACGCTGAAACCGCCCACCAGCGTGATAGTAGTGACCATCAGGAAGACCGGCATGATCTGCGGCAGGATGACGAACCGCAGCCGGGAAAACGCTCCCGCGCCGTCGATCCGGGACGCATCCACCAGGTCACTGTCGACGTTGCGCAGCGCCGACAGCAGGATCACGAAGATGAAACCCGCGGTGGCCCAGACGGCGGTCCCCAGTACGGCGTACAGGGCGGTGTCCGGGTTACCAAGCCAACCGGTCGACAGTGAGCCGAGACCGACCAGCTCGAGGCCGCGGTTCAGCCAGCCTCGGGTCGGGTCGTAGATCCAGCCCCAGACCACGCCGACCGCCACCTGCGGAAGGATATAGGGGAAGAAGAACGCGATCCGGTAGAAGAGGCCGCCGCGTCCGACGCCCCACACGAGCAGAGCCAGCCCAAGCCCGATCACCAGTGGCGCGACCGTGCCGATCACGATCCAGATGACGTTGTTCTTCAGCGCCGACCACACGGCTGCGTCCTGGAAGAGCTCGACGAAGTTGTCGAACCCGACGAACGGCGGCCGCGGGTTGATCCCGTTGAAGTCGACGAACGCGTAGTACACCGCGTTACCCATCGGGACCAGGAGGAACACGACGACCATCGCCATCAACGGCGTGACGAGGAGCAAGCCCAGCCGGGTCTGCGCCCGCCGGGTCACGCTCGGCGCGCTCGACGCGGTCACTTCTTGAACGCTGAATCGAGGTTCCCGGCAACCTTCTCGGCACTCTGCTGGCCGGACAGAATCGCCTGGAAGCCGTCCCACATCGCCTTGTTGAACACGTCCGTGGTCAACACATCGATGTTGTAGCCGAGGTCACCCGAGCCCTCGGCCAGCTTCGAGGTGTCCTTCAGCGTCTGGGTGAGCAGCGGCGACAGCTTCAGCCCGGCGACGTCCACCGGCTGCGGCGGGATCGTCCCGAGGTTCTCCACGATCCAGCGGGCGTGCGCCGGCGAGGCAAGGAAGTCGACGAACTTCACCGCGGCCTCGGTGTTCTTGCTGGTCGCCGAGACGAACGGTCCGGAGCCCAGTCCACCGGTGAAAATGCCTAGTCCGGACTCCGACGGGAAGGGGATGTAGCCGACCTTGAACTTCGCGTTCTTCTCGATGTCGCCGATCAGCCAACTGCCCGTCGGCAGCATCGCTGCCTTGCCGGAGTAGAACAGGGCGCTCGCGCCGTCGTAGCTGAGCGAAGTCGGGGTGTCCGGCAGATAGCCGGCCTTGCTGAAGCCCTCCCACAGTTTCAGCGCCGAGACCACCTCTGGCGAGTTCCAGGACTTCTCACCCTTCAGCAGGGCGTTCATCCCGTCCGAACCGATCGCGCTGGACAGCGCCATGCTGAGGAGGTGCCCGCCTTGCCAGCCCTCCTTGTCACTCACCCCGATCGGGACGATCTTCTTCGCCTTCAGGGCGTCGGCGGCGGCCTTCAGGTCGGCCAGGTTCTGCGGCGCCTCGAGTCCGAGCCGCGTGAAGAGATCCTCGTTGTAGAACAGGCCAACCGTCTCCATCTCCCCCGGCACGCCGACCGTCTTGCCGTCGAAGGTGACCCGCTCCTTGGCGAAGGGATAGATGGGCCACTTGTACTGCTGGTAGGCATCGGTGAGGTCGTAGAGCAGGCCGGCCTTGGCCAGCGCGCCGGCGTAGCCGGGGCCAGAACCCCAACTGAAGACGTCGGGACCTTCCCCGGACCGCAACTGCGTCTGGAGCACGGTGCGCATGTTCTCCGAAGGCATCGCCTCGAGCTTCACGTCGATCCCCGACGACTTCTCGAAGTCGCCGAGGTGAGTCTCCAACTTCTTCAGCGCGCCGGCGTCCTCGGGCTGTTCGATCAGGTAGCGGATGGTCTTGTTCTTGTCCCCATCGCCACTGGAGCTCGGCGTGTCACTCGTGCCGGTGCAGGCCGTCAGGGTGAGTCCGACGGCAGCCAGTGCCAGGGCAGCTTTCAAAGTGGAGCGGCGGTTCATCGCAGTGTTCCTCGTCTCGACAGGGTCCGTAGCCGTACCGGATGCGGTTGTTGCTTGATGACAGCGGAGTGGAGCAGTTGATGGTTTCGCCATCGCACCTGAGTGCTCGGGTGATTCGGCCATCGGACCGCCTCAGCCCTTGACTGCGCCGGCCATGAAGCCGCGAATCAGTTGACGCTGGGCGACCAGGAACAAGACGATCACCGGTGCGATCGTGATGAACACACCGGCGGCGATGGGTCCCACCTCGAGCGTGCGACCACTGGCGAACAGATACAGGGCCGATGGAAGGGTGCGGTACTTGTTTCATAACGACTCCCTCGGTTTCGTGCCTAGCCGCGCGGTGAGCTCTGCGGCATGGAGGCCTGCGCCCGCTGGAGTCAGGCTTCGTAGCTGTGCCGGTACGTCGTCGACCACGAGCGCGTCGACCCCTGCTGCCACCAGGTACTGCGCCTGCTCAGGGCTGGGACACCAGACCAGCAACTGCCGATCAGACCGGTGTACCTGCGAGACGATGCGCTGCAGCGACGGGATGTCGATCGGAGCGGTCGCCTCGTTCGGCCACAGCGAACCGGCGTGAACCGCGAGCACCTGCACATCCAGGTGCGCCGCGGCCGCCACTGCATGGCCGATGGGAAAGTGCAGCCACGTCAGCAGACCGAGGGGCAGCTCAGGCGACTCGTGCCGCAGGTGCCGGAGCGCACCCGGATCGAAGGACGCCGCCATGGTCGGGCGCCGCTTCAACGCGCTCGTGCCGATCCGCGCGAGCAACGCCGCGGTCGTCCCCCCGGCCGCCCGGCCCGCATCCTCCAACGACGACTTGACGTCGAACACAACGCCCGCCTCGGACGGCAACGCCTCGAGGAGCTCCTCGATCCGCAGCGCCCCTTGGCCGCTGGCCTCCGCTGCCGTCATCTCAGCGAGGAACGCCCCGTTCCCGAAGGCGGCGTCATGGGCGACAAAAAGCTGATCGTCCAGCGTCCGTCGCACATCGACCTCGACCCACTGAAGTCCTGCCTCCACCGCCGCGAGGAACGAGCCCAGCGTGTTCTCCACCTGCCCGAGGACCACTCCGGCGCCCAGACCACGATGGCCCACGATGGCCGGAGGCTCGGTGAATACTCGCGGAATCACCGCCGTACAGGTCATCAGGCTGTACCCAGTGCCTGCGGGGCTGAACGGTCGGACATGGCGATTTCCTCGTCTCGATGTGCGCTCCGTCGATCTTCCGGAGGCTGGGCACGCCGCTAACTCGTCGCGACGTCACCGGCCCGTCAGAGTCTGATCTACTTTCTCTGTGAAAAGAATAGATTGTCAAGAAGCAAAATCGGCCGAGCTGGAACGAGTGGGCGCCGGGCCGGGAAACTCCCGCTGGATCGCGATCGTCGCGGCGCCGCGGGCCCACTCGATGAAGTCCATCGGCCGGATCACCAGTTCGCTGCGGGAACCACGCGGCCCGGCGTACCGGCCCAGGCCTTCGTCGAGCGACTTCCGGGCGACGTCGGCGAGATGGATCCCTTCACCGGACAAGATGATGCGCTCGACGCCGGTCAGCGAACTGATGGAGGCCGCCGCCTGACCAAGGGCATGAGCCGCCTCCTCCACCACCCGGCGCGCGATCAGGTCACCGGCCCCCGCCAGCTCGAGAACCTCGTCATACCCGACCGGCCGGCCGACGCCGGCGGACACCGCAGAGGCGATCGAGTCCGACGTAAGGTAAGCGGTCATGCACCCGCGGTGACCCAGGAAGCATAGCGGTCCGTACGGGTCGATCGGCAGATGGCTGACCGGTGTCACGCCGGTCGGGATCATCGTGTTGTTGAGCACCAGTCCGTACCCGATGCCGGCACCCACCGTCAGCAGGGCGAAGTCGGAGTACCCCTTGCCGTAGCCGAACCAGTGCTGCGCCTGGGTGAGCCCGACGACGTCGTTGTCCAGGTGCACCGGCACCCGGAGTCGCTTGCTCAGCAGCGCTCGCAGCGGAACCTCGTGCCAATGCATGAAAGGCGAGTCGGCAACGATCTCTCCCGCCTCCACCACGCCGCCCACTGTGACGCCGACGGCGTCGACGTGAGGCTGGCCGGTGGACCGGAAACCGGCGACGATCTCGCTCACCGCGTCCACGATGTCTGACACGGCCAGCGACCTCACGGGCAGCACGCAGGTGTCCAGGATCCGCGCGCGCAGGTCCGTGACGACGGCGTAGATCGACTCCGTCGTGAGTTTGACCCCGATGAATCGGTAGCGCTCGGCGACCACGTCGAGAGCCAGCGAGGCGCGACCGCGACCAGGGGTGCGGATCAGTTCCGTCTCGGCCAGCACGCCCGCTTCAAGTAGAGGTTTGACCAGCCGCGTCAGCGTTGCGGCGGACAGCCCCATGGTCTTGGTGAGCTGGGCCCGGGAACGGGCTCCGTGCACCAGGATGTCGATGGCGACCGTCCTGGAAAGGGCCGTGAACCCCGGACCCTTCGACGTGCCGTCGCTGCTCATGTCTCCGCCCCAGGGTGAGAAGGTCGCCGGCGCCGCGCGGACAGCCGGGACTCCCGCTCCGGCTGATCCTGTGGCATCCTGCAGTCTACACGTTTCATGATGAAAGTATTTAGTGACAGGACCTCACCGAATGAGTCTTACGACGGACAGCCGTCCGGTACGGCCGCTGGTGTTGGCCGCCGGGCCGACATCGGTCGTGGTCGACGTGTCCGCCGCCGTGCCGCGGGTTCTGCACTGGGGCCGCCGGACCACCCTGCAACCGTCCGATGAGCCGTTCCTGCGAACGCTGGCCGAGCTGCAGACCGGAGCGGACGGCTTACACGGCGCCGGCTTCCCCTCAGTACTGCCGGAGCAGTCCGCCGGATGGATGGGCCTCCCGGGCCTCGAAGGTCATCGCGACGGCACGACGTTCTCGAGCCGCTTCGTCGCCGACGGCTGGGAGCTGAGCGGCGAACCAGGGCAGCAGCAGACCCTGGTGGCGCAGGCCGTCGACTCCGACGCGCAGTTGGCGCTGACCACCACTGTGGAGCTACTTGCCTCGGGCGTACTACGGCTGTCGGCCGCGATCACCAACACCGCACCGGAGTCGGCGTACACGGTGGACGCCGTCCGACTGGTCCTGCCGGTTCCATCAGAAGCACAAGAGTTGCTGGACTTCACCGGACGTCATCTACGCGAGCGCAGTCCTCAACGGCATCCCTTCGTGGCCGGTACCCACCTCCGCGAAGGACGTCGTGGCCGGACGGGCTCGGATGCCAGCATCCTTCTGGCCGCCGGAACACCGTCTTTCGGGTTCCGCACTGGAGAGGTGTGGGCAGTGCACACCGCTTGGAGCGGCAACCACGCCACCTTTGCCGAGCTCGGCCTGGCGGGGCTGCGTGTCCTGGGCGGCGGCGAACTGCTGCTTCCGGGCGAGGTTGTGCTGGCACCGGGCGAGAAATACACGACACCGTGGCTGTACGCAGCGCACGGCGAAGGGCTGGACCAGGTCGCTGGCGCGTTCCACGACACCCTCCGAGCCCGCGGCACTCACCCGACTTCACCGCGGCCAGTCGTACTGAACACCTGGGAAGCGGTGTACTTCGACCACGACCTGGAGTCGCTGACCGAGCTTGCGCAGTACGGCGCACGGGTCGGGGCCGAGCGCTTCGTGCTCGACGACGGCTGGTTCCGGCATCGCCGGAGCGACCGTGCGGGACTCGGCGACTGGCAGGTTGATCCCGAGGTCTGGCCGAAGGGCCTCGGGCCGCTCGTCGACGCGGTGCGCGAACTGGGGATGGAGTTCGGGCTGTGGTTCGAACCGGAGATGGTGAACGAGGACTCCGATCTCGCCCGCGCCCACCCGGGCTGGATCATGGCGCCCGGCGATCGGCTGCCGCTGCGCGGGCGGTATCAGCAGGTCCTGAACCTGACGATCCCGGACGCCTTCGACCATGTGCTGCAGGCGATCAGCTCCCTGGTTGCCGAGCACCGGATCGACTACCTGAAGTGGGACCACAACCGCGACCTCGTGGAAGCCGGCGACCGAAGTACCGGAGCGCCTCGGGTACACGCACAGACGGCAGCGGTCTACGCGCTGATGGACGAACTGCGCCGCCGCCATCCGTGGCTGGAGATCGAGTCGTGCTCCTCCGGAGGCGGCCGGGTGGACCTGGAAATTCTCCAGCGCACCGATCGCGTCTGGGCCAGCGACTGCATCGACGCGCTCGAGCGGCAACAGATCCAGCGATGGACAGGCCTGTTGCTGCCGCCCGAACTGGTCGGAGCTCATGTAGGTGCTCCAACGGCTCACACCACCCACCGCACGCACTCGCTGGCCTTCCGCGCCGCCACCGCGCTGTTCGGCCACTTCGGGATCGAGTGGGATCTCCGGACGGCGTCGGCCGGGGAGCTGGACGAGCTCGCCGCGTGGGTCCAGCTGTACAAACAGGAACGCGCACTCATCCACTCCGGCACCGCGGTGCACAGCGACTACAGCGACGACGCTCTTTGGGCCCATGGATATGTGTGCCCGCTCGGCGACCGCGCGATCTTCGCGTTCGTGGCGATGGCCACGACGGCTGCGGGCAGGCCCGGACGGATCCGCCTTCCAGGGCTGCGGCCTGATGTCTCCTACCGCATCGAGCCTGTCGAGCTGTCCGCTGCCGCCCTCACCCGGACCGCCGCAGGCCCGCCTTCCTGGTGGACCGAATCGACCGCGGTCAGCGGTCGGTTGCTCGGCGAGATCGGGCTCCAGGCACCGATGCTGTACCCCGAGCAGGCGCTGCTCTTCCGGCTCGTCGACGACCTACAGACCATCGACACCACCACCGAGAACAGGATCTAGGACCGTGGGACGTCTCGTTCGCTTCACCTCACCCCGCAAGGCCGAAGTCATCGACTTCGAGGACCAGCCGGTCGGCGCGCACGAAGTGCGCCTGCAGACCCTGTACTCCGGAATCTCGGCGGGCACGGAGCTCACCGCCTACCGCGGCAGCAACCCGTACCTCAAAAGTGAGTGGGATGCTGAGCGGCGATTGTTCGTGCCGGGCGACTCCACCCATTCCTATCCCTTGGACGCATGGGGGTACGAGGAGGTGGGCCGGGTCGAGGCGGCTGGCGAGGGCGTCGACCAAGGTCTGGTCGGGCAGCTCGTGTGGGGCACCTGGGGTCACCGGTCATCCGTCGTACGCCCGGTTGACTGGGTACAGGACCGGTTGCTGCCGGCCGGCTCGACTCCCATCACGGGGATCTTCGCCAAGATCGGTGCCATTGCGCTCAACGCGATCCTGGACGCCGACATCCACGTCGGCGAGACGGTGGCCGTCTTCGGCGCCGGCGTACCGGGCCAGATCGTCGCCCTGCTGGCCGGGCTGAACGGTGGCCGGGTGATCGCCGTCGATCCCGTGGCGTCCCGGCGGGAGCTGGCCCAGCGTCTCGGTGCCTCGATGGTGCTCGACCCGCTGACCGACGAGGTGGCCGAACAGGTCCGCGCGGTGACCGGCAACCGCGGCGCGGACGTCGTCATCGAAATGAGCGGCAGCTACCAGGCTTTGCACGAGGCGGTCCGGACCGTCGCCTACAGCTCGCGCGTGGTGGCCGGAGGGTTCTTCCAGGGCGGCGCCACCGTGGTGCGACTCGGTGAGGAGCTCCACCACAACCGGGTCTCCATCATCGGCTCGCAGATCTCCGGCGTCTCCCCCGCGCTGCAGCACCGCTGGGACGAACTGCGGATGTCGACGACGGTACTCGGCCTGGAACGCGACGGCCGGTTGCCGCTGCGGGACCTGATCACCGACATCGTGCCCGCCGAGGAAGCATCAGCGGCCTTCGAGATGCTCGACACCACGCCGGAGAAGGCGCTGCAGGTCGTCCTGGACTACGGGGTCGAGCAGTGAGCGCCTCGATGAAGCCGACTCCCCGCTCGGCCGGAGACGTGGGCTGGGGCATCCTCGCGACGGGCGGGGTCGCCCGCATCTTCACCCGCGACCTGTTGCTGCACGGGCACCGCGTGGTCGCGGTGGGGTCGCGATCTGTTGCCTCCGCCGAGTCCTTCGCGACCGAGTTCGGGATCGCCCGCGGGTACGGCAGCTACGAGGAGCTTGCCGCGGACCCCGACGTCGATGTCATCTACATCGCGACTCCGCACAACTTCCACGCGGCCAACGCCGAGCTCGCGCTGGAGCACGGCAAACACGTGCTGGTGGAGAAGTCGTTCACCCTCACCGGCGAGGAAGCTCAGCGGATCACGGATCTGGGTCGCCGCAAGGAACTCGTCGTACTTGAGGCGATGTGGACACGCTTCCTCCCGCACATGGCTCACGTTCATTCGCTGATCGGCGACGGACGGCTGGGCGAGCTGCGCTCGGTCCACGCCGACCACACCCAGCGCCTTCCCCAGCAGGACGAGCACCGGATCAACAACCCGTGCCTCGGCGGCGGCGCTCTGCTCGATCTCGGGATCTACCCCGTCTCGTTCGCCTGGGAAATCCTCGGCCGACCGGTCGACGTCCAGGCCAGCGCGACCTTCAGGGCCTCCGGTGTGGACTCTTCGGTGGCCACTGTCTTCCAGCACGACAACGGCGCGATCTCGACCACCTACTCGTCCAGCGAGACCCGCGGACCGAACACCGCTACCGTGCTCGGAACAGAAGGCCGCATCGAGATCGCGGCCACCTGGTACGGCCCGGCCCCGGTCATCCTGCTCGACAACGACGGCAAGGTGCTCGACCGGTACGACGAACCGGTGAGCGGGCGCGGCATGCAGTACCAGGCGGCAGAGGTCGAACGGCTCATCCATGCCAACGAGACCGTCAGCCCGCTGATGCCACCCAGCCAGTCCGTCGGCATCATGCAGACGATGGACAAGATCCGAACCGAGATCGGACTCCGCTATCCGGACGAGTGAAACCATCGCTCACACCGCGAGGTCGAGCAGGCGAGGTGATCACTTCCGCGGACAAGCCGGTGCCGACGATTCTGAGACTCTTCACGACCTCGGCCTCCACCGCGTCGCCGTCGATACTCCCGTCCGCGGCCAGAGTCGCCAGGCCGTAAACCATGCACCACGCCGTCATGGCGACACCGACGGGGTCGTTGCCGGCCACGTTCTTGCGACGTTGCGCCTCGTCGACCGCCTCGATCAGGACGTTGCACATGTCGTTGTGCGCCTTGGTCAGGTCCGCATCGTGCTCGCGGTCCGAGATGCCGGCCTCATCATCAGCCGGTACAGCTGCGCGTTCCGCAGGGCGAAACGCGCGTAGCTCACCACCAGGGCTTCGATGGAAGCGAAGGTTCCCCGCGACTTGGGGCGCCGCCTTCACCTGCGTGATCAGTTGGTCGTAGCCGGCGAGGGCCAAGGCGAGCAGAAGAGCTCGCTTGTCCTCGAAATGCCGGTAGGGCGCCGCCGATAAGACGCCGGCATGGGTCGCCGCGGCCCGGAGGCTGACTCCCTCCACCCCACGCTCACGGAGCAGTGCGCCCGCCGCCGCGATCACGGCAGCGGGCAGGCCGCCGTGGTGATAGGACTTGCGGCCGCGATGTCTGGGAAGTGGTCAGTGAGGTCTTTTACGCTGCCGCGACCAGATCCGAGCCTGGTCGCCGCGACGGATGATGCTGGCTCGACTAGTTGACTGAACTCTTCTGATCGCCAGTCGGTGCTACAGCGGGTGCCGGGAGAGGCTGTGACGTGCCGATCGTTGAGCGGGGTCGTGTGGTCGAGTTCGAGTCAGGTCTGCGATGGCGGGTGCTGTTCCCCGGCCTCGAGCATGAGGCGGCGTCGGAGAATTTGCGGGAGTTGGCGGCGTCGGATTGGTTCGGCGACGTTGCGCAGCTCCGGATCCATGACTGAGGCCCACCCGGTAGGACGAACTGACTCTGGACTTCGGACTGGTGTCGAGCCGTACCGCCCAGCATCGCTGCTCATGAGCGGGCTGAAGGTCTTCCTGGTCTACTGGTGGAATACCTGGCTCTGTTGCGATACACCTGCGTGAGTGGTGGACAAGTAGAGGTTATGAGCAACCCGTTGGGCGGCGTCAGTCGAGAGTCGCGGTTCGTCTCGCTGTACGAGGCGACGTTCGTGGATTTGGTGCGGTTCGCGCAGCGACGGGTGCCGGAGTCGCAGGTGGAGGATGTCGTGGGCGAGGCGTTGCTCGTCGCTTGGCGGCGGCTGGAGGACGTACCGCCGCATCCGCCGGATGCGCGAGCCTGGATGTTCGGGATCGTGCGGAACACGATCCTGAACACCCATCGCAGCGCATTGCGGCGGCACGCACTGGCGATGCGGCTGGCGGAGGCCGCGACCGCCTGGTCGCCAGACGACGCTGACCTCGTCGCGCGCCAGGTCGACCTGGGGCGCGCGTGGGAACGGCTGTCCGCCGTCCATCAGGAAGCTCTTGCCCTTGCGGTGATGGAGGACCTGTCGGCGCGCCAGGCTGCGGCGGTCCTGGGAATCACGGCGGTCGCCTACCGGCTTCGCCTGTCCAGGGCCCGCCACGCTCTGCGCGCTCAGCTTGGTCACCGTGCCATCCCTGCCGCCGCGCCGGCTGATCTCACCGAAAGGCAGGCCTAATGAAGCATCTGGACGAGTTCGCCGACCTGAAGACCCTCGACCCAGCCACCACCGAAATCGATCCCCACAGCCCCCGGGCCCGCGCCACGCTGGAACGGGTCCTCGCGACCGACCCGGCGGATGGGGTTCGCCCGTACCGGACCCGCCGTAGGCTCGTTCGGGTAGCGGTCGCCACCAGTGCGGTCGCGATCGCGGCGGTGGCCGTCTTCGTGCCGCGAGACAGCGGTCCGGTGCCGGGCGGGGGCATGGCGTACGCGACCTGGACCGCGCAGCCGGCCGGTCTGTCCGCGACAGACCGTGCCGATGCCGTCAAGGAGTGCCGCAAGTCTTTGAAGGGCATGGGGCAGGACGACCAGATCAACCGGGCTGGTACGGCAATGGTCGAACGCCGTGGCGACTGGGCCTTGGTGATCCTGACTGGGCACGACCAGTTCACGGCGTCGTGCATGACGAACGTCAACCCGCGCAACCGCCAGGGCTACGGCTCCATGGGCGGCCCCGGCGGCGCCTCCGTCGGAGCGCGTCAGCTTGCCCCCTCCGCGATGGGCACCAGTGGGGGCGGCAACAACGGGTACCTGACGTCTGCGGTTGGCCGAGCCGGTTCCGATATCGTCGGGATGACCTACAACAGCCCGACCCGCGGCCAGGTGGAGGCCTCTGTGCAGAACGGCTACTTCGCCTTCTGGGTCCCCGGCAGCGAGTTCGACGGACATCACCCAGTGCCCGTCCGGGTCACCTACCGCGACGGCACCACCGCCGCGGTCAAGCTGCGCCTCGGCTTCTGACGCACTTGTCCGCCGTACCTTGGATGGTGCGCCCGCCCGACAGTCCTCGCCCATCGGGCCGAGCCCTGTCGCATGCCGCCTACCGAAGAGTTCCGGGGCCATCGACCGAGGATCTAGGCAAGATCCACGGGCTGGTGTCGCTAGAGGCATAGGGTCCTCTGGCCTGCTTGACGGGTGATCCAGCGAAGGTCTTCGCGGCCGACATTGCTGATCTGGTGAGGTCCCTCGGCTGGTAACACGAGCATGCGGCCGGCTCGGTAGCCAAGGTTATGGCTCACCTCAACGCCCGCGCAGTCGACCAGCTGTGCCGACGCATCAGACGACTGCCAATCCGTCGGCGCCGCTGCCGAAGCCCACATCCCCTGGTTGACAGTTCAGTGAAGGTAGCCGTCGTACCTCAACTCATAGCGCGATCCGCCGGGCAGGCCGTTGCGACCTGGCAGTTGATCTACCGCCTTGGCGAGTTCCAGTTCGACGGATCCAGCCAGGTCCGACGGGAGGACAGGCCCGTGATCAGCTGGCCTGGGTGGCTTACGGCTCGGGTCATCGCGGGCCGCCTCGTCTGAGCGGTTGATGACATCGGGTGAAGGGATCGGCGCGTTCCCGATTCGAAGCGCCCAATTGCCGTCTGAGCGCTCCAGCCATTGGCCGATTCTGATGCTGTGGCCATCGTCGGTCTCGACCTCGACGAACCGCCCACCCTCGGGCGCCGGTGGTCCGTCGAAGAAGTCCGCGAAGTCTCGTTGGCAGAACTGACAACAGCGATCCGGACCAACTCGCCTACGGCGTACTGCGCTTCCCCGGCCTGATAGCTCGCGACGACCGTGGGGAGGCGCTGACGCCAACGCGCCCCGGACGCCCCACCGGTTTGCCGACTCATCCCTTCGAAGGGTGGAGGAGCAAGACCTCGCGGCTGTGATCTCTGGGTCGCGATCACCCGAGCGTTGTGCGAGGCGATCTTGTGCCACATGGACAATCGTGGTGGGGAGCCACGTTCGGACGTATCGCCGGATGCCGTGAGTCACGGATTCAGGGGGTCGTCGGGGGGAGGCATCAGTCGCTTCGTGGTGCTGGATGAGGGAACTGATCATGAAGTCGGCGAGGAAGCGGGCGAAGCGGCGGGGCGACCAGCCTCGCTGGAGGATGAAGAGTTCGTACAGCTTGACGGAGCTGCAGGTCCAGAGGATGTCGGTGGCTTCGGCGACGGTTGCGCCGTTGGGAGATAGGCGCATTCTGCCAGGAAACGGGCGTGGTGCTGCATGCGGGTGAGGCGCTCGGCGTCGCTGCCCTTGAGGAGGGCCGACATGTCGGGGTCGGTGGCGGCGGCCGAGCGCATGAGTAGGCGGATCGGCGTGACCACCGCGGCGACTTCGGTGGTCAGGAGGCCTCACTTGCGCATGACGGTCGCGGGGTCGGTTTCATGGGCGCGCATCTCGTCGGAGCGCTGGTACGCCGGGACCGATCCCAGCCCGGTCAGGCCGCGCTCGTAGATGGCACGCACCAGCCCCGCCTTGCCGCCGGACGCCTTGTAGATGGATTCCACGGATACCCCGGCCGCAGCGGCGATGGCGGCGATCGTGGTTGCGTCGAGGACTTCCTCGCGGCTGCGCCGGGCTTGCGCCTGGCGGCCACAGCGCGGATTTCGCGGCAGCGCACGGGTCCGGACCAATCGGAGTCAGATCTTCGCCGGCGTCCCCGCTAGCTCGGTCAACTCAAGCGTGTGCGCGCTGTCGGCGCGAGGTATCCGGTACAGCTTCAGGTGCAGCTTGTCGGTCCCGCCGTGGAGCGGGTTGCAGAGGTTGGAGACGATCCTTGTCATGTGATCCCTTTCTCGGGTGATGTGTTCGCGACGCAGTCGGGCAGCTCGGCTGCCGAGTCACGACGCGGCAGCAGGCGAGGGGGGCCGGTCTGTTCGGGAACGTGTCTGAATCTCGCCGAGATTCGGCGCACGACATTGGTGTCCCAGCCAGCTGGGCGTGGCCGGCCCACGACCACCCCGCCTGCTGCCCGTCACTGCCACCGAGATGCCTCGTGTCAGACGACCCGGTAGATGCGCCAGTCGATGTGTCCCCGCGAGAGTTCACCGACGGCGACGAAGACGTGTCCGTTGAGCCAGCTGTAGCGCTCATCGCTGGTCTCGAAGCGCGGTGTGAGGCGGATGTAGCCCTCGTTGTGGGGAACTCGCTCGCCTCGTGCGATCCGCTCGTGACCATCAGCAGGCAGACGAACCACTCCGGGCGCGGAGAAGTGGATGAGGACGCCGTCGTCGGTGCGGATGGTCTGTCGGATGTCCAGCCGGCTCACGCCGTCCGTTCCAACGACCACCCAGTCGCCGCCTCCATTGAGGATTTCGCCGGAAATCTTGCCGGTGACCTTGCCGGGCTTGGCGATGTAGGTCATGCGGAGGCCGGTCGGCGTCTCGATGGGCAGGGGGTCGTAGAGGTCGACATACATGTCACAGACATGCTCGACAGGGAGATTGATCTCGGGAGAAGGGTCAAACAGCGGGGGCGCGGTCATGCTTCTGCACCTGCCGTCGCCTGCTTGAACGATTCGAGATCGTAGTAAGTGTCCTTGCGAGCGACCAGGCCCTCCTCGTCGAGCTCGACAATGTCGATGCAGCCAAAGCCGCGCTCGCCGCCGCCGGCCGGTTCGAAGTGCAGAGTCCAGTCCAGCGTCCAGTGCCCCTCGCCGAGGAGCAGTCGATGGATCTCGGCGCGGAAGCCGGGGAACAGTTCGAAGACCTGGCCAAAGGCCGCACGAAGGCCTTCGATGCCCTCGACAGCGGCACCGCGACCGTGCGAATGGAACGTGGACCCTTCCGCGTGCAGCGCGAGGATGGCGTCGACGTCTCGTGAGTTCCAGGCCTTCGCGTAGGCCTCGGCCACCGAGGCCGTGTCGATTGTTTGCGTCACTTCGTTCACTCCGGGGGTTGGTGGGTGTGCCGAGAATTGAATCATACGAGCGTATGTATGTCTACGTTCGTACGTATGTGGCGTAGAGTACGAGCATGACGAAGCCGGGAGACGAACGACGAACAGCGGTGCTGCGAACGGCGGTGCAGCTCGCCTCGGTCGAGGGGCTCGAGGGGCTCACCCTGGGTCGCCTGGCCACGGTCAGCGGAGTCCCGAAGAGTGCACTACAGGCGCTGTTCGGCACGAAGGAGAGACTCCAGCTGGCCATCGTCGCGCACGCAGTCGATGTGTTCCAGCGCGAGGTTCTGGCCCCATCGGAGGATTCGTCCGGCGGCCTCGCCCGGCTGCGGGCCGTCATGGCGGCATGGATCGACTACCTGGTCACCTTCGACGGTGGATGCTTGTTCGTGGCGAGCGCCAGCGAGCTCGACGGCCGCCCCGGTCAGGCCCGCGAGGCGATCGTCGAGGCGGTGGTCGCGGGCGAGAAGCTGCTGCTCCGCCAGGCCGACCTGGCAGTGCGGCTCGGCGAACTGTGGGACTCCGCCGACGTGGAGCAGGTCGTCTTCGAGCTCCACGCCGTGCTGCTGAAGGCCAACCACGATCGTCAACTGTTGGGCCGGGACGATGCGCTCAACCGCGCGCGGGCCGCCGTCGATCGCATCCTGCTGCCCACTCCGCACGAGTGAGGACACGCATGCACATTGGGTAACCAACAGTCGACGGGTTCCTGATTCCCGTCGACTGTTGGTGACCCCACCAGCAGAACCGCGCAGCAGACACACACTGGTTCAGCCGATCGTGTTGGCCATCCGGCCGATGTGGAGGGTCCGTGACCATGGACCAGTCCACCCTTATCCGGCACGGCCTCGCGCTCGCATGGTTTATCGTCGCCTGGGACGTCATCGAGGGCGTCGTCGCCGTCACGGCCGGGCTGGCGTCCGGATCCATCGCCTTGGTCGGCTTCGGCATCGAGGTGTTCGCCGCTTCCGTTGTGATCTGGCAGCTGCGCGGCGGCACGCAAGCCCGGCACCGGCCCGCGCTGAAAGCGATCTCGGTCACCTTCTACATCCTCGCCGTCTACGTCGCCATCGAAACCGTCCGCGAACTGCTCACCGCCGACAAGGCAGGCGAATCGCTCGTTGGCATTATCCTCAACATCGTCGCCCTCGCCGTCATGACACCCATCGCGATCGCCCAGGCCGCACCGGCCGGCAACTGCGCAACCCGGTGCTGGTCGCCCAGTCGAAAGAGACCTGGCTGTCCAACTATCTGTCCATCACCGTGCTGGCCGGGCTCGCCCTCAACGCCACCGTCGGCTGGTGGTGGGCCGACCCCGTCGCCGCCCTGGTCATCGCCGCTGTCGCGGAACCCGAGGGATGGGAGGCCTGGCACGAAGCCGCGGAGGCTCCGACGGCCTAGCCTTCAATCTGTTCCATTCCTCCTCGACCCCGAGCGCTGCCCGTGGCCAGGACTGATCTTGGAGTGGCGCCGGACGAACTCCGACGACTGGCAAGCCCGCGTCGTCTACGTCCCCGATCCCCGCAGGCCTCGCGCTGTCGAGGACTGGTTCGGCCAGCAACTGCTGAGGCCGATGGATCCACCGGCACCATCGCAGGCACCACAGGAGGCAGCGCGCTATGGCAACGGGTGAAGGTCCACGATCAAGCTCGAGTTGGCGCCGTTCGGCACGACCTTCGCCGCCAACTTCCACGACAGCGCAGCGGCCTAGTACGCCATGGCACAGTCCCGGCGGTACAGCGGAGGGATGACGACCGCGGGATTCGATCGCCCTAATACTCCAGCAGTAGTTCGTGATCTGGCGGTCCCGGACGTAGCGCGCCCACCGTTCGATGATCCGGAGTTGTGTGGACTAAGGATCGTCTGGCGGTGGCCGCGTGCCCAAGCGTAGACCCTGATCGGTGGCAGGACGGTTTCGACGAGCTGGTGGATCGGATCGCGGGCGGTTCGTTCGGGTCGAACCGCGCAGGCGGACCCGGTTGTTCCTGCTGGGATTGTTGGCGGGATTGCCGCGGGTGAACTGCTGGACGATCGCTGAGCATGCCGGTGAGGGTGGCCCGGACGGGCCATTGTCGCCGTGGCCGGACGCAGGTGGACGATCGAAGAGTTTTTCAAGCAGGTGAGGGATTGACCGGCCTGGACGAGCACCAGGTCCGCCGCTGGACGTCGTGGCATCGGTGGACCATCCTCGCGATGCTCGCCCACGCCTTCCTCGCCGTCACCGCACGAGCCCAAAGCCACCCCATGCCAGGAGTCATCGCGTTGACCGCGAACGAGATCCAGCACCTATTCACCAAACTGCTCGACCGCCCGCCGCGATATCGAACTACGGCTGGAGTACTAGAGGCAACTAACAGATTGCCTCATCCAGGAAGTTGCCGATGTAGTCGTCGGAATCGGCCTTGAAGTTCGGCGTCAGGACGACGCTGACCTGATGACTGGCGTCAGGAGTGGAGAACGCCCAGGACTGGTAGGTGAGGGAGTCGCCGTCGTTGCCGTACACGCGGACGCCGCACTCAGTGTCCCGCCAAGCCAAGCCAAGACCGTAATCCCTGCCTTCCACCGCCGGCTGCTTCATCTCGGCCAAGAGACGAGGTGAGAGTAGTTGCCCGGTGAGCAAGGCGCTGAAGAAGTCGTTGAGATCGCGGGTGGTCGAAATCAGTTCGCCGCCTGCGCCGAACAGCGACGGGTTCATCTCAGTGAAGTCAAGAAGGCCTTCTGCCGTCGGAAGGTAGCCATGCGGGTGCGGGCCGCTGATGTGTGGTGAGGTTCCGGGCATCTCGGTGCCGTGCAGACCCAGCGGCCGGACGATCCGCCGCTCGACCTCGTCGCCGTACGACGCGCCTGTCGCCGCCGTGATTATCTCGCCCAAGACGGTGTAATTGGTATTCGAGTAGTCGAAGATCCGGCCCGGCGTCGTGGACGTCGGAGGGTTGGCTACCGCGCGACGGATCACCTCGTCGGCGGTCCAAGTCTTCCACCGATTGGCCACGATGTCCGGCAGCCTCAACGTGTCCTTGAAGTCGTACAGCCCGCTGGTGTGGTTGAGCAGATGGCGCACGGTGATCCCCTCACCGTTCGGGATCACCCCAGGCAACCACTTCTCGACGGAGTCGTCCAGCCGCACGGCGCCCTCGTCGACGAGTTGCAGTACGACGGTTGCCACAAACGTCTTGGTGATACTCCCAGCCCGGAACCGCCCATTGGCGGGGACGGACGCCGACCGCCCCACCTCCGCAACGCCACTTGTGCCGCGCCAGACCCGATGCTCGTCGCGCACCTCCGCAAGCCCACCCACGGCGCTCGCCGCGACGACATTGTCCAGTTTCCCTTGCAGGGGCTCACCACCACCACCACCATCAGCAGCAGCCGGAGCCGGAGCCGCGATCATTGCCGCAGCGGTCGCCCCAGCCACCAGCGCCCCAGCCACCAGCGTCCCAGTCATCAGCGCTCCAACCATTCGCCTCATTCATCCTCCTTGTAGTAGTAGATCTCTCCGGGCCAAACCTTACGAACTTAACCGCTCCAACACATCCGGGAAGCCCTCCTCTGGACCCTTAGAACTATATAAGGGTAAAGACATGGTTGCTGAAGGCAAACTCTGGCCGCAGTTGCGTCGTCTGTAGATGGCCCGCACGGGCGGAAGGGCCTGGGCGAATCGTCAGGCGGATAAGTGCCGTACCTCTTGACGACCGGAGAAGAGGCTGGCCCCGCCAAGCTGCCAGACTCGGACGCGGCAGTTGACGCTGGCAGGAGAGCCAGGGGCAGGCCGCACTTTCTCGCTGAGCGTCAGCCCGGCTCGAGGCTGACCGACTAACCACATCGGAGGTCTTACTTGTCGACGCCTTCCAGGACTGTGCGCTAGAAGTCGAATCAACTTCTCGCGCTCAGGCTCAGATCCCTGGCAATCGGTCCGTTCGATCGCGGTCCGGTACGCGGACGACGGGGCGACCTGGCAGCTGGTCGACGTACAACGCAAAGGTCCATGTTGGATGCCGAGACGATGACGAGGGCACCACCGAGGCGACGCAGACACTGGCGGCAGTCATCCCAGCGAGTCAGGTTGTCAGCGATCCTGCTGGGTCGCTGAGCCTGATCCGGAAAGCATTGGCCGCGCAGGACCTCGAGGGCTACTGGCTGCATATCGACGTCGATGTGCTTGACCCCGCCTTCATGCCGGCGGTCGACAGCCCTGATCCAGGAGGGCTGAACCCTCAGCAACTGATCACATTGCTCGGCGAGCTGGCCGCAGACGCTGTTGGAGCGGCGGTCTGCATCCTCGACCCTGACCTCGACCCAGACGGCAGCTGTGCGCAACTCGTTGCCGACGTCACCTATGAGGCATTGAGCGGCCTCGGCGCTGTAGCTGATAGGCCTTGAACGGGCGGTCGACGTAGCGCCAGCCGCCACCGTCGGGGATGTTGCCGAGCTTCTTCACGTCGACGTGCAGCATCGCGCCGGGATGAGGATGTTCGTAGCGGCGGACCGGTTCGCCGGTGTGGCGGTCGAGGTGGGACAGCCGGTGCAGCCGGCAGCGTCGTAGTACGGCGTGCACGGTCGAGGCAGCCAGGCCGAGCTGATCGGCGATCTGGACCGGGACCAGGCGGTGACGGCGGCGCAGGCTCACGATCCGGCGCACTGTGTGCGGTTGGGGTCCGGTTCGGTTGCCGGTGCGGACGTGACGACCGATCCGACATACCGGCCTCGCCCAGGTCGCGGTAGCGGTCGGACCAGCGTTTCGCGGTCGGCCATGACACCTGGAACAACTCCGCGGCCCGCGACACCGGCCAGCCGTCGTCAAAAAATCAGACGCGCCAGCCGTACACGGGCGCGGGGTCAAGGCAGCGTTAGCGTTAGCCACGAAGACCTCCCGGTGGTTGGAGCGGTTCCTTAGACAGCTCCACTCCACGCCGGGAGGTCTTCATCCATCAAGCACATTCACCTCATGTCGTCACACGATCTCGACCAACGTGCCCGGTCAGTACAGCTGATATGGAATATCCAACGGGACGCCGGCGCTCTGACTGAGTCGGCCGAATCGTCAATAGGAGGCTCCGTGCCGCATTTTGAGAATGACCCCCAATGGTCGACGGCCGCCCCGTCGTCCGATCCGTCGGCGAGCCTCCCCGCCCGGTCCGGTCCGGGGATGGCGACGCGGCTCGGCAGCGGCGGTCCGGCCGTCACCCGGTGGACGGTCGCGGCGATCGCGTGGGCCGCACTGTTCTCGGCGGTGCACTGGTACTGGGCTTTCGGCGGCCGCGCAGGTCTCGGAGCCTCGACCGCAGAGGCCGACGCCGCACTCCAGACACCATTGTTCGCGGCCTATAACCTCGGCGTCGCCGCAACCACCGCGGCCCTCGCCGCCGGGTTGTGGTGGACCCGCCCCGGACGGCGGGAGCGCATCGCCGGCAGGCGCATCCTTCTTGACTGGGTACTGGTGGCGGGAGCCATCCTACTGGCGGCCCGCGGCGGGCTCGGTGTATGCCTGATGATTCTTGACGTCGTGCGCGGCGAGGGCGACCATCCGAGCCTGCTCCTCGTCGTCATCGAGCCGTACTTCCTGCTCGGGGGACTCATCTTGGGCTTCACATGGCTCGCCCGCCGTCGACCGGGGCTCGGGGCTCCCCGGCCGTAGGGTCCCAGTCGGGTGCCCGGTACCTGGCGCGACCCACGGCATATGTAACACTTTTACTTACACTCTCGCACTCAGGAGCATCTATGACTGCCCAGCCCGACCTTCTCGAGATCGCGCCCAGCCTGTACCGATTGCGAATCCCTGACGGTGAGGCGCACCTGCTGAACAGTTACGTGTGGCTAGGGCCGGACAGTGTGGCGCTGTTCGACACGGGCTGGGTCCACAGCGCGCCACTTGTCGAGGCTGCCCTGCACGCTCTTGGGCGCAGTCGCAAGGATGTGGGGCAGGTGGTACTGAGCCATTTCCACGAGGACCATGCCGGCGCCGCGGCCGAGATCGCCGCCTGGGGGAACGCGGAGATCATCGCCGGCGCGGCCGAGGCGCCCGTCGTACGAGGTGTCGACGACGGCCCGCTTCCCCGCTTCACCGCGGCCGAGAAGACGATCCACTCGGAGCCGACTGAACCGCCACGGGCGCCCGCATGTCGGGTCGACACCGAAGTCGTCGACGGAGACATCCTGCCCATCGCCGGCGAGGCACAAGTGCTGCATCTGCCTGGGCACACCCCGGGCAGTATCGCGCTGCACCTGCCGCGCCTCGACGTCGTACTGACGGGAGACACCGTGGCCGAGTTCAACGGCCAGGTCGTCCTCGGAGTGTTCAACGTGGACCGGGCCGAGACCCGCCATTCAGCCCTCAGCATCGCAGCCACCGGAGCCCGGATCGCCGGGTTCGGGCACGGAGAGCCCGTCATGGCCGACGCCAGCGCGCGCATCGAGTACGCACAAGACCCCTTCGCAGACCCGCCGACCACAGCACGATCCCAGGACCCCCGGGCCGGCCGCCCCGCAGGAGCGCGGCCATGAGGCTCAGCGACGTGCGGTCACCCGCCTCGTTGTCCGCCCAGCTCAGTCTGGAAGTTGCCCAACGCTACTACTCCCCCGCGCTGCTGAACCACTGCCTTCGCTCCTACTACTTCGCGGCAGGCGCCGGCATGCAGCGTGGTCTCGCCTTCGACGATGACCTCCTCTACGTGGCGGCCCTTCTCCACGATGTGGGCCTGACCGAGCCGTTCGACTCTCATCTGGTGCCCTTCGAAGAGGCGGGCGGCCACGTCGCCTGGGTGTTCGCCGCCGGTCTCAACTGGCCCCTCGGGCGGCGTGAGCGCGTCCACGAGGTGATCGTTCGTCATATGGGCGACGCCGTCGATCCGCAACATGACACCGAGAGCCATCTCCTCGAGACCGCGACTGCTCTCGACATCGGCGGAAGCAACATGGCCCTGTGGCCTCAGTCGTTCCTCGCAGACGTGGTCCGCGAATATCCTCGGCTCGGCCTCGCGGATGAGTTCGGTGTCAGCTTCGAGGAGCAAGCGGACCGAAAGCCCGAGTGTGCAGCCGCGCGAGCTGTCCGCGGCGGGATCCGGCATCGACTCGCGAGCAACGCCCTGGAGACAATCGCGGGCTGAGCTCCGGCGGTGCGGAGCCCTGCGCGACTTCGCTCGGCTGCAACGGGGCGACGTTGGTTCAGCGAACCTCGCCGTACCACTGCCACCGCTCACGCGGCAACTGCGGGTGGCCGGGCAGGGCGATCCGGCCACAGCCCCAGAGCAACGCCTGCCCGGGCGGATGGTCGGCGGGCGCGTTCGGGAACAGGCGGGTCACCACCTGCACGGCCAGGTCGTCCGGCGGCGTCCAGTCGGAGCCGAACGTGCGGGTCAGGTCGTGGGTGTGCACCAGCATCTCCACCGCCCCCATCGCGGCGAAGCCGGGCGCGTCCGACGTGCCCCACGAGTGGTAGGCGCGCACCTCCGGGCCGGTCGCCCGCACCGTGTGTGACAGCAGGGTGGCCGCAATCCCGATCGACTCGAAGCGCTCGTGTACCGACGCGTTCGGGTCGTTGCCAGTGCGCAGCGCGATGTACCGCGGGGTATCGGGGCGCGCGATGAGGAGACCGGCGTACCCCGTCACCGCGAGGGTGATGTGGTCGAGCAACTGTCGGGCGTTCCACGACGTGTCGCCGGCGCGTCGCGACCAATCCTCGTCAGCCTCCTTCCCGAGCACGCTGATCATCTCGGTCGCAACCGCGGTAGGCAGGTCTTGCCAGGAAGTCCTCACAGTCCGGTCCTCTTTCCTTTTCTGATGCCCAGGTTGAGGATGAGAGCGATCACCAGGCAGACCGACGCGAACACGAATGCGGTGAAGAACGCGGCCTGTACGCCCTCGTTCAGCCCGACCTTCGCCACCTCCGCGCTCTGGTTGGTGTAGGCGACCGAGACCGTGGTACACAGTGCGATGCCGAATGCCGCGCCGATCTGGAACACCGAGTTGGTTGATACCCGAGGCCAGGCCGGACTCATTCGCGGGCACGTTCGACAATGCCGCGATCGCCGACGCCACCACGGTGGTGCCGATGCCGTAGCCGAACACGACCATGGCAGGGAACAGGTCGGTCCAGTAGTTGCCGTCCGCCGTGACGCGGGACAGCAGGTACGCGCCGAGCGACAACGCCGCCGCGCCGAGAACGGCCACCTTCTTGTAGCTGAACCTCGTGGTCAGCGGGCCGGCGAGGTTCGAGCCGTCCACGGACATGAACGCGTAGATCGCGGTGCTGAGACCGAACATGACAGCCGAATAGCCGAGCACCTCTTGGGCGTAGATGGACATCATCAGCGCGCCGCCGTAGATGGTCATCGACACCAGGATCGTCATCAGGTTGCCGCTTACCAGCGACCGCAGCCGGAACACCCGCAGCGGCACCAGCGGCGCCTTGGCACCGCGCTCGGCGACCAGGAACAGCGCGAACAGCAGCACCGCGCCCGCCAGCAGACCCAGCGTCTGGACGGAGCCCCAGCCGACAGCCGGCGCCTCGACGACCGCGTAGGCCAGCAGAACGAGCGAGCCGGTCACGGTGATCGCGCCGAACGGGTCGTAGGACCTCTTGCTTTCCCGGATCGCGGTCTCCCGCAGCAGCCTCGGCCCCAGCAGCAGCACGATGCCGGTTAGCGGGATGTTGATGAAGAAGATCCACGCCCAGCCCAGCCCCTGGGTGATGGAGCCGCCGACGAGCAGTGCGGCGGTGGCGCCGAACGCGCCGACGCCGGTCCACACGCCAATGGCGCGATTTCGCTCCTTGCCCTCCGGGAAGGTCGCCATCAGCACAGCCATCGCGGTGGGCGCCATGACAGCCGCCGCGATGCCCTGCACGACGCGGGCCGAGATCAGCACTCCGCCGGTCCACGCGAACCCGCACACCACGGACGCGACGAGGAACAGGGCGGTGCCGACCATTAACATGCGGCGTCCGCCCAGAAGGTCGGCGGTGCGCCCTCCGAACAGGAGCAGCCCGCCGAAGCTCAGCAGGTAGGCGCTCATCACCCACTGCGAGTCGTTGAGACCGAACGTCAGCTCGGACTCGATCGACGGCAGCGCCAGGATGACGATCTGTGAAATCGACGATGATCATGAAGTACGCCGTGCACAGCAAGGCCAATGCCTTCCAGCGGCGCGGGTCGAGTGTGGTCGAGAACGTGTTGTCGGGGGGCGCAGCGGCCGTTTGGTCTGTCACGGTGGGATAGACCTGGGGCGAACCGGAAATTCGTCGCCTGAGCGCGACGAATTCGAGACGCTACGCTGGTCTACCTCCGTGAGGCAGGAGTCTGCGCACGGTCAGGAGGAACGGTGACACTTCAGAACAACCGGACAGCCGCGGTCGGCCACGGGTTGGCCGGAGGGCTGGATGCGGGACTGGGCGACGGCCCGGCGACCGCCACCATGCCTGGCTCGAACCCCGGCGGACCGGACGACTTCGCCAAGCTCACCGACCCGTACCGGGCCGAACTGCTGGCGCACTGCCACCGCATGCTCGGCTCGGTCCACGACGCCGAGGACCAGGTACAGGAGACGCTCCTGCGCGCCTGGCGCAGCTACGGTAACTTCGAGGGCCGGTCGTCACTGCGCACCTGGCTGTACCGGATCGCGACGAACGTGTGCCTGAACGCCCTGGAGAGCCGCAGAAGGCTGCCGGTGCCTACTGGCTTCCCGGAGTACGAGCGTGACCAGCACAGCAGCGGCCCGCACTGGCCGGCGGGCGGCGCGCAGCAACGGGAGACCGCGGCCGAGGCCGCCGCGCTGACCGATCCAGCTGTCGTCGTCGCCACCCGCGAACACCGCAAACGGGCGCTTATCGTTGTGTGGGAACGCCTGTCACCGCGCCAGCGGCCCGTGCTGATCTTGCGGGATGTGCTCGGCTGGCAGGCCACCGAGGTCGCCGACCTGCTCGGCACCTCCGGGTCCGCCGTGCACAGTATGCTGCGCCGAGCACGCGCGCAGTTGGCGCAGGCCCCGACGGACGTGTCCGAGCCGGACGACGTGACGCTGCGCGGGTTCCTCGCCGAGTACGCGGTGGCGTTCGAGACCGGTGACATCACCGCGCTGGTGTACCTGCTCACCGAGGATGCGGAATGCCGGCGGCGGCCGTCTGACACGGTGCTGTCCGGCCGCGACGCGATCGTCAAGTTCCTCGCGCACTGCCCGGCGGTCGGCCATTGCCGGATGGTGCCGATCTCGGTCAACGGCAGGCCCGGTTTCGGTGTCTACCGTGCGGACGAGGAAGGCGTGTTCCGGTCGTACACGATCGACGTACTGACGATCACCAGCTCGGGGTTCGAGCGGATCGAGGTCATCGAGGACCGCACCATGTTCAGCACATTCGGGCTCCCGCAGGTGTATCTCGGCGAGGCGATTTCGGCGTGAGGGACGGGATCAGGATGCGGCCGGTCGGTTGGCGATCGGCCTCCTGAGCTTCTCCGGCTGGGCCAGCCAGGGCGCGTCGAAGGGGGCGTTGGGCTCGTAGATGTTGGTGCCAGGCGGGACGATCTCGTCGATTCGGTCCAGCGCGGCGTCGTCGAGTTCGAGTGTGGCGCCGGCAAGGTGTCGATGTTCGAAGTCGCCTGCACAGATGTCCGAAGTTGTCTGCACGTCCTGGTGCGCTGGGCCGCTGATAATCAGGCGCGTCGGGGGCGATAGCGGCGGTCGTAGTCCTTCGAGATAGGTCTGACTGGCGGCGTACACGCCGCAGCGGGTGCAGGTCTCGGCACGTCGACTCGGGTCAGCCAGGGACGTTCCGACATAGCGAGCCGTCGTCAACTGCACGGCGAACCCGAGCCGGTTGTGATCACCGCACCGCTTCCCGACCAGTGCCTTGTCGGAGTCATCGAGGAAGAAGAACCGCTCCATCTGCGCCCGGTCCGGCGGGCCGTTGTAGCGGCCATACACGGCCGCCTGATCGGTCAGAAACTCAACAGGCATGGCCCGAGAAGCTACTACGGCCTACCAACCCCGGTGACCAAACCCCGGACACCAAAGCTGGGGCGAGAACATCGGAACGGAACCGTACGCCAAGAAACTGAACCAGCGCCCCAACCCACCGGAGTCATCGACCGACCGACGGCCTTACCGTACGTTTCCGTACCGATGTTCCTCACGGGCCGAAGTGCGGTTGGAGCTGGCTGGTCAGCGCGTCCAGCCGGGAAGCGGTGAACCGGGCCTCCGCGGACCGGGCCGCCTGCAGGTAGACCACGGCGTGCGCCCGGCCGGTGACCAGGATGAACAGGATGATGTTGTTGAACGAGCTGGTTCTCAGCAATTCAGGCCAGCCGGGAACCGCCGTCGGGTACCAGCCGATCCAGTCGTTCAGCACGACCACGGCGAGAGCCCGGCCGACCACCACGACGGCGAAGCCGCCGAGTGGACCAGGACGTTGCGCCGAGCCGCCGTGATCGGCCACCGTTAGGCGAGCCAGAGGATCATCGCAGTCAACGGCACCCGAAGCAGGGGGAACGCCAAGTTGGTCGGCAGCACGTCCGCCCAGGCGGGCGACGGCTGACCCTTGCTGGGTCACCATGGTCCGAGACTGGACCATGGTGACCCAGCGCATCACCTGACCAAGCCAGAGTCGCCGTCAGCGTCCACAGAGCCGCTCGGTGCGGCGTGACCCTCGGACCGGCCGCGTGGATTCCCAGTCCGGCAGCGTAATTGCGACCCAAGCCCGATGAGCAGCACTGTGAGGGCGAGCACCCCTGCTCCGGCCAGGAACCCGTACGACGGCCCGGTCCGGTCGATCGCCAAGCCGGCCAAGGACGCGCCGGCCGCACTGCCGAGGTTGTTGCCGGTGTTGATCCAGGTGCTCGCCTCAGTTCGCTGGTGCTGTGGGGTCAGGTCATCGACCGCCAGGTAGGACACGACGAAGAGCGGAGCGACCGCCAGGCCGCCGACTGCCATCACCACGCCGAGCACGATCAGATTGGTGGCGAAGGCCGCCGCCAGGAACGCGGCGGCCAGCAAGGCGATCAAGCCGGCCAGCTGGTGCCAGTGCGATCGAGTATGGGTACGACGGGCCCAGGTCAGCCCTCCGATCACACTGCCCAGACCGATGGCCGCCTCGACGAATCCGGCGGCCCCCGCCCGCCCTTGACCTTGCGCGACACCCGCCACACAGATGTAGGCCACGCTCACTCCGCCGGCCACGAGGAAGATGATCAGCACGATTCGCCGAAGCCCCGCACTCCGCAACGGCCCTGGATCAAGGAACCGGCGCGGGGCCTCTTGCTCGGCGATATGCGTGGCCGGCGGCGTCGCGACCATCCCTAAGGTCCCGGCGACCATCAGCCCGGCCGAGGACGCCAGCGCGGCCGGCGCGGACCAGAAGCTGATCAGGAGTCCCGCGATGAGCGGACCACCCAGGTACAGCGATTCCTCACAGATCGAGTCGAGGGCGTAAGCACGCTGCTTGAGCTCGGTCCTGTCGGTGACGAGCCGCCATGTGGCGCGCATCGACGGGCCGAGCGGCGGGGCGAACACTCCCGCCAGGCCGACCAGGACCACCAGCACCGCGGCGTTCGCAGTACGGGCGAAGGCGGTGGCGGCCAGTCCCGATGCGCAGATGACGGCCATCGGGGGGAGGACGCGGCGTTGGCTGTGGCGATCGACCAGGCGGGCCTTGGCGGGCATCGTCAACGCGGCGAGGCCGAAGGCGGCGACCGCGAGACCCGCGGTCGCGAACGAGTTGGTTGCTTGCTGG
>NZ_BAAAOS010000060.1:0-48168 GCF_039530625.1 Kribbella sancticallisti | reverse complement strand
GAAAGCGAAGGCCGCCCGCAGCAAACAGCTGCGGGCGGCCTTCGGGAAGGAGCTTCAGGCTGGGCGGCGGCGGATTTTGTTGCCTAGCCAGACGATCGGGTCGTACTTGCGGTCGGCTACGCGTTCCTTCATGGGGATCAGTGCGTTGTCGGTGATCTTGATGTGTTCGGGGCAGACCTCGGTGCAGCACTTGGTGATGTTGCAGAAGCCGAGGCCGTGCTGGTCCTGGGCCTCGTGCTGGCGGTCGGCGGCGTCCAGCGGGTGCATGTCGAGTTCGGCGATGCGCATCAGGAAGCGCGGGCCCGAGAAGGACTCCTTGTTCTCCTCGTGGTCGCGGATCACGTGGCAGGTGTCCTGGCACAGGAAGCACTCGATGCACTTGCGGAACTCCTGCGAGCGTTCCACGTCGACCTGCTGCATCCGGTACTCGCCGGGCTTCAGGTCGACCGGTGGGGTGAACGCCGGGATCTCGCGGGCCTTGGTGTAGTTGAACGACACGTCGGTGACGAGGTCGCGCATCACCGGGAAGGTGCGCATCGGGGTGACGGTGACGACCTCGTCCTCTTCGAACGTGTTCATCCGGCACATGCACATCAGCTTCGGCTGGCCGTTGATCTCGGCGCTGCAGGAGCCGCACTTGCCGGCCTTGCAGTTCCACCGGACCGCCAGGTCCGGTGTCTGGGTCGCCTGCAGCCGGTGGATGACGTCGAGGACGACCTCGCCCTCGTTCACCTCGACCTCGTAGTCCTGCAGGTCGCCGCCCTCGGCATCCCCGCGCCAGACCCGGAACTTGCCCTTGTAGCTCATCGACGTCCTCGCTTCGCTCCGGGCGCCGCCGACCTCAAGCCGCTGTGCTTTTGGCAGAGCTCGCTTCGCTCACTCATGCGGGCAGCTCCTCCTCAGTCAGGTACTTCTTCAGCTCGTCCAGTTCGAACAGTTCCATCAGGTCCTCGCGCATCGGGATCTGGTCCTTGCGCGCGACGTTCACCGAGCCGTCGGCGTTGAGCCCGCAGACCAGCAGCAGCTTGCGCCACTCGGCGTTCATGCCGGGGAAGTCGTCGCGGGTGTGACCGCCGCGGGACTCCTGCCGCTCCAGCGCCGCCTTGGCCACGCACTCGGACACGGTCAGCATGTTGCGCAGGTCCAGCGCGAGGTGCCAGCCGGGGTTGAACTGCCGGTGCCCCTCGACCGTCATCTTCGCGATCCGGCCGCGGAACTCCGCCAGCCGCGCCAGCGCCTGTTCCATCTCCTCGGCCTTGCGGATGATGCCGACCAGGTCGTTCATCGCCTGCTGGAGTTCCTGGTGGATCGTGTACGGGTTCTCCCCGCCCTCGAGCTCGAACGGCGCCAGCGCGTCGGCCGCCGCCGCGTCGACGTCGGCCTCGGCGATCTTCGGCCGCTCCGCGCCCAGCGAGTCGACGTACATGGCCGCGCCGCTGCCGGCCCGGCGGCCGAAGACGAGCAGGTCGGACAGCGAGTTGCCGCCCAGCCGGTTCGACCCGTGCATGCCGCCCGCGACCTCACCGGCCGCGAACAGACCCGGTACGACGGACGACGCCGTGTCGGGATCCACCTCGACCCCGCCCATCACGTAGTGACAGGTCGGGCCGACCTCCATCGGCTCGGCGGTGATGTCGACGTCCGCGAGTTCCTTGAACTGGTGGTGCATCGACGGCAGCCGGCGGGTGATCTCCTCGGCCGGGAGCCGGGACGACACGTCCAGGAAGACGCCACCGTGCGGCGTACCGCGGCCGGCCTTGACCTCGGAGTTGATCGCCCGGGCAACCTCGTCGCGGGGCAGCAGTTCCGGGGGACGCCGGTTGTTGTCGGCGTCCTTGTACCAGCGGTCGGCCTCTTCCTCGGTCTCCGCGTACTGCGCCCGGAACACGTCCGGCACGTAGTCGAACATGAACCGCTTGCCCTCGGAGTTCTTCAGCACGCCACCGTCACCGCGGACCGACTCGGTGACCAGGATGCCCTTCACCGACGGCGGCCAGACCATGCCGGTCGGGTGGAACTGGATGAACTCCATGTTGATCAGCGTCGCGCCGGCCCGCATCGCCAGCGCGTGCCCGTCACCGGTGTACTCCCACGAGTTCGAGGTGACCTTGAACGACTTGCCGACGCCGCCGGTGGCCAGGATGACCGCGGGCGCGTCGAACAGGATGAACCGGCCGGACTCCCGCCAGTACCCGAAGGCGCCGGAAATAGCCGCGGAGTCGCCGGCTGTGTTGTCTTTGAGCAACTCGGTCACCGTGCACTCGGCGTACACCTTGAGGTTGGCCTCGTAGTCGCCGGTGGCCTGGAAGTCCTCCTGCTGCAGCGAGACGATCTTCTGCTGCAGGGTCCGGATCAGTTCCAGGCCGGTGCGGTCGCCGACGTGCGCGAGCCGCGGGTAGGTGTGGCCGCCGAAGTTCCGCTGACTGATCCGGCCGTCCGGCGTGCGGTCGAACAGCGCGCCGTACGTCTCCAGTTCCCAGACCCGGTCGGGGGCTTCCTGCGCGTGCAGTTCGGCCATCCGCCAGTTGTTCAGGAACTTCCCGCCGCGCATCGTGTCGCGGTAGTGGACCTGCCAGTTGTCGTTGGAGTTCGCGTTGCCCATCGCGGCCGCGCAGCCACCCTCGGCCATCACCGTGTGGGCCTTGCCGAACAGCGACTTGCACACGATCGCAGTGCGCTTGCCCTGCTCGCGGGCCTCGATCGCCGCGCGCAGACCGGCGCCGCCGGCCCCGATCACGACGACGTCGTAGGAGTGTCGTTCCAGCTCAGTCATAGAAGTCAGACGTCCGAATCAGTTGAAACCGCAGAGTCAGTTGAGGAAGCGCAGGTCGGAGAACCAGCCCGCCGACAGCGCCATGATGTACGCGTCGGTGAGGATCACGGTGAACAGCGAGATCATCGCGAAGGTGCCGTGCTTCGGGTTCAGCTTGGACACGAAGGTCCAGTACCGGTAGCGCAGCGGGTGCTTGGAGAAGTTCTTCAGCCGGCCGCCGACGATGTGCCGGCAGGCGTGGCAGGAGAGCGTGTAGAGCCACAGGAAGACCAGGTTGATCCAGATGATCAGGGTGCCCAGCCCGATGCCGAAGCCGCCGTCCTCACCGTGGAAGGCGAGCACGCCGTCGTACACGTTGAGCACACCGAAGATCAGCGCGCCGTAGAAGAAGTAGCGGTGCAGGTTCAGCGCGACCAGCGGGAACTTCCGCTCACCCGTGTACTTCTTGTGCGGCTCCGGGACGGCGCAGGCCGACGGGGCGAAGAACAGCGAGCGGTACCCGGCCTTGCGATAGTAGTAACAGGTACCGCGGAAGCCGGCCAGCACCGCGAAGGTGATGATGCTGAACGGGATGACCCGGGGGAAGTCCCCGAACCAGGTGCCCAGGTGACTCGAACCCTCCACACAGGACGAGGTCACGCACGGGGAGTACAACGGGGTGAGGTAGTGGTACGCGTCGACCCAGTAGTAGTTGTTCATGAAGATCCGGACCGTCGCGTAGACGACGAAGAAGGCCAGGATCACGCCGATCCGCAGCGGCGCCAGCCACCAGCGGTCGGTCCGTAGTGTCTTCTGCCCGATCTGTGCGCGACCGGGTGCGCTTACTCCGGTCGACATCAGGGGGCGCGCCGGTCAGGGGCGCCGAAGCCTTCGTGCTCCGCGTCGGTCCACATGGACGCGTCGTATTCCACGTCGGGGATCTCCTCGAGGTCCTCCGGAACAGGTCCGGGTCTGTGATGAGGGTCGGGAGGGCCGATCTCGGCCAGATCGTCGCTCAGCCTGGCCACGTCGGACACCAATCGGCGAACGCCGAGGGTGTCACCGTACTCCTGGCTGAGCTTGCCGACGCTGGCATGCAACGCTTCGAGCGCGCGCTGCACCGCTGCCACGGTGCTGTTGCCGTCACCCATACCGACTCCAGTGATGGTTTTGTCGCTGTAAGTATGGGCACACTTTGCCCCCGCGAGGCGCACAACGGAAGACCCCTTGGTACGGCGTGTTCTTAGTTAGGATTACCTCAGTTGCCGATGGCGGTCGGGTGGAGTAATGGAGTGAATCCCGCCTTCAGTACAAGGAGATTCGCCGGCGCAGTCAGTACGGCGACCTCCCGCAAGCCCGGTGGCCGCTCCGGATCGGCGTAGCCCTCCCACGACCAGGCCAGCACGTTCTTCCGGCCCGAACCGTCGCCGAGCACCAGCGCCGGGCGGCCGTCGTACCGGATCATCGCGCCGTCGGGAAGGTCGTCCAACTCGGCCATGGTGGTCCGCTGCCGGCGGGTGCGGGGCTCGACCCGCTCGCGGTGGAGCTGGGCATCCATCGCGGCCGCCCGGGGTCGCTCGGCCAGACCACGCGCGCTGGCCCATGCACCGGCGTACAGGAGGTAGTCGCGGCGGCGGCAGTAGGCGCAGGGGCGGTGTCCGGCGGCCAGGGCGACCGCCTCGTCGAAGAAGAACAGCGCGGTCCAGCGGCCGGGCGGCATCGGGTCGCGACGCACTCCTTTCCAGTCCAGTACGCAGCAGATCCACGCCTTTGAGCGCCAGCGGGTGGTCCCGAGTTGCCGGTCGGCTCCGTGCAGTGTGCCGCGGTTGCCCATCAGCAGACCGCGGCCCGGCTCGGCCACGATCTCCTGGGTGGGCAGCACTCTGTTCTGCAACGGCACGTGCCCCATCGTCCGGCAAGGTGCCGACAGTTCTCTGGCACAGTCGGGTCTCTGGCACAGTCGGGCCTCATGAAGGACAGGCAGATCGTCGTCGGAGTCGCCGTGGTGCGGGATGGAAAGGTGCTGGCCGCGCTGCGGCCGGGAGCCGACGGCGGCTGGGAGTTTCCCGGCGGGAAGGTCGAGGTGGGGGAGAGCGACGAGGAGGCCGCGGTCCGGGAGCTGCGGGAGGAGTTGTCCCTGGAGATCAAGCTCGGCGCCTCGCTCGGGCCGGCTCAGCCGATCGGCGAGCGGTACCTGCTGCGGGTGTACCTGGCCGAACTGCTCGCGGGCGAGCCCGTCCTGCACGAGCACACCGCGATCCGGTGGCTCAGCGTGGGTGACCTGAAACACATCGAATGGCTCCCCGCTGATCGGCCGTTCCTCCCCGCGTTGCATCGGATACTCCCCGCAGTTTTCTGATCCGTCACGATTCTGTGACATCGCCCCGGCGCTAGTAGCGTCCACAGTGCGAGATCCGTAGGGTTCCCGCTGAGCTGCTGACGGACTCGAACAGAGCCGCGAAAAACTAGGGGGGCACCATGACCTTGGGCGCAACCGAAGCGACTCCGTCGGACGACGGCCTGCCGGCCGAACACCTGGCCGGAACCGCGGAGGCGAAGCAAATCGAAGGGCGATCGCTCGGGCAGATCGCCTGGGCCCGGCTGAAGAAGGACAAGGTCGCGCTGATCAGCGCGACGTTGATCATCCTCATCATCCTGATGGCCGTCTTCGCTCCGTTGATCGTGAAGATCAGCGGATATCCGCCGGACCAGCCGAACTTCAAGGGCCCGAACGGCGAGGACCTGCTGGACACGTTCAACGGCGGCATCCCCGCCGGCGGCCTGTTCGGCAGCGGTATGAGCAGCGAGCACTGGCTCGGCGTCGAGCCGCAGAACGGCCGCGACGTCTTCGCCCGGCTCGTCTACGGCGCCCGCGCCTCGCTGCTGGTGGCGCTCGGCGGAACGGTCCTGGCGGTCGTCCTCGGCACCGTGGTCGGCATGGTGGCCGGCTACTTCCGTGGCTGGGTCGACGCCGTCCTCGGCCGGGTGATGGACATCCTGCTGAGCTTCCCCGCGCTGCTGTTCATCCTGGCGCTGACTCCGGTGATCGCCGACCGCGCCCAGGCCACCTTCGGGATCCCCGACGACAACGGCCTGCGGATGGGCGTGCTGATCTTCGTGCTCGGTTTCTTCGGCTGGGCCTACCTGGCCCGGATCGTCCGCGGCCAGACGCTGTCCATCCGGGAACGGGAGTTCGTCGAGGCGGCCCGCTCGCTCGGCGCCGGCCCGGGGTACGTGATCTTCAAGCAGATCCTGCCGAACCTGATCCCGACGCTGCTGGTGTACTCGACCCTGATCATCCCGACGTACATCACCGCCGAGGCCGCGTTGTCCTTCCTCGGCGTCGGCGTCAAGGAGCCCACCGCGTCGTGGGGCCGGATGATCGCGGATGCCTCCAACTGGTACGAGGGCAACCCGCTGTACCTGTTCTTCCCGGGCGCGATGCTGTTCGTCACCGTGCTCGCCTTCAACCTGCTGGGCGACTCCGTGCGTGACGCCCTCGACCCGCGTGCCGGACGGAGCTGAGCATGTTCAACTACATCGTCCGCCGCCTGCTGCAGATGGTCCTGATCCTGTTCGCGATCAGCGCGATCACGTTCTTCCTGTTCTGGGCCACGCCGGCCAACCCGGCACTGCTGATCTGCGGCAAGGACTGCAACACCGAGCGGATCGCGGAGGTCAACGAGGCGTACGGCTTCGACGACCCGCTGATCGTGCAGTACGGCAACTACATGAGCGGCCTGGTCAACCCCGGCGGCCGCGAGCTCGGCTCCGAGGGCTCCGAGGAGCACTGCGCCTGGCCCTGCCTGGACCGTTCGCTGCAGAACGGCCTGCAGGTGACCGACTCGATCTCCGACGCGATCGGCCCGACCTTCTGGCTCGCCACCGGGGCCGCCGTCATCTGGCTGGTCTCCGGCGTCTTGCTGGGACTGCTGGCCGCGCTGCGAAAAGGGAAGTGGCTGGACAAGCTCAGCGTCGGGCTGGCGCTGTTCGGCGTCTCGTTCCCGACCCTGGTGATGGGCTATCTGCTGATCTTCGTCTTCACCGTCAAGGCCGGGGTGGTGCCGTACCCGGACCAGGCGAACTCCAGCCTGTTCACCGCCGGGCCGGTGGCCTTCGCGCAGTTCTACATCCTGCCGTGGATCACCCTCGCCCTCGTCAACGCCGCCCTGTACACCCGGCTCACCCGGGCGAACATGATCGACACGATGAACGAGGACTTCATCCGGACCGCGCGGGCCAAGGGCCTGGGCGAACGCAAGGTCGTCTTCAAGCACGGGCTCCGGGCCGCGCTCACCCCGATCGTGACGATCTTCGGCCTGGACCTCGGCGCGCTGCTCGGCGGCGCCGTGATCACCGAGCGGATCTTCAGCATCCAGGGGCTGGGCAAGCTCTCGATCGACTCGGTGCTCGCCAACGACCTGCCGGTGGTGATGGGCGTCGTCCTGGTCGCCGCCTTCTTCGTCGTCTTCGCCAACATCGTGGTCGACGTCCTGTACGCCCTGATCGATCCCCGGGTCCGGCTGTCATGACCGCCACGACTACCGCGACCACGATGACGACCAGCCGATCCGGGACGGAGCAGCCCCAGTGAGCACTGCATCAACAGAGCCGGTTCTCCCCGCGGCCGCACCTGCCGCCGGGAAGGCCTTCCTGGAGGTCAACGACCTGCAGGTCCGATTCCCCACCGACGACGGCCTGGTCCGCGCGGTGAACGGGATGAACTTCTCCCTGCAGCCCGGCGAGACGCTGGGCATCGTCGGGGAGTCGGGATCCGGCAAGAGCGTTACCAGCCTGGCGATCATGGGCCTGCACAAGGGCAGCCGGGCGCAGGTCGAGGGTGAGATCTGGCTGGACGGCAACGAGTTGGTCTCGATGCGGGTGGAGGAGATGCGCCGGCTGCGCGGCAGCAAGGTGGCGATGATCTTCCAGGACCCGCTGTCGGCGATGCACCCGTTCTACCGGATCGGCGACCAGTTGACCGAGGCCTACCTGGTCCACAACGACGTCTCCAAGGCGGCCGCCAAGACCCGGGCGATCGACCTGCTCGAGCGGGTCGGCATCCCGTCGCCGGCCAGCCGGTTCTACGACTACCCGCACCAGTTCTCCGGCGGCATGCGGCAGCGCGCGATGATCGCGATGGCGCTGATGTGCGACCCGCGGCTGCTGATCGCCGACGAGCCGACGACGGCGCTCGACGTCACCGTGCAGGCGCAGATCCTGGACCTGATGAACGATCTGCAGAAGGAGTTCAACTCCGCGATCATCATCATCACCCACGACCTCGGCGTGGTCGCCCAGATGGCCGAGAAACTGGTCGTGATGTACGGCGGCCGGGTGGTCGAGTCCGGCACGGTCCGGGACATCTTCTACCGGCCCGAGCACCCCTACACCTGGGGCCTGCTCAGCTCGATCCCGCGGATCACCGGTGGCGGTGACCGGCTCAAGTCGATCAAGGGCTCGCCGCCCTCACTGATCAACCTGCCGACCGGCTGCCCGTTCCACCCGCGCTGCGACTACCGGGACAAGGTGCCCGGCGACGCCTGCGTCACCGACGTACCGGAGTTGCTGCAGGTGGGTGCCGCCGGTCAGTCGCCGGCGGACGCGGCCGGGCACCTCGCCCGGTGCCACATCGACAGCGCGGAACGCAAGCGCATTTTCGCCGAGCAGATCAAGCCGAGCCTGTGAGCGCGGACGATCGAGGAGCTGACGTGACAACTTCGACGTCGCCGGTGGCAGAGCGCACCGGCCCGGTCAAGGGTGACCTGCTGCTGGAGGTGAAAGGCCTGCAACGGCACTTCCCGGTCACCCAGGGCATCATCTTCCAGCGCGCCACCGGCGCGGTGAAGGCGGTCGACGGGATCGACTTCACCCTGAACACCGGGGAGACCCTCGGCCTGGTGGGCGAGTCCGGCTGCGGCAAGTCCACCACCGGGCGGCTGGTGACCCGGCTGGACGAGCCGACCGAGGGCACGATCACCTTCCAGGGCAAGGACATCACCCACCTGAACCGGCGCCAGATGCGGCCGTTCCGGCGGGACGTCCAGATCATCTTCCAGGACCCGTACTCGTCGCTGAACCCGCGGCAGACGATCGGCACGATCATCGCCGCGCCGTTCGACATCCAGGGGATCAAGACCGAGAACGGGACCAAGAAGGCCGTCCAGGACCTGATGGCCCGGGTGGGACTCAACCCCGAGCACTACAACCGGTACCCGCACGAGTTCTCCGGCGGTCAGCGGCAGCGGATCGGGATCGCCAGGGCGCTGGCGCTGCGGCCCCGGCTGATCGTCTGCGACGAGCCGGTGTCGGCCCTGGACGTGTCGATCCAGGCCCAGGTGGTGAACCTGCTCGACGACCTGCAGGACGAGTTCGACCTCGCCTACCTGTTCGTCGCGCACGACCTGTCGGTGATCCGGCACATCTCCGACCGGGTCGCGGTGATGTATCTCGGCAAGATCGTCGAGATCGCCGACCGCGACGAGTTGTACAACCATGCTCGGCACCCCTACACGCACGCGCTGCTCTCGGCCGTGCCGGAGCCCGATCCCGACGCGGTCAAGCGCCGGGAGCGGATCCGGCTGACCGGTGACGTGCCGAGCCCCTTGAACCCGCCCTCCGGGTGCCGTTTCCGCACCCGGTGCTGGAAAGCGGAGGACATCTGCGCCACGCAGGAGCCCCCGTTGCTTCAGATCGGAGCCCCCGGCCACCAGGCCGCGTGTCACTTCCCGGAGGAACGCGACGTTGTCTGACAGTTACACAGAGTAGTAAACAGTCTCCTTCGTGCACTGAACTAGTCACGATCAGGTTACTGGCGAACAGAACGGTTGAAGCGCTATCGCGGTCATGAGTAGATGTCCCGGCATTCCAGTCACCAGGGCAGCCGTGACCCGGCGTCCCGATGGAGGAAGAGAAAGAAGGATGGCATGAGATACGCCAAGCGAGTCGGATCCGTGATTGCCACGGGTCTTGCCCTTACCCTCACGCTGGCGGCATGCGGTGGGGACAGCAACAACAACGACAACGCCGGTGGTACCGAAGCAACCGATGGCGTCAAGGGCGGTACCGTCACCGTCTACCACGCCTCGGACTTCGAGCACCTCGACCCGGCCCGGGCATTCGTCACCGACGTCGGCATGGCCGGACAGTTGCTCTACCGGACGCTGACCGCGTTCGATTGGGATGCCAAGGCCAAGAAGATCGAACTGGTCGGCGACCTGGCCGAGAAGTGGGAGTCCTCGGACGACCTGAAGACCTGGACCTTCACGCTGAAGGACGGCCTGAAGTACGAGGACGGCAGCCCGATCGTCGCCAAGGACATCAAGTACAACGTCGAGCGGTCGTTCTCCGCCGACCTGTCCGAGGGTGCGCCGTACGCGAAGAACTTCCTCGACTGCCCCGGCTACCTGGGTCCGTACAAGCCGGCCGGCAACAACGGCGGCAAGGGCTGCACCGCGGTCGAGACGCCGGACGACAAGACGATCGTCTTCAAGCTGAACCAGGCCGTCTCCGAGTTCCACATGACGACCTCGATGAAGACCTTCTCGCCGGTCCCGCAGGCCAAGGACACCAAGACGCAGTACGACAACCGCGTCTTCTCCTCCGGCCCGTACAAGATCGACAGCTACGTCCGGGACAAGACCCTGACGCTGTCCCGCAACACCAACTGGGACCAGAAGACGGACCCGATCCGGACCGCGATGCCGGACGGCTTCACCTTCAAGTTCGGTGACGACGAGGCGACCGTCGACCAGCGCCTGCTCGCGGGCACCGGTGCCGACGCGAACGCGGTCAGCTTCTCGGGCATCCAGCCGCAGAACCTGGCCAAGCTGAGCCAGGGCAACGTCAAGGACCGCGTGATCGAGGGTGCGGACGTCTGCCAGCGCTACATCGCGTTCAACCAGCAGAAGCCGCTGCTGAAGAACCAGAAGATGCGCGAGGCGCTGACCTACGCCTTCGACAAGACGGCCTACATGACGGCGCGTGGCGGCGACCGGCTGAACCGCCCGATCAACTCGATCGTGCCGAAGTCGCTCGACGGCTACCGCGACCAGAAGACCTTCGAGGCGCCGCTGACCGGTGACCTGGACAAGGCCAAGGCCGCGCTCGCCGAGTCGGGCTACAAGGGCGAGAAGCTGGTGCTCGGCGCGTCCGACGCCACCGGCATCTCGATCAAGGCCGCCGAGGCCGCGCAGGCTGCCTGGAAGCGGATCGGCGTCAACGTCGACATCAAGAAGATCCCGGGTGCGAACTACTACTCGACCCAGCAGAACGACGCTTCGGCGACCGACCTGATCACCGCGGGCTGGTGCCAGGACTGGGCGTCGATGTCGACGATCGTCCCGCCGGTGCTCGGCCCGGACCCGACCGCGAAGGGCAAGGCTGCGCAGAACAACTACAGCCGCTCGACGGCGGGCTGGGACAAGATGGTCGAGATCCCGAAGATCAAGGACAGCAAGGAAGCCACCAACGCGTGGGCGGACCTGCTGGACGAGGTCATGAAGACGGCGCCGCTGGTGCCGATCTCCGAGGACAACAACGTGTACGTCCTCGGCGGCAACATCACCGGTGCGACCGTCAACCCCGACATCGGTGGTCTGCCGGACCTCACCAAGATCGCCGTCAAGAAGGTCGGCTGATCCAACGGTGTGAACTGAAGCAATAGGACAAGGGCGGTGCCGGTTTCCGGCACCGCCCTTCGTCATTGCCGCAGGACAGGATTGCCGCAGGACAGGATTGCCGCAGGACAGGATTGCCGCAGGACAGGATTGCCGCAGGACAGGATTGCCGCAGGACAGGCGGAAGTGCGAGATCAGGTGGAGGCGAGCAGGTCGCGAAGGTGGGCGGCGCCGTGGGCGTCGTGCTGTTCGTGGATGGACAGGGCGATCCGCCACTCGCGCCGCGCCTCGGGCAGCCGGCCCTGGGCGCGGTGCACCTCACCGAGGCTCTTGCGGATGTCCGCTTCGCACAGCCAGTCGCCGTGCTGGCCGGCGATCGCCAGCCCCTCGCTCTGGAACGCGATCGCCTCGTCGAATCGCCCCTCGGCCATCCGGAGCCGGCCCAGTTCGTTCAGTACTTCGGCCTGCGGGATCGCCACGCCGGCCAGCCGGTAGAGCTCGAGCCCCTCCTGCAACGCCTTGCCGGCGATGTCGTACCGGCCGGCCTCTCGATAGGCGACTCCCACGTTCTGCGCGATCATGCCGCGGTACTTCTCCTGGCCTGGCTCCACCAGCAGGTCCATCGCCTCGGTGAAGTGCCGCTCGGCGGCCTCGGTGGCTCCTGTCTTCAGATAGAGCATGCCGAGCGCCAGGCAGGCCCACGCGGCCCGCGGTGGAATCCCAAGCCGCAGGCCGATCGCGCGGGCGCGTTCGGCGTACGGGATGCCGTCGGTGATGCGGCCGGTGCGCTCGAGGACGTGGCTGAGGCTGCTTAGGCAGAGTGCCTGCAGGTTGCCGTCGCCGGAAGCCTCCGCTGCTTCGACTGCCCGGAGCAGGGGAGTCACGGCTTGCTCGTACTGGCCCAGCTCGGCATGAGCGGCGCCTAGATCGTGGAGGACGAGGCCTTCGGCGACCCGGTCCTGGCCGGCGCTGACGAGGCGCAGTACGGCTTCGTTGACCTGCAGCCATTCGAGCCAGGCGCGCCTGAGCGCGTAGTACGCGTTGAGGCCGATGGCCAGCTGGATGGCGAGCATGGGGTGCAACTGGGCGGCCTGCTGGACGGTGCCGACGAGGTTAGGTCGCTCGCGGTCCAGCCAGGCCAGTATGTCCTCGGCTGTCGGCAGGTCGTCGGCACCGGCCAGCCACTCCTTGTCGATCCACTTCTCCCGGGTCACCCCGTGCCCCGCGTACTCGCTGCCTCTCCAGACGACAGCGGAGACCCGCTTGATCCAGCGGGTGTTGGCGGCCTCCTTGTCCGGCTCGGTCAGCATCTGCTCGGACAACTCCCGTGCGGCGACCCGTACGAGGTCATGCAGCCGGTACTGTCCTGGGCCGGGTGTCGCGAGCAGATGCACGTCTACTAGCCGCTCCAGTACTACGACAGCCTCGGGCTCAGGGCTGTTCGACAGCGCAGCCGCCAGAGCGGACGTGAGATCCACCGAGTCAGACAACCCGAGCAGCGCGAACATAGTGACGGCCTGTACGTCGACCGGGTCGTCGCTGCCGGCCAATTGCTCGATGGACAGCACCAGAGTCGCCCGTACGCCGGAGTCGTCCAACTGGAGCTCGTCCAACCGGCGACGGCCGTCCGCAAGGCGCTCGGCCAGGTGTGCCACCGGCCAGGTCGGGCGGGACGCCAGCCGAGCCCCGGCCATCCGAATCGCCAGGGGTAGGCCACCGCACTGCCGGACCACCTCGGCGCAGTCGTCCTCGGGGGCGTCCGGGCGTTCGGAGATGCGCCGGAGCATCTCGATGGACTCATCCAGCGGTGGTTCGCCCAGCTGGAAATGGCGACCACCGAGACCGGCCATGCTGCGACGGCTGGTCACGATGACGGCGCAACCACCCGAGCCGGGCAGGAGTTGCCGGATCTGCTCCTGGTCGGAGGCGTTGTCGAGGAGCAGGACCAGGCGGCGGTCGGCGAGCGCAGTACGGAAGCGGGCGGAGGCGGTGGCGACGTCGGCGGGTGGTGTCTCGCCGAGGTCTTCCAGTAAGTAGGTCAAGGCGTCCAGTGGTTCCAGGGGTGGCCCGATGCCGAAGCCACGCAGGTCCAGGTACAGCTGGCCGTCGGGGAAGTGGTCAGCGATCTGGTGGGCCGCGTGCACGGCGAGGGTGGTCTTGCCGATGCCGCCCATCCCGGTGATGGCGGTGACGCTGACGCCCTTGGCGTTGAGCAGGTGCTTCGTCAGCAGGTCCATCTCCCGGACCCGGCCGGTGAAGTCCCCGCTTGCGAACGGCAGTTGCCGGGGAGAGGCCGCGACGGTCGGCTTGGGCCGCTGCTTGTCGGTGCCGGTCTTGCCCCGGCGGGAGGCGGCGGAAGCCAGCGCGGCCCGCTGGTCGGGGTCCAGGTGCAACGCGTCGGCGAGAGCCTCGACAGTGCCCGGCTGCGGGTAGCGGCGGGTGCCACGTTCCAGGGTGCTGATCGCCTGCACGCTCACCCCGGATCCGGCGGACAACTCGTCCTGGGTCAGACCGGCCGCGATCCGGTGCCGCCGGAGCAGAGCCGCGAACTGCGATTCCACTCCCGTCACCTCCGGTGATTGCCAGGTTTGTATGGGTGAACTGTATGGGTTGTACCTGGTGACCCCGTCGGTGCCAACCGAGAATTGGACCTGCACGACGACTGGGGAGGAGATGTGCATGTCGGTTTACCAGGCTGTACCTGTGGTGCGACGTGAGGATTTCGCACCGGAGGTTGTCTGCGAGGTCTACGAACTCGGGTCGCGGCGTCGTACGGCGGTCACCGTCAAGGAGCTGACCAACCGCCAGGTGACCATCGGCCGGCTGATGGCCACAGGCGCCAAGGACGCCGCCATCGCGCGGCAGCTGGGGCTCTCGCTGCGGACCGTCCGGGCCGAGATCAGCGCCCTGATCGCCGGGCTCGGGGCGCGGTCCCGCTTCCAGGCCGGCTGCCTGCTGGTGCGCCGGTTCGGCTGAGGCCGTCGGCGTCCCTGAGCGGCTGTTCGCAGGTCCCACCACCGACCCCCGGAAACTGTCCCTTCCTGCCCGTACGCTGGCGACATGAGCGAGCTTCCCGACCGCCGGCTGCTGCTGGTGCATGCCCACCCGGACGACGAGACCATCAACAACGGCGTGACGATGGCGCGGTACGTGGCCGAAGGCGCGCACGTCACGCTGGTCACCTGCACCCTCGGTGAGGAGGGCGAGGTGCTGGTTCCCGAGCTGGAGCACCTGGCCGCGGACCAGACCGACCAGCTCGGCCGGCACCGGATCGGCGAGCTGGCCGCCGCGATGGACGAACTGGGCGTCACCGACCACCGGTTCCTCGGCGGCCCGGGCAAGTACCGGGACACCGGGATGATCTACAACGACGAGGGCAACGCCGACGTCCCGCCGGAGACCCGGCCGGACAGCTTCTGGCAGGCCGACCTGCTGACCGCGGCCGACGACCTGGTCCCGATCATCCGGGAGATCCGCCCGCAGGTTTTGGTCACCTACGACCAGTACGGCAACTACGGCCACCCCGACCACATCAAGGCCCACCGCGTCGCCACCTATGCGGCCGCCCTGGCTGCCAGCAGGTCGTACCGGGAGGACCTCGGCGAGCCCTGGGATGTCGCGAAGATCTACTGGATGGCGATGGCGGAGTCCGGCATGCGCGAGAGCCTGCGCAAGCTGCGTGAGTCCGGCGACACCACCACCTTCGAAGGGCTGGACCCGGACGGTCCGCTGGGCCCGTACGTCACGCCGGACCGTTTCGTCGACTGCGTGATCAGCGGCGAGGGGTACATCGACCGCAAGATGAACGCGATGAAGGCGCACGCCACCCAGATCACCGTCGACGGGCCGTTCTTCGCGCTGTCGAACAACAACGGCAGCGAGATCTGGGGCAGTGAGGCCTACCGTCTGGTCAAGGGCACCGCGGCTCCCGGACCCGACGGCGTGGAGGACGACCTTTTCGCCGGCCTCTGACCGGTGGACCCGGCCGCCGTCGCGCGGCGCCGTCGGCCGGGCAGTGACAGGTGCCACACCGTCGGTTGAGGCGTCAACCTTGTGCGGGACTTAGGCTGCTGGGGTGACCCCGGATCCCAGTGGCAGCATCGAGCCGCAGGACTTCCGTACGGCGATGAGCCGGTTCGCGTCGGGCATCACGATCATGAGCACCTTGCAGGACGGGGTCGCGCACGCGATGACGGCGAACGCGTTCACCTCGGTGTCGCTGGATCCGCCGCTGGTGCTGGTCTGTGTGGACAAGGGCGTGCGGATGCACGACGCCGTGCTCGACTGCGGGTACTGGGCCGTCTCGGTGCTAGCGGACGGTCACCGGGAGATCGCTGAGCGTTTCGCGAAGTCCGGCCGCGACCTGTACAGCCAGTTCGACGGGATCGACACCCAGCCGGGCCCGAAAACGGGCTGCCCGCTGATCGAGGGAGCGCTCTCCTGGCTGGAGTGCCGCACCTGGGCGACGTACGACGGCGGCGACCACACGATCGTGGTCGGCGAGGTGCTGAGCCTGGGCGCCGGAGAGCCGACTGACCCCGCGGCCCTGATCTACTACGCGGGGCACTACAGGGCACTCCGGGGCAGATAGCTCTTCCCGGTCCTGTAGTCTGTGCCGTTGCTGTCACTTGGTTCGAGCAGGAGGACTCTGTCCGGTGGGGAGAAAACAGCTCGCGGGGATCATCGCCGCGGCGGGGTTCGGTGTGCTCGTGGTCGGGTACGGTCTGGCGTTCGCGCTGACCGGCGACAAGGTACCTGGTGATACGACGGTGCTGGGGATTCCCCTCGGCGGTCTGTCCGAGGAGGACGCCAAGACCAAGCTGCAGGCCGGTCTCAAGGACCGCCTGGTGCTGCCGATCAAGGTCAAGGCCGGCGAGACGACGTACCAGGTGAAGCCGGCCGAGGCCGGGCTCACCCTGGACGTCGACGCGACCATCGCCGAGGCCGGTGCCGGGCGCAGCCTCAACCCGGCGCGGATCTGGCAGGCGATGACCGGCGGTGACGCGGTCCAGCCGGTGATCGCCCAGGACGAGGCCAAGCTGAAGGCCGCCATCGAGAAGCTGGCCACCCAGGTGAACCGGCCGGCCACCGAGGGCACCATCACCTTCCCGAAGGCCAAGGCCGTGCAGCACCCGTCCGCCGACGGCCTGCAGTTGGACAACGAGAAGGCGACCGGCACGGTCGTGTCCGGCTTCCCGTCCGACGGCAACCCCAAGGACCTCCCGGTCAGCGTCACCAAGCCGAAGGCCGGCACCGACGCCATCGACAAGGCGATGACCGAGTACGCCGTACCGGCGATGTCCGGCGCGATCCGGCTGACGGTCGGCAGCAAGAGCGTGGACCTCGAGCCTGAGGAGTACGCCCCGGCGCTGACGCTGGTCGCCAAGGGCGGCGCCTTCACGCCGACGCTGAACGCGAAGAAGCTCGAGCCGTTGTTCGCCGAGCGGTTCAAGAAGCTCGAGACGCTGCCGAAGGACGCGACGGTCCAGATCGTGGCCGGCAAGCCGAAGGTGATCCCGGCGGTCGACGGCATGGTCGTCGCCCGCGACAAGGTGATCCCGGCGATGCTCTCGGTCCTGCCGAAGCCCGTCGGTGACCGGTCCGTCGCCGTCGGCCTGGCCGCCACCCCGGCCGCCGTCACCACCGAGGCGGCCGCGGCGCTCGGGATCAAGGAGGTGATGGGGCAGTTCACCACCAAGTTCCCGCACGCCGACTACCGCAACGTGAACATCGGCACCGCCGCTCGCAAGATCAACGGGACGCTGCTGAAGCCGAACGAGATGTTCAGCCTGAACAAGATCGTCGGCGAGCGGACCAAGGCGAACGGCTTCACCGAGGGCAACATCATCGACGGCGGTGTGTTCAAGCTCGACCTCGGCGGCGGGGTGTCGCAGTCGGCCACCACGACCTTCAACGCGGCCTTCTTCGCCGGCCTGAAGGACGTCGAGCACAAGGCGCACAGCGTCTACATCAACCGCTACCCGGTCGGCCGCGAGGCGACCGTGGCGTGGCCGTCTGTCGACCTGAAGTTCCAGAACGACTCCGGCCACGGCATCTTGGTGCAAACCCTGTTCAAGGCCTCGACGCCGGGCAACCAGGGCAGCATCACGGTGAAGATCTGGGGCACCAAGGTCTGGGACATCACCGCCGGCGCCTCGGGCAAGTCCAACCACCGCGCGCCTGGCGTGGTATACAACACCGCCACCGACTGCCGCCCGCAGGCGCCGACGGCCGGGTTCGACATCACCATCTTCCGGTACTTCGCCAAGAACGGCGCGCGGGTGAAGACCGAGTCCTTCACCACGAAGTACAACGCGGCCGACGACATCCGCTGCGGCCCGAAGCCCGGGACCGTCCCGCCGCCGTCGACCGAGACGCCGCCGACGCCGGGTACGGGCAAGCCGTCCACGTCCACCCGGCCGCCGAACTAACCGAGTCACTTGCACGAAGGGCCGCCTGCGGGCGGCCCTTCGTCATGACCGGTGGAGTTGGTGCAGGTTCTCGGCGACCAGGTTGAACACCTTCTCGCCGATCGCGGCGCCCTCGCGGCGGACCGCCCGCGGATCGATCCGCAGTACCCGATCCAGCCGTACTTCGCTGCGGCGTCCGTCGGTGTCCCACGCACCGCTGCCGATGTCCAGCCAGACCCGGCCCCAGCGGGCCTCGTCGGCCGCGTCCCGGTCGTGGTCCTGGCTGGTCAGGATCAGCGCCAGCAGCAGCGGCCCGTCCGAACCGACCACCAGCACCGGCCGATCCTTGCCCCGGTTGAAGTCCTCCTCGAACGGCACCCAGGTCCAGACCACCTCGCCCGGATCGGCCACCCCGTCGTCCGGGTGCGGCGTGTACTCGACGTGCACCGTGCCTTCGTAGTCACCCGCGTACTCCGGACGCGCCAGTTCAGCCATGTGCCGACCCTACGGACAATCCCGCCCGAAGGCCCGGTCACCTCGCCGGTTGGTTCGTCAGGTAGCGATAGCGGTAGGCTAGGGCGTACCCAAGATTGGTGTAGGTGGTCAGGGCGGGGAGGTTGTCCTCCACGACCTCCAGATAGCTCCGGCGGGCCCCTTGCGGGCCTGCCCAGCGCGCCAGGCCCTGCAGGACGGCTGTGGCGAGCCGACGCCGCCGGTGGGACGGGAGCACTCTCACAGCGTCTACGCCGAGCCAGTGGCCCGTCATGGCCCCCCGGCCGACCGCTACGACCTGACCATCGAGCTGAACCGAGGCGAAAGCCGCTTTCGGTGCCCCCTCCATCACAGCCGGTGCCTCAGCCGGTACTGCGCCCTCGAAGGCAGCCTCGTACCACTCGGCGTCCGGCTTCTCCGTCACCAGCACCTCGTACGCCGGTTCGGCGTTCACCAGGTCCAGCGTCGTATGCAGCACCAGCGGGTCGGCCTGCTCCGGCCGGGCGTCTCTCCAGCCCAGCCGGCGGAACTCCTCAGCCAATGGACTGTCCGGGAGCACCAGAGCCAGCGGAGGCAGACCACGCTCCAGGTAGAACGCCTCCGCCTGCTTCAGCGCGTCCGCGATCGGCATCTCGGGATCCCCGACCGGCAGCAGCGAATTGGCCCGCCCTGTCCATCCTCCGGACGCCCGCAGCAACCACTGGCCGAGGTACGCGGTCTCCACGGCGGGCCGGCCCAGCGCGGTGGTGAGGAGGAGCTGCTCGACGTCCACCGGCCGGAGCGGCATCGGCGGGATCCGTTTGGCGGCCGCCACAGCCTCCAGACGGACCTGATGAAGCGTACTGTCGATATGCCGGACTACGAGCGAGTCTTCGTCGTAGGCCTGCAGCACCCCGAGCACGTCGGTCAACTGGTCACCCGGAAGCCGGTGGCGGACCACGACACGGTGGCCGATATCACGGGCACTGAGGCCTGACACGATGCGGACTCCTGGCAGAGTGGGGCAGGGACTACCGTGATACTAGGTAGCTGCATCAACTTGAGCATCAGGAATACCGCACCGCAGCATCCTGTCCGCTGCGCCTGCTGGCCATAGGAGGAGTACCAGTGACCTACGTCATCGCGCAGCCGTGTGTTGACCTCAAGGACCTCGCCTGTGTCGAGGAATGCCCTGTCGACTGCATCTACGAGGGCAACCGGATGCTTTACATCCACCCTGACGAGTGCGTCGACTGCGGAGCGTGCGAGCCGGTTTGCCCGGTCGAGGCGATCTACTACGAGGACGACACCCCGGAGCAGTGGAAGGACTACTACACCGCGAACGTCGACTTCTTCAACGATCTCGGTTCGCCGGGCGGCGCGTCCAAGCTCGGCAAGATCGACAAGGACCACCCGTTCATCGCCGCGCTGCCGCCGCAGGAGCACGACGAGTAGAACGACAGGTCTTGCGTACACCCGGATGATCGACCGATCATCCGGGTGTTTGTCTTTCCGTCGGGACAGGTCTGTGGAGGAACGACGCCGATGCAAACACTTTCCCCTCGCCTCGCAGCGGTCGTCGACGCGCTGCCGCTCAGCCCCGGGCTGCGGGTGCTGGAGTTCGGCTGCGGCCCGGGAGCCGCGACCCGCGAGGTGGCCCGGCGAGTTGGGCCTGCCGGGTTCGTCCTGGGCGTCGACCGGTCGGCCAAGGCCATCGAGCAGGCGCTCGCGCAGGAGCAGAGCTCCCCGGGCACGCTCGCTTTCCGCCGGTCGACCATCGAGGCGTTCGAGCTCGAACCCGGCGAACAGCCCTACGACCTGGCCTTCGCGATCCGCGTAGGTGCTCTGGACGGCAGACATCCCGACCTGGAGCAGCAGGCCCTCGCCCGGATCGCGGCCGCGCTGACCCCGACCGGACAGCTCTTCATCGACGGCGGCAACCCACTGCGTGAGCTGGACCTAACCCGCTGACCTACTGCTCGACCACATCCACGTGGACGTGGTCGAGGTGGCGCAGGGTGTCGGTGTTCCCAGGGCGGTCGGGTGCCTGGTAGTCGCGCCAGCCGCTGTCCGAGCGACCTCCGGCGGTCCAGATCCGGTCGCTGAAGATGATCGTCTTGATGCCGAGGTGGTAGGCCCGCGCGACCAGGTACTGCGCCAGCGCCCATCCCCGGGTCGTGTTCGCCGCCGTGATCGGCTTGACGAAGACGTCGATCGCCCGGCCCTCGTAGTGCGCCGAGCCCTCCATGTGGCCCGTGCTCAGCCCGCCGGGCCGGTAGCCGCCCGTCGACAACTTGCCGAAGGTCGCGGCCAGGTCCTTGCGGACGGCTTCAGCCCGAGGGGTCAGGCCGTTCTTCCCGATCACCTCAGCCGGGGCCGAGGCAGGGTTCACCGTGCAGCTCAACGCGCCCTTCGACTGCCCGGTCAGCGCGGAGGCCAGGATCCGGGCGTCCGCCTCGTGATCGGCATAGGCGTTGGGGAACGCGCTGCGCTGCACCCGGTCAGCCGCGACGGTCACAGCCAGCGTCTGGTAGTTCCGCACCTTGACGAGCGCGTCGTAGAACTTCCCGGCCGCATAGTGCGGGTCCCGCACCTGTGCCTCCGTGCCCCAGCCCTGCGAAGGCCGCTGCTGGAACAGCCCCAGCGAGTCCCGGTCCCCGTGGGCCAGGTTCCGCAGCCCCGACTCCTGGTACGCCGTCGCCAGCGCGATCGTGACCGCCCGCGCCGGCAGCCCACGCCGTACTGCGACGCCGGCGATGATCGCGGCCGACTCAGCCTGCTCCAGCTCCAGTACTACGGTCGCCCCCGCCACCGTGGCCTCGCACTGCTCGCGAGGTGGCAGCAGCGGACCGACGCCCCTGCCGCCGATCCAGGAGATTCCGGCAACGACAGCGAGCGCGAGCGCACCCACAGCGCCCAACGCCACGATCGCGCCACGATTCATCGGCATACCGGTCTCAACGTGCGGGACCGGCGTCGAGGTTCCGGCGGGGGCGTGGTGTGTCGGGTCACGCTGGGTATGACGTCCGGCTGGTCGCCTTGGTTGGCGTGGTCCGTCACGCGTTGGCGTGGAGCGCTTCGTTGAGCGTGATGCCCTGACCCTGCCGCGGCCGCGCCTCGACGGCGCCGGTGACGGAGTTGCGGAGATAGAGCAGCCCCGGCTGGCCGGACAGGTCCCGGGCCTTCACCACACTGCCGTCCGGCAGGGTGACCTTGGTGCCGGCGGTCACGTAGAGTCCGGCCTCCACCACGCAGTCGTCGCCGAGCGAGATGCCGATGCCGCCGTTGGCGCCGAGCAGGCAGCGTTTGCCGATCGAGATGACCGCCTTGCCGCCGCCGGACAGGGTGCCCATGATCGACGCGCCCGCGCCGATGTCGCTGCCGTCACCGACGACCACACCGGCCACGATCCGGCCCTCGACCATCGAGGTGCCGAGGGTGCCGGCGTTGAAGTTCACGAAGCCCTCGTGCATGACGGTGGTGCCCTCGGCCAGATGGGCGCCCAGCCGGACCCGGTCCGCGTCGCCGATCCGGACGCCGCTCGGGACGACGTAGTCCGTCATCCGCGGGAACTTGTCGACGCTGGTGACGGACAGGTGCAGGCCGGCCGCGCGGGCGCGCAGGCGGACCTGCTCGATCTCCTCGACCGGGACCGGGCCGTGCGAGGTCCAGGCGTTGTTCGGGAGGGCGGCGAAGATGCCGTCCAGGTTGACGCCGTGCGGGCGGACCAGCCGGTGCGACAGCAGGTGCAGCCGCAGGTAGGCGTCCGCGGTGTCGGCCGGAGCCTGGTCGAGGGTGATCGCGGCCTTCACGACGGTACGGCGTACCTGGCGGAGGTCGTCGTTTCCTTCGGCGGCGATCAGTTCGGCCGGTGCCTTGACGTCCTCCGGCGCCTCGCCCAGTTCGGGGGCCGGGTACCAGACATCCAGCACGGTGCCCGCAGAGGTGACGGTGGCGAGGCCGAAGCCCCAGGCGCGCGTGGCGTTCTCAGTCATGCCCAAAGCCTGCCAGACGCGCGGTCAGCCGCTGTCCTCGCGTCTCGATGGGTAGGCTCGGCGAGACGATCGCGACCCTGCTGGCGAAGGATGCGGATGGCAACCTCTGTGGTCCTGGACACCGATATCGGCACCGATGTCGACGACGCGCTCGCGCTGGCCGTCATCCTCGGCTCACCCGAACTGGAGCTCGCCGGAGTGACCACCGTGTACGGCGACGTGCTGCTCCGGGCCCGGATGGTCGCCAGAGTGGCCGGCATCGTCGGGCATGAGGTCGGGCCGATCGTCCCCGGGCTGGCGGAGCCGCGCTCGGGGCGCGAACTGTTCTGGGCAGGGCACGAGGGCTCGCTGATGCCTGACCTCGACCAGGAGCAGGTCAACGAGCAGGTCGACGCGATCGGCCTGCTGGCGGAGTCGGCGACGGTGGTCGCGGTCGGGCCGCTGACCAATGTGGCCGCGGCGGTCGAGCGACCCGGCCATCGGATCGAGCAACTCTTCGTGATGGGCTGCGACTTCTCGCTGGCCGAGGCCGAACACAACATCAAGTGCGACATCGACGCGGCCGCGGCGGTCTTCGCCTCGGGGGTGCCGGCGACCGTGATCGGGCTCGACCAGACTCTCCGGGTGCGCCTCGACGCCGCGGTCGTCGCCGAGATCGAGGCAGCGGGTGAGCTGGGCCGGCTGCTGGCGGCGGAGATGCGGCAGTTCTGGAAGTTCATGGCCGCCGACTCCAACGCACCGCACGATCCCGCGGCCGTGCTGATGCTGGTCGAGCCGGAGTTGTTCACCTTCCGCACCGGGGTGATCGAGATCGTCTCGGACGGTTTCAGCAGGTTCACCGCGTCGGGCGTGGGACCGCACCGGATCGTCACCGACCTCGACACCGAGGCGGTCGCGCGCCGCATCGTCGCGCGCATCCTCACCGCCTGCGGAAAATAGACGGGCGGTCCGCGCGACGCGCGTGGTGTACTGGCCGACCGCCTCCTGTGAAAGGGTTTTCCGCATGCGTCCGGTCTGGCTGGAGTCCATCGCCGAACCCGTCCTGACGGCAGCCCGGGCGCCCGAACCACGGGCGCTGACCGGCGAACTCCTGCGCGAGTGGGGCTCGTCGGAGGTCTGGCGCCTGTCGTACGGACTGCGCAGCGTCATCGTCAAGCGGGGCAGCGACGCCCAGGCCGGCGAGGCGACGACGTACGAGCGGTTCGTCGTGCCGCTCGGGCTGCCCGGGCCGGAGCTGATCCACCGCGCCGCGGTCGACGACGCGGCCCTGCTGGTGCTGGCCGACGTGGGCCGGGTGAACCTGGAGCAGGAGCCGACGGCCGAGGGGTTCCTGGCCGCGGCGGAGTTGCTGGCGGAGATCCGGGCCAAGCCGGTGGAAGGGCCGAGTGACTTCACCTCGCAGCGGTTGCTCGAACTGGCCGACCGGATCGATCCGATCGACGCGGACCTGCGGGACCGGCTGGCGGCCAAGGCTGTTCCGGCCCTTGACGAACTGCATCGCGAGGCGCCGCTCGGAGTGGTCCACGGCGACTTCGTGCCGAAGAACCTCGTTACCGACGGGACCCGGTGGACGGTGGTCGACTGGCCGGCCTCGTACCTGGCGCCGCACCTGGCGGACCTGCACACGCTGGTCCGGGATGCCGTTGCCCTCGGCCACCAACGTGGACCCGTCGTGGCCCACTACATCGATGCCGCGGGCACGGATTCGGAGCTGGTGCAGCGGCAGCTGTCCGTCGGCGGGATCTGCTTCAGCCTGCTGGCCCTCAACTGGATCATGGCGGAGGGCCTGCGCACGGTGCCGTCGTCGAAGGACTGGATCGCACCGCTGCTGGCCGAGCTCGGCGAGCTCACCGAGGAACTGCGATGAGGCTTCTGGTGCTGGGCGGCACCAAGAATCTGGGACGGCATGTGGTCGAGGCCGCGCTCCGGGACGGCCATGACGTCACGCTGTTCAACCGCGGGCTCACCAACCCGTCCCTGTTCCCCGAGGCGACCCGGCTGGTCGGCGAACGTGCCGCTCCGGAGGTGCTGGCGACAGGGGAGTGGGATGGGGCGATCGACCTGTCCGGCTTCCTGGTCAGCGACGTCTGGCGAAGTGCCGAACTGCTGCGGGATCGGGTCGCGCGGTACACGTTCATGTCGTCGATCGCGGTCTATGCGAGCAAGACGGAGCCGGGCCTGACCGAGGACGCCGAGCTTCTCTCGTGGCCCGAGGATGCGGCCGACGACGAGTTCAGCATGGATCTGTACGGGCCGCACAAAATCCGAGCCGAGCAGGTCCTGGCGGAGGTGTTCGGTGAACGCGCGGCGTCGGTGCGCTCGGGTTTCGTGGTCGGGCCGTACAACCCGGACTTCGGCAACTGGGGAGAAGCGCTCGCCTCGGGGAAGGCGCCCGAGTGCGCGGCTCGCCCCGACCAGCCGGTCCAGTACCTCGACGCTCGCGATCTCGCCGCGTTCTTGCTCCGCCTGACGATGCGCGGACCAGGCGGCGCCTTCAACGCTGTCAGCAGCACCCTGTCGATGGCGGAGTTCGCCGAGGTTTGGCGTTCCGTAGTACCGGGTGCGTTGCCGGTCGACTGGGAGCCCGCGGTGGATCGCTTCCACCTCACGGACGACGGGACCTTCCAACTCTCCAACGCTCGCGCGCTGGCCGCCGGGCTCGAGGTCCGGCCGGCCGAAGACTCGGCCCGGGCCTGCGTCGAGTGGATCGCGGCCGGCAACACGCCACCCCCACCGCCGCATTAATCGATTTGAAGTTGACGTAGCGACAACCTCTACCGTCGTCGGTGTGGCCGGAAAGACCGGCCGCGACGAGTGGAGGGACGGTGCGGCGGTGGCCTGGTCGATCGCCGAGGTGGCCCGCGATTCGGGTGTCACCTCGCGCACCTTGCGGCATTACCACGCGATCGGCCTGCTGGTTCCCGCCCGTACTGCGCCCGGCGGACGCCGGTACTACGAACAGGAGCAGTTGCTGCGGCTTCAGCAGATCCTGCTGCTCCGCGAGCTCGGGCTCAGCCTGGACGTGGTCGCCGAAGTGCTGGCCAAGCAGAGCAAGGACGGAACCATCGAGGTGCTCGGCCGGCACAAGGAGTGGTTGCTGCGTGAGCAACTGCGGCTCGGCCGGCTGATCCGGACCGTCGACTCCACCATCGAGAACGTCAAGAGAGGAGGAGAAATGACACCGGACAAGGTGTTCGAGGGATTCGAGCACAACCCGTACGAGGCCGAGGCCCGGGAGCGCTGGGGTGACGAGGCCGTCGACGCGGGCTACGAGCGGATGCGCGGCTGGTCCGAGGCGGACGCCGAGAAGGCCCGGACCGGATACACCCGCGTTCACGAGGGACTCGCGGCACTGAAGGGGGAAGGAGCCGACGTGGCGGACCTGACCGTGCAGGAACTGATCCAGTTGCACTACGACGTGATCAGCCTGTTCTGGACGCCGACGGCCGAGGCCTACAAGGGCCTGGGTCAGATGTACGTCGACGACGAGCGCTTCCGCAGCAACATCGGCGGCGGGGACGACTCGCTGGTCGAGTACCTGCGCGACGCGATGACTGTCTATGCCGACAACAGGCTGAGCGAGTGAGCCACTGAGTCTCGGGGGCTGCAGACCCCGAGGTCTCTTCGGCTGGTCCTTACTTCTTCGGGGCCGAGGTCGCCCGGATGTGAAGCTCGGTGCGGAGGGTGACAGTGGACGGCGGCCGGCCCGGGGAGGCGATGCGGTCCTTGAGCAGGAGACCGGCGGTGCGGCCCAGTTCGTACGTCGGCTGGGCGACGGTGGTGAGGGAGGGGACCACGAGATCGGCCCAGGGGATGTCGTCGAAGCCGACGACGGCGATGTCGTCGGGGGCGCGAAGTCCTCGCTTGGCCAGGCATTCGAGCGCGCCGACGGTCATCAGGTTGTTGGTGACGAAGAGCGCCTCGGGCGGCTCCGGCAGGTCGAGCAGGCTTTCCATCGCGGCGAAGCCACCGGCCTCGCGGAAGTCCGCGTGCCGGACCAGGTCCTTGCTGAAGCGGATCCCGCCGGCCCGGAGGGCGGCGCGGTAGCCGGCCAGCCGGTCCATCGCGGTACTGACGCGGCGGGGGCCGGTGATACAGGCGATCCGGCGGTACCCGCCCTCGATCAGGTGGTTGACGCCTTCGAACGCGCCGTGCTCGTTGTCGACCAGGACGGTGTCGGCCTCGACGCCCTCGACCCGGCGGTCGATCAGCACCATCGGGGTCTTCGCCTCGTCGAGTTGCTGGACTCCCTCGGCGGTCGAGGTCGGCGAGATCACCACGCCGGCCATCTGCTCGGTCAGCACCGCCGACGCGTACGCCGCCTCCTTGGCCGGGTCCTCATCGGAGTTGCACAGCACCACGTGGTAGCCCTCGGTCTGGGCGACGTCCTCGAGCCCGCGCACCAGCGAGGTGAAGAACGGGTTCTCGATGTCGGAGATGACCACTGCCCACAGGTTCGTACTGGCCCGGCGCAGGTTGCGGGCCACCCCGTTCGGCCGGTACCCGAGCTCCGCCACCGCGGCGCGGACCTTCTCGGACAGCTCCGGGTCCACGTTGCGGCGCCCGCTCAGGACCCGCGAGACGGTGGCCGGCGACACGCCAGATCTACGCGCGACGTCGTAGATCGTCGTCATGCTCGCTCCCCGCTTGAGGCCTACTTGCCGTCTGGACGGCACTAGGGTCTCATGCGGGCGCAGGTCCGACGGGGAAAGGTGACTCGTCAACTGGGTCCGCGTCGAGCAACGCTTGAGCCGCGGCGCGGTCGGGGGCTGAGGCGGCGGCGCCGTTCACCGTTGTAGAGAGTGCACCCGCCGCATTCGCCAGCCGTACTGCGTCCGCCAGCGCCGCGCCGCTGGCCAGAGATGCCGCGAGTGAGCCGCAGAATGCGTCGCCGGCACCAACGGTGTCGACGGTGGCCACGGTGTGGCCCGGAATGCGGATCTCCTCGCCCCCGTTGGAGTTCGAGGTGCCTGAGCGGTCCAGGACGAAGACGCCGCGGCCGCCGAGGGTGATGACGCAGCCGCGGAGGTCCCATTCGTCGGCGAGCTTGCGGGCGATCTTCGGGAGTTGCGACTCGTCGTCGCAGTCGAGGCCGGTCAGCGCCGCGGCCTCCACCTCGTTCGGGACCAGGATGTCGACGTACGCGCCGAGGGACGGATCGACCGGTCCCACCGGTGCCGGGGTGAGGATCGTCGTCACCCCCGCGGCCGAGGCGAGCCGGAGGGCAGCTCTGCTCGCCTCGACCGGGAGTTCCAGTTGCACGCTGAGTACCGCGCTCGACGTCAGCACCTCGGCGGCGTCCTCGACATCGGTGGCGGTGATCGCCGAGTTCGCCCGGGACACGATGATGATCGAGTTGCTGCCGTCGGGAAGCACCAGCGGAAGGCCCACGCCGGTGCCGAGTTCGGGATGCCGGACCACCCAGTCGGTGTCGACCCCGTCGGTCTTCAGCAGTTCGAGGAACTCCTCGCCGTACCGGTCCTCGCCGATGGTGCCGACGATCGCAGTACGGGCTCCCATCCGCGCCGCCGCGATGGCCTGGTTCACACCCTTGCCGCCGAGGAACTCCGCGAAGCCGGTGCCGTGCAAGGTCTCCCCGGGCAGCGGCCGGCGTTCCGCGCTCGCCACCAGGTCCTTCATGAACGACCCCAGCACGCACACGTCGTACCGGCGGTTCATGCATCCTCCCCGCGGCCGAGCAGTTTGCGGCCGAGTTCCCCGGACGGATGGAACCGGGCGAAGTCGTGGTGAGTGAACTCCCGCAGTACTACGAGCGCACAGGCGAGCGCGTCGCCCATCACCAGGGCGGCGGTGGTGGACGCGGTCGGGGCGAGGTTCAGCGGATCGGCCTCGCGCAGCACCATCGTGTCGAGCGTGTACGTCGCGAGCCCGGCCAGGGTGGACTCCTCGGCGCCGGTCATCGCGATCACCGGGATCTCCCGGTCGCGCAGCATCCGGGCGAAGGCGCACACCTCGGCGGTCTCGCCCGAGGCGGACAGGGCGAGCACGAGATCGCGGGAGGTGACCGCCCCCGAATCGCCGTGCAGCGCGTCGCCGGAGTGGATGAACGTCGCGGGCGTGCCCGTGCTGGCAAGCGTCGCCGCGATCTTGCGGCCGACCAGACCGGACTTGCCGAGCCCGGTGACGACCAGGTGTCCCTCGCAGGCAGCGACGGCGGTGAGGACGTCGAGGAAGACGCCGTCGAGCCGGTCCGCCAGCGCGGAGACGGCGGCGGCCTCGGTCTCGATCGCGCTCCGGGCCGCGGCCAGGCCCCGCGTCACCAGGTCCCGCGGCAGCTCGTCGGCCGCGCGGTGGGCGTCCGCACGGTTCGGCACAACTGGCATCCTCGACCCGCTTTCCGGTCTGAAGTCAGAAATCGATTTCCGAAGAGTAGGCAGCGAGGCGAGGTGGTGTCAACGTCTGCATCCTGTTCAAAACAAGAAGGAAACCGATATCTGATCGAAGTCATCCGGCGGTAACTCTTGACCACTTCCGGCGACACTCGTAGATTGCGAGAAATCGATTGCCCATCTGGGCCGGACAACCCCCTGGAGCATCTGATGTCCGCAAACTCCCCCGGAAAACCGACGCTGCCGGTCAGGCCGATCAGCCGGCGGTCCGTGCTGCGTGGCGGTCTCGGCGCACTGGCCGCGTCGGCCGTCGGTGGACCTCTGCTGACCGCGTGCGGTGGCGACGACGCCGGTGGCGGCGGCGGCAAGGAGATGTCGTTCTGGAACTTCTACGGCCCCGCCGACGACAACGGCCCGCAGAGCAAGTGGTTCGTCACCCTCGCGGAGCAGTGGAACGCGAACAACGACGTCAAGGTCAAGCTGCGCTACATCCCCGGCAAGGACTACCTCAGCGGCACCACGCTGCAGACGGCGTTCCAGTCGGGGCAGGGCCCGGACATCTTCCTGATCAGCCCTGGCGACTTCCTCCGCTACTACAACGGCGGCGTACTCCAGGACCTGTCGTCGGCGCTGCCCGCCGAGTCCAAGGCGGACTACCTGCCCGGTCTGCTGGAGGCGCGGTCGGTCGACGGCAAGATCTACGGCCTGCCGATGGAGATCGAGCCGCTCGCGATGTACTACAGCGAGGCCGCGTTCGAGAAGGCCGGCCTGTCCGAGGCGGACCTGCCGAAGACCTGGGACCAGACCCTGGCCGTCGCCCAGAAGCTGACCGGGGACAAGCGCAACGGCGTGATGTTCGAGACGCTGCCCGGCTACTACCAGAACTTCACCTGGTACCCGTTCCTCTGGCAGGGCGACGGCACCCCGATCAAGGACGGCAAGGTCGCCTTCGACTCGCCGGCCGCCGTGCAGGCGCTGAAGTTCTGGCAGGACACGATCAAGAACAAGGTGGCGCCGCGCAAGGCCCTCGGCGACGGCGGCGGTGACGTCGTGTCGAACCTGGGCTCGGGAGCCGTCGCCATGCAGCAGAGCGGGATCTGGGCCGTCGCGGACATGCGGACCAAGGCCAAGAACTTCAAGTACGGGATCATTCCGCACCCCACCCCCGACGGCGGCAAGCCGGCCACCGACCTCGGCGGCTGGGCCTTCGTGGCGAACTCGAAGGGCAAGAACCCCGAGGCCGCGGCCAAGTTCATCAGTTGGGCGCTCGGGTCGACCGACGCCGAGGGCGTCGAGCGGCAGCGGCAGTGGAACACGGTGGTGAAGACCAACGTGCCGCCGCGCAAGTCGGTCCAGGCCGCCGCGGACGCCAAGGGTGCCTTCGGCGAGGGCGTGCTGAAGAAGTTCGTCAGCGAGATCGCGCCGACCGGGCAGCCGGAGCCGCGGTTCCCACCGGAGGTGTACCAGCCGATCGCGGACGCGATCCAGGCCTGCCAGCTGAACGGCGCCGATCCCGGCAAGGCGGCGGCTGACGCGGCGCAGAAGATCGACACCTTCCTGAAGACCTACCAGGGTGCGCCCATCACATGACGGCGACCACCAGCGCACCACCGTCCGAGCCTCGACTGGTGAAGGCCCGGGCGGGTCGTGAGAAGGCGCCGATGACGAAGAAGCGGCGCGAGGCGATGGCGGCGTACGCCTTCCTCGCGCCGGACGTCATCGGCCTGCTGATCTTCGTCGCGCTGCCGATGGTGCTCGCCTTCGGCGTCGCGTTCTTCAAGGTCGACGGCTTCGGCAACTACCAGTACGTCGGGCTGGCCAACTACAGGCTGATGGGCTCCGACGACCAGCTCTGGGCGTCGCTGCGGATCACCGGCATCTACGTGGTGACCTTCGTGCCGATCGCGTTCGTGGTGAGCTTCGCGCTGGCGATGCTGGTCCGGAACCACTTCAAGGGGATCGGCTGGGTCCGGTCCGCGTTCTTCCTGCCGAACGTGGTCAGCCTGGTCGTGGTCGGCCTGATCTGGCAGTTCCTGCTGGTCGACAAGCGCGGCGCGATCTCGAACCTGCTGGCCCCGCTCGGCCTCGGCGACGTGTCGTTTCTCGGTACGCCGTCGCTTGCGCTGGGCACCTATGTGGTGATCAGCGTGTGGTTCCTGATGGGCTACCAGATGCTGGTCTTCCTGGCCGGGCTGAAGGATGTCCCGAAGGAGCTCGAGGACGCGGCCGAGATCGACGGAGCCAGCGCGTGGCAGCGGTTCCGGTACGTGATCTGGCCGTTGCTGCGGCCGACCAGCTTCTTCGTCGTGGTGAACTCGACCATCGGCGCGGTGACCGGCTTGCAGGCGTTCGACCTGGTCTACGTGCTCACCAAGGGCGGTCCGGCCCGGGCGACCAGCACGGTCGTGCTCTACATCTACGAGCAGGCCTTCACCTTCAACAACATGGGCTACGCGGCCGCGCTGACCACCGTGGTCGTCGCGATCCTCATCCTCTGCACCGGCCTGATGTTCGCCTTCACGCGAGGAGGTCGCTTCGATGAGGACTAGATTCTTCCCGATCCTCGCGCACGTGCTGGCGATCGTGGCGGTGGCACCGCTGTTGTGGATCCTGATCAGCGCGCTGAAGCCGGCCGAGGACGTGTTCTCGTTCGGCTGGCCGTCGACCTGGACGCTCGACAACCTGCGGTACGTGCTGCTGAAGATCCCGTTGCCGACCTTCCTGCTGAACAGCGCGATCGTCTCCGTGGTGGTCACGGTGGTGGCGTTGTTCTTCCACTCGATGGCGGCGTACGCGCTGGCCCGGCTGCGGTTCCCCGGCCGCGGGATCATCTTCTCCGGCATCATGTCGACCCTGCTCGTCTCGCTGCCGGTGATCCTGGTGCCGCTGTTCCTGGTCGCCAAGCAGCTCGGCCTGCTCGACAGCTATGCCGGCCTGATCGTGCCGAGCATCTTCCATGCCTTCGGCATCTTCCTGCTGCGGCAGTACTACCTGAACATTCCGCGCGAGCTGGAAGAGGCCGCCGACCTGGACGGCTGCGGCTACTGGCGGCGCTACTGGAGCGTCATCCTGCCGCTGAGCCGGCCGGTGCTCGCGTCGCTGTCGGTGCTGTTCTTCCTGGCCAACTGGAACGCGTTCCTCTGGCCGCTGACCATCACCCGCAACCCCGATCTCCGGGTGATCCAGCTCGGCATCTCGGGCATGCAGGGGCAGTACGCCTCGGCCTGGAACCTCATTCTCGCGGCCGCGGTGATCGCGGCGATCCCGACCGTCGTGGTGTTCGTCGCCGGCCAGAAGCGCCTGGTCGACGCGATGAAGACCACCGGTCTCAAGTAACCGAAAGGCTGGCATGTACGGCGACTACGGCAGCAGTCTGCGCGATCTCCCCCGGCTGAGGAACTCCCGGCGGCGCCGCGCGTCCAGCTGGGACCGCTCCGGCGGGAACGACGACCGCCTGACGATCCAGCCGGGGGAGACCGCCGTACTGGCGGATCTCGACGGGCCCGGATCGATCAACCACATCTGGTGCACGGTCGCGCGGGACACCGCGTGGGGACCGGACGAGGCCGAGGGGGACTACCTGCGGAAACTGGTCCTCAAGATCACCTGGGAGGACCAGCCCGGACCGAGTGTGCTGGTGCCGCTGGGGGACTTCTTCGGGGTCGGCTTCGGCAAGACCGTCAACTTCAGCAGTGCGCCGCTGCAGATGAGCCCGCAGGACGGCAAGGGGTTCAACAGCTGGTTCCACATGCCGTTCGCGTCGCGGGCGAAGATCGAGCTGATCTCCGAGCTGTCGGAGGTGCCCGTCTTCTTCTACTACTACGTCGACTACGAGCTGTTCGACGGAGTACAGGAGGATCTCGGCTACTTCCACGCGTCCTGGCACCGGGAGAACCCGACCGATGGAATCGGCCAGGGCGAGCAGAGCCTGCGGGAGTACCAGGTCGAGGGGACGAACCTCGACGGCGCGGGCAACTACGTCGTACTGGATGCCGAAGGCAAGGGTCACTACGTCGGCTGTGTGCTGAACGTGCGGAACCTGCGCGACTCGGCGGAGTGGAACTGGTACGGCGAGGGCGACGACATGATCTTCATCGACGGCGAGCCGTTCCCGCCGTCGCTGCACGGCACCGGCACCGAGGACTACTTCAACACCGCCTGGTGCCTAAGTGCCCTGCGTCGGGTGTCGTTCGGCGCTTGCGGCGCCCAGGCACGCACCTCGCGGCAGCGGAGGGAAGGCCACGATGAACCACATCGAGGCCTTCCCTCCGCCACCGCGATGCACGCACCTGGACACCGCAATCACTCAAACGACACCCGACGCAGGGCACTGGCGAGAGCTACTCCTCGCCGTACCACGGGATCACGCTGCCCGGCGGGCCCAACTGGAGCGGGGAGATCTCGCTGTATCGGTTCCACATCGAGGACCCGATCACCTTCCGGTCCTCGATCAAGGTGACGCTCGAACACGGTCACGCGAACAAGCGCAACGACGACTGGTCCTCGGTCGCCTACTGGTACCAAACCCTCCCCGGCAAGCCGCTGACCCTGCTGCCGGTCTCCGCCCGACTCTAGGAGTCCTCCGTGAAGCGTAAAGCTTTGCTGGCCGTGCTGCCGCTCGTCTTCGGATCGGCCGCCGTCCTGACCCAATCATCCGCCGGGGGAGGTGCTGTGGCCGTCGACGGGCCCAGCACCTACGTCGGCACCACCACCGTCGAGACCAAGGGAACGCCGAGCCGGAGTGACGGTGACCTCTGGCCGTCCTGCTGGGCCGGCAACGGCAACCTGTACGCCGCCAACGGTGACGGCAAGGGCTTCAGCCTGGACCAGGAGTTCGCGGACATCGCCGTCAACGAGATCAAGGGCGACCCCGGCAGCCTGTCCGGTACGACGATCGCCCGCGGCGACCAGGTGGGCTCGATCTGGAGCGGCACCGGGTACAACCGCAAGCCGACCGGCATGGTCTGCGTCGGCGACACCATGTACCTGGCGGTCCAGGATCTCGCCCTCGACTTCAACGACGTCCCGGCGGCGACCATCCTCAAGTCCACCGACCACGGCCGGACCTGGAGCTGGGACAAGCGCAAGCCGATGTTCGCCGACCACGTCTTCACCACGATCTGGTTCGCCGACCACGGCAAGGGCGGCGCGGCCGCCCCCGACGGCTACGTCTACGCCTACGGGCTGGACGGGAACTGGCGGGACTCCTTCGACGACACCGTCGCCGATCCGCAGGACGTGTTCATGGCGCGCGTTCCCAAGGCCAAGGTGCAGGACCGCGGCGCCTGGGAGTTCTTTGCTGGGAGCAACGACCGCGGCCGGCCCGAGTGGTCCGGCAAGGTGGCGGACCGGCGACCGGTACTTACCGACCAGCGCCGCCTCTACGCCCAGACCTACGGGACGAACGCGAGCAACCTTAGCGTGATCTCGCAGGGTGGTGTCACCTATCTGCCCCAGCAGAAGCGCTACGTCTACACGTCGTGGACGGAGTACACGTTCGAGTTCTACGAGTCGCCGACGCCGTGGGGCCCGTGGAAGCACTTCCTGAGCAAGGACTTCAGCGGCTACCCGTGGTCGACCTCGAAGTACGGCGGTTACGGGGTGACCATTCCGTCCAAGTTCGTCCAGCCGGACGGGAAGACGATGTATCTGCAGGCCAACGTCTGCCCGTGCGGTGGCGGTGGCATCGGCACCTCGGTCTACAACTTCAACCTCCGCAAGATGGTGCTCACGCCTTCTTCGAGCGCCCCCGCGACCGACCTCCCGTCGAACGCGAACCTGGCGGCGCCGTCGACCGGCGCCGTGGCGATCTCGAAGTCCTCGCAGTCCGGCAGCCTGGCGACGCTCAACGACGGCGCGACGACCGGTAGCGAGAGCGACTTCGACGACGAGGTGAAGGGCGCGTCCTGGTGGGGTTACACCTGGCCGGCCAAGCACAAGGTGAACCGGGTCGACTTCAGCTCAGGTGCCGTCTCCGCCCAGGGTGGCTTCTTCACCGGGCGCCCGCGGGTCCAGGTGAAGCAGAACGGCGCCTGGGTCGAGGTCGGCGCGCAGACCGTGTCGCCCGCCTATCCCGGCGACGCCTCGGCAGGCGCGCATACGACGTACACGTTGACGTTCCGGCCGGTGGAGACCGACGGCGTCCGGGTGATCGGCCTGCCGGGTGGCACCCGGAGCTTCAGCACGGTCTCCGAGGTGGCCGTCCGGTACGCCGCTCAGTTGGCTGACGGTGGTTTCGAGGGAACAGGTGGCGGCAAGGCGGCCTGGAGCTTCGAGGGCGGCGCGTTCAACGGCGTCGACCGGGGTCTCGGCTTCGCCCACTCCGGTGCGAACAACGGCTGGATCCGTACGTCGGGAACCGGCTGGAGCGCGTTGACCCAGAAGGTGCCGGTGACGCCGGGAGCGCAGTACACGTTCGGGTCGTGGATCAACGCGTCGGCCAATCTGCCGGCAGGCGGCGGCCGGTTCGGCGTACGGCTCGGCGCGGACGGCAGCCAGGTGCTGGGGGAGAAGACCTTCGGTGCGTCGACCGGCTACGTGCACCACGAGGTCCCCGTCACGATCCCGGCGGGAGTCCACGAGGTCACGGTCTATGCCGGCTTCACCGCACCAGGTGTGGACACGTTCATCCAGGTGGACGACTTCACCGTCAGCTGATTAGAAGCCGGCTGCGGATCAGGGCCAGGGTGCCAGCTCGGGGAGGTCTCCAGTGAGAGGCTCCCGGGGCTGGCGCCCGGCCATCCAGGCGGTCAGATCGGTCAGCCTGCCGCTCAGGACGCGCGGCTCGCCACTGCCGTTCTCCCACCGGTTCTCACCGGTGTCGAGGATCAGGTGGAGGCCGTCGGGCGTGCGCGGGCGGAGGAAGTCGAGCAGGTGCAGGCAGAACTCTTCCGACCACTCGTCGCTGGTCGGCGCCATCGCGAGATCGACGGTGTGGACCTCGAGTTCGCGCCAGCCGGCGTAGACGGTGGCGCCGAGGGTGCTGTCGCGGTGCCGGACCGGGCGGGTCCAGTCGTCCACCCGCTCCCAGGCCGCGATCAGTCCCGTGGTGGCCCGGCTGACGTGCTGCCTCAGCTCCTCGGCCGGCCTTCCCGCGCCTGCTTCGATCGCGGCGTCACGCGCCGGGCGGCCGCCGTCGTACATCTCGACCAGGCGGCCCGCGAGAGCCTCGTCGACCTGCCGCGTCATCGCCTCGCTGAAGTTGGCGAGGTGGGTGACGACATGGCCGCGCGACCACCCCGGCAGCCCCGACGGCGCCCGCGCCGCGGTGTCGTCGAGCTCCGCCAGTACTCCGTCCAGGCGGCCGGCCGCCGCGATCACTTCAGGTTTCACGATTCCGACCCTAGACGCCACGTCATATGGCAGCAAGCCGGTTTCCCATTAGAATGTGCCGTATGAGTGTGCTGGCCTTCGAACTCGCGGCGACCGTGCGGCATGACGGACAGGGCGGCGTCGCGGACGGGCTCGAGTCGTCGGCCGGGGTCGAGGAGTGGCTTCGCCGCAACAGTCCCTTGGTCGCTGACCTGCTGGGTCGACCGTTCGACCCGTCGCTGATCTTCGGCGCTGGAGAGGCTGGGGAGCCTCTGCGGGAGTTGCGCCGGGCGGTTCGATCGCTCTTCGCGCGTGCGGTGAGTCCGGCGCCGCCGAGCAAGGCCGATGCGAACACCCTGCTCGAGCCCTCGACCGCGCTGCGCCTGCTGAACGAGGCGGCCGACGAACTCGGCACCACCCACCTGGACTGGCCGCAGACCGGCGAACCCGTCACCCGGTGGTCCGGTCGTTCGTCGGAACCACTCGCCCTCCTGCTGGGCGCCATCGGCCGCTCCGGCATCGACTTCCTCACCGGCCCCGACCGCCAACGCCTTCGGGCCTGCCCGGCCGCCCGCTGCGTCAAGTACTTCCTCCAGGACGACCCCCGCCAGACCTGGTGCTCCCCGTCCTGCGGCAACCGCGAACGAGTCAACCGCTACTACCAGCGCAAGCACATCACCGCCTGACCGCATCCCATCGCCCCCTGAGCCCTTTGCGGCCTCTGAGGGGTTAACCCCTCAAAGACAGGGTCGCCCCGCAGGAATCTAGGGGGACAACCCACCGTCTCGGGGGTTAACCCCTCAAAGGGCGGCGGGCCGTTAGCCTGACGATATGACTGTGGCGCGGTTCAAGGACCTCTGCATCGATGTCACCTGGTCCAGCGCGATGACGTCATTCTGGGGCAAGGCGCTCGGTCTGACCTCGCCGGCGGACAACCCGGAGGTGCTGGTCGGGGACCGGCCGGAGAAGACCATCTGGATCAACAAGGTGCCCGAGCCGCGGACGGTGAAGCAGCGGGTCCACCTGGACGTGCACACCAGCGCGATCGAGGACTTGGTCAAGCTCGGGGCCGTCGTGCGGCGGCCGATCACCGAGGAGCAGCACTGGGCGGTGCTCGGTGATCCGGAGGGCGGCGAGGTCTGCGGCTTCGTGCGCGAGAAGGTTCCGGAGTACCGGCTGATGGAACTGGTGGTCGACGCGGCCGATCCGGAGGCGCAGGCGCGCTGGTGGGCCGGGGTGATCGGCGGCGACGTCGCGCACGACCCAAAGAATCCGTGGTACTGGCTCGAGAACGTGCCGGGGCTGCCGTTCCCGTACTGGGTGTTCGTGCCGGTGCCGGAGCCGAAGACGGTGAAAAACCGGATCCACTGGGACGTTACGGCCGACGAGTTGCAGCCGGTGCTCGACGCGGGTGCGACACTGCTGCGGCCCAAGGACGACGAGATCGGCTGGCATGTCTGCGCGGATCCCGAGGGCAACGAGTTCTGCGTGTTCCTTCCCCCCGAGACCGAGGCGGACGCCTCTGAGGATGCTGATGGCGAAGCTTGATCTGACCCAGCCCGGACCGGACCTGTGCGCGTCCCTGGTCGACATCTCGTCGGTCAGCGGGACCGAGCAGGAACTGGCCGACGCGGTCGAGGCGGCGCTGTCGGCGTACGCGCACCTGACCGTCACCCGGCACGGCAACACGGTGGTCGCCCGGACCGACCTCGGCCGGGACGAGCGGATCGTGATCGCCGGGCACCTGGACACCGTCCCGCTGAACGGGAACCTGCCGTCGCGGCGCGCGGACGGGCTGATCCACGGGCTCGGCGCCTGCGACATGAAGGGCGGCGTCGCGGTCGGGCTCCGGCTCGCCGCCACGCTGACCGAGCCGAACCGCGACCTCACCTTCGTCTTCTACGACTGCGAAGAGGTCGAGGCCGAGCGGAACGGGCTGTTCAAGCTGACCCGGACGCACCCCGAACTGCTGCAGGGCGTGTTCGCCGTGGTGATGGAGCCGTCCAACGCCGTGGTCGAGGCCGGCTGCCAGGGCACGATGCGGGTCGAGGTGACGACCCGTGGGGAGCGTGCCCACTCGGCGCGCTCCTGGATGGGGAAGAACGCGATCCACGCCGCGGGGGAGATCCTCGCCCGGCTGGCGGCGTACGAGCCGCGCCGGGTGCCGATCGACGGGTTGGAGTACCGCGAGGGGCTGAACGCGGTCGGGATCAGCGGCGGGGTGGCGGGCAACGTCGTACCGGATCTGTGCACGGTGACGATCAACTACCGGTTCGCGCCGGACCGCTCGGAGGCCGAGGCGGAGGCGCACGTCCGGGAGGTCTTCGAGGGATTCGAGGTCGCGGTGAGCGACACCGCGCCCGGCGGCCTGCCGGGACTCGACCGGCCGGCCGCGGCGGCGTTCCTGCAGGTCGTCGGCGGCGAGCCGAAGCCGAAGTTCGGCTGGACGGACGTGGCCCGTTTCACTCTGCTGGGTGTCCCGGCGGTGAACTACGGCCCGGGCGACCCGCTGCTCGCGCACAAGCAGGAGGAGTACGTCCCCGAGGCGGAGATCGAGCAATGTGAACAACGGTTGAGGACTTGGTTGACGGACTAGGGTTTCGACAGGCCGGTACTTCGGCGCCGCACTAACCTGGGTGCATGGCAGAACCATCGATCCACCCCGACCGTCCGCTCGGCTCGAAGCAGCGTGGGCCCGTGGTGATGCGGCGCCACCAGGTGCAGCAGTCGACCTCGGAGCAGCGGCTGCTGGACAGCCGTGGCCCGTCGGACTGGGTGCACACCGACCCGTGGCGGGTACTGCGGATCCAGTCGGAGTTCATCGAGGGGTTCGGCATGCTCGCCGAGCTCGGTCCGGCCATCAGCGTGTTCGGCTCGGCCCGGACCAAGCCGGAGGACCCGATGTACGTCGCCGCGGAGGAGCTCGGCCGCAAGCTGGTCGGCGCGGGGTACGCGGTGATCACCGGCGGCGGGCCCGGCGTGATGGAGGCGGCGAACAAGGGCGCCTCGGAGTCCGGCGGCGTGTCCGTCGGGCTCGGCATCGAACTGCCCTTCGAGAACGGCCTGAACGAGTGGGTCGACATCGGGATGAACTTCCGCTACTTCTTCACCCGCAAGACGATGTTCGTGAAGTACGCGCAGGGCTTCGTGGTGATGCCCGGCGGTTTCGGCACCCTGGACGAGCTGTTCGAGGCGCTCACCCTGGCCCAGACCCGCAAGGTCACCTCGTTCCCGGTGGTGCTGTTCGGTACGTCGTACTGGAGCGGGCTGGCGGACTGGCTGCGCGACACGATGCTTGCCGACGGCAAGATCTCCGCGGCCGACCTGGAGATGTTCACCGTCACCGACGACGTGGACGAGGCGGTCAGCTACATCGTCAAGGCCGGCGAACTGGCCGACGCGGCGGCCGAGGAAGCCGCGGCGGCGGCGGCGCAGGATGTGGCCGAAGCCGACAGCCCCGCGGCCCGGGAGCGGCGCGAGGCGCACCGGCTCGGTTCGGACGGGAGCTGATTGCGGGTTCGGGCGGGAGCCGACCCGGGTTCGGACGAGCTGGATCCGGGCGGCGGATCGGGGTCATGACACCGGCGGTTGTGCGGTGAGGTCCGTCGACATGGCACGATCGGACCCGTGATGTGGTTCTTCGGGCTGATTGTCGTGCTCCTGATCGGAGCTGTTGCCGTCGTGGCCTCGGGACGGTGGGGTGCCATGGCCCCGGCGTACGACGACCGGCCGGACCTGAGCGTGCCGGCCCGGCAAGCGCTCACCTCCGACGACATCGAGACCGCGAGGTTCGGCGTCGGCGTCCGCGGCTACCGGATGGACGAGGTCGACACGCTGCTGGAGCGGGTCGCCCGCGAGGTCGCCGAACGCGACCGCCGCATCGCGGACCTCGAACGAGCCGTCTCCCCGATCATCCACGGCCCCGAGGGTGCGGGCTTCACCGCCCGCGCGGAGTACTCCGCCCCCGACCTCGACGACACCGGCTACACCAAGCCCATCCTCGTAGGCGGCGACTTCCCCGACACAGCAGAGCAGCCCGCCCTGGCCGACCAGCCGGCCCCAGCCGACCAGCCGGCCCCAGCCGACCAGCCAGCCTCGGCCGAGCAGCCGGCCCCGGCCGACCAGCCCGCCGAGCCGCAGCCTGACCCCGAAGCTCTTGAGAAGCCTTCAGCCCTCACCGAGCCGCCGGCCGATCAGCAACCTGCGCCCGAGCCCGTGTCCGAAGCTCTTGAAAAGCCCTCACCAACCGCCGACCAGCCGGCCGACCCGCAGCCCGCACCCGAAGCGCTTGAAGAGCCCTCAGCCACCATCGAGCACCCCGCCGAGCAGCAGCCTCAGCCCGAGTCCCTCGAAGAACCAACCCCCGAGGACCCCGCAGCCCACTCGGTGCTCGACGACCAACCGCACCCGCCAGCCCAGGTCCCGCTCCCGCCTCTCCTCCAAGAGCTGGTCCACACCCACGACCCCTCCGAAGCCCCGGACCCCCAACCCTGGTTCCAGGCCAAAGAACCACCCCCCGACCACACGAACCCCCCGCAGCCAACGGCTGAAGAGCAACCACCAGCCAACGAGCAGGACGAAGAAGACACCCCCAACAGAGGCCGCCACAGCGCCGCACCTGACGTGAACGTCCCGCAACGGCCCAGCTGATGCCTTCCGACGACACCCCGCGCTGCCACGCCGAGGCCGCCGTAGACCTCCCCCTCGACCCGCAATCCGCCTGGGACGCCGCGATGGACTGGAACCGCCAGTCCGAATGGATGCTGTTCACCCGCGTCTGGGCGACCGGCAACGAGGGCCGCGGAGTAGGCGGAGGCGTCGCGGCGCGCACAAGTGTCGGTCCTCTCGGGTTCACTGACGACATGGTCATCACGCACTGGGATCCGCCGCGCGAATGCACGGTGAAACACCTCGGCACCATCGTCCGCGGTGCCGGCACGTTCGCCATCCACCCCGCGACCACCTCGCCCGGCGACGCCGCGCCCCGCAGTACGTTCGTCTGGTTCGAAGACGTGATCCCCCCGCTGGGACGGCTCGGCCGAGCCGCGTGGCCGGTGATCCGCCCCGGCTTCGAGCTGATGATGCGGATCTCGCTGAACCGCCTCGCGAAGGCGGTCGCCCGATGACCGTGCCCGGCCCGGACGGCCGCCCGCGCTGCAGTTGGGCGACCTCGGCCCCGGAGTACATCGCGTACCACGACGACGAGTGGGGCCGGGAGATCCGCGACGACCAGGGCCTGTACGAGCGGATGACGCTCGAGGGGTTCCAGTCCGGCCTGTCGTGGATCACGATCCTGCGGAAGCGGGAGAACTTCCGCCGGGCGTTCGACGACTTCGACCCGAAGAAGGTGGCCGGCTACGACCAGGCCGACTTCGACCGTCTGATGGCCGATCCCGGCATCGTCCGCAACCGGTTGAAGATCAACGCCACCATCGCCAACGCCCGCGCCCTGCTGGAACTCGACGAGGGCGAGTTGACCACCCTGCTGTGGTCCTTCCAGCCGCCCGACCGCCCGGCGCCGAAGACGAACGCCGACGTCCCCGCCACCACGCCGGAGTCGATCGCGATGTCGAAAGCCCTCAAGAAGAAGGGGTTCGTCTTCGTCGGCCCCACCACCGCGTACGCCCTGATGCAGGCCACCGGCATCGTCAACGACCACCTGTCCGACTGCATCGCCCGCTAGTTCCGCGAGGGTCAGCGCAGCGTACGCGCAGGTATACCCTCGGTTATTTCCCGGCGTACTGCGGAAAAGCCCGATCCTTGCTATCACTTCCTGGTCAGACGCGTTCGGTAGTCCGCCGATCGCTCTCCGCCACAGATCTGGAGTGAGGCCCGCCCATGCCCCAACGTAAGATCCTGTCTTCCCTCGCCGGTCTGGCCGCCGCCGCAATGGCCGTCACCGCATTCGCCGGCGCCCCGGCCGCCACCGCTGCCCCCGCACCCGAGCCGGTCCGGTCGACCACCGTCTCGTCGTACGCCGGGTCGCCACAGGACGCCGCCGCCAACAAGGCGTTCTACGACGCGGTGATGAAGTCCGCCCTGGCCAAGCAGGCCAAGAGCGGCAACAAGCTCGCCGCGGTCACCGTCCGGTACCGCGTCAACGCCCCGACCTTCGCCACCCAGATCTCCCGCTCCACGCAGATCTGGAACTCCTCGGTGACCAACGTCCGGCTGGTCCAGAGCACCAGCGGCTACGACTTCTACTACACCGAGGGCAACGACCCGCGCGGTTCGTACGCGTCCACCAACGGCCACGGACGGGGCTACATCTTCCTCGACTACCGCCAGGCCCAGGTGTATGACCCGACCCGGATCACCGCCCACGAGACCGGCCACGTCCTCGGTCTCCCGGACCACTACTCCGGCCCCTGCAGCGAGCTGATGTCCGGCGGTGGCCCCGGCCCGTCCTGCACCAACGCCTACCCGAACTCGACCGAGCGCAGGCGGGTCAACCAGCTCTGGGCCAACGGCTTCACCGGCCTGAGCAGCTTCCAAACCGTCCGCTGATTCCACCGCAGACAATCCCGCGGCCCGGAGCCTCATCAACTCCGGGCCGCGGTCTTGGTCGCTGTCATCCCACCGAGACGGCCCGAGGGACTACTTGCCGTGGAAGGTGGGCTTCTCCTTGGCGACGAAGGAGGTGACGGCGTTGCGGTGGTCCTCGGTGTCGCCGGTGAGGTGCATCTTGCCGGCCTCGAACTCCAGCGACTCGGCCAGCGTGTGCGAGGCGGAGTACGCCAGGGATTGGCGGACGGAGCCGTACACGACGGTCGGCCCGTTCGCCAGCCGTCCGGCCAGTTCGGCCGTCGCCGTCGCGAGCTCGTCAGCCGGTACGACGCTCGTCGCCAGGCCGAGCGTCAACGCCTCCGCGGCCGGGACCGTGCGCGGGAAGTACAGCAACTCCAGCGCCTTCGCCTGACCGATCAGCCGGGGCAGCGTCCACGAGACGCCCGTGTCGCAGGACAACGCGATCCCGGTGAAGGCGAGGTTGAACCCCGCCGTGTCCGCCGCGATCCGGAAGTCGCAGGCGAAGGCGATCGACGCGCCGGCGCCCGCGGCCACGCCGTTCAGCGAGGCGATCACCGGCTTCGGCATCTCGGCCACGGCCAGCGCGATCGGGGCGAAGTGGTCGGGCACCGTGTTCCACAGGGCGTCCATGTCGCCGGCCTGCAGCAGGCCGATGTGTTCCTTCAGGTCCTGGCCGACGCAGAAAGCCCGGCCGGTCCCGGTCAGCACCACACACCGGACGGCGTCGTCCTCGGCCGCTGCCTGGATCGTGTCCCGCAGCGCCACCTTGGTCGGCGTGTCGAGGGCGTTCATCGCCTCCGGCCGGTTCAGCGTGATGGTGGCGACACCTTCGGACACGTCGTACACGACAGAGTCACTCATCGTGGCAGGCTCCCAACAATCGGTGAAACAGATCAGTGAACGGTCAGGCAGTTGTCGACGAAACGCCCGGCCGCGTGGCTCAGGCGTGTCGCGTGAAAATCGAAGAACGCGGCCGCCCGGGTGCCGGCCCAGTCGTCCGGCAGCAACTCGGCCGGCAGCCCCGGATCAAGGAACAGGAACTTGCGCCACTCGTGCACCAGTTCCGACCGTACGGCGAACGCCTGCTCGTCGCTGACGTCGTCGCCCGCGCTCTCGGCCAGGGACTTCGCCTCGTTCAGCCAGTTGTCGTACGACGCGCCGAGTTCGTCCAGTCGCCAGACCCGGCGGGCGAACTCCACCGCGCCGTCGTCGACGGGGGCCCGGAACCGATCGGCGGCGATCCCTTCCAGGCCGAGGATCTGGTCCACCTCGGCGTCGTTGCGCAGCCCGACCCAGGCCGCGTCGGACAGCGGAGCCCAGCCCAGGAAGGCGAGTTGGCTCGCCAGTTGTTCGCGCCGGCGCGCGTTCGGGACCTCGCGGAGGATGCCGAGATGCCAGTGCCGGTCCCAGTCGCCGCGTCCGTTGCCCGGAGCTCCGGTGGTCCGATCGGTGCGATAGATCCGCGCGGCGGCGTCGTCGAGCCGGCGACGCGCCCGGGCGGTCAGTTCGTAACCAGGCTGTGCATCGATCCGGACAGGCTCGAGCCAGCCCTGCCGAACCATTCGCGACACGGCGGTCCGAACAGCCGGAGGATGCACCCCCAGCGGGGCAAGGAGCCGGACCAGGGCGGCCACCGGTGCGCGGCCACCTCGGGCGCGGAGGTGGTCGCCGTACAGGTCGAAGAGGGCTGAACGGGCGTGCACGAGACCTGAGTCTGCCGTATGGTGCACGGCTCTGGCCCGCGATCGGGGATAATGGGTCGCGATACACACTGCGATACGCGCCGACGGCGCATCACCGCACGGTCGCCGGCGACGGTCCGGGCGGTGTCGTCGCTCAACACCGAAGAGGGCAGTATCCAATGAGGGAAGGGGTGCGCGCATGGCGGCGATGAAGCCGCGGACGGGCGATGGTCCGCTCGAGGTCACCAAGGAGGGCCGGGGCATCGTGATGCGGGTTCCGCTCGAGGGCGGCGGTCGGCTCGTCGTCGAGCTGAACGCCGATGAGGCGACCGAGCTGGGGAACGCGCTCAAGGCCGTTGTCGGCTGATCCGATCTCCCGGGGTGCTCCAGCGCACCCGTGACTAGTCCACGACCCCGGTGGGTGCCGTTTCCGGCACCGGCCGGGGTCGTTACGGTTGCACCCGAAACTACTTGATCAAACAGTGAGGACCCTCAGGTGGCTCGCCGCAGCAGCGCCCGCAACATCTTCCCGACTCTGCCCTCCGTCGTCTGGCAGCCGGGCCTTCCGGTCCACGGGTCGCGTACCTGGGTGATCGTGGTCGGCGAGGCGGGATTGCCGACCGCCGCCAAGGAGACCGGTGAACGCCTCGGCGTCGACCTCGACCGGTTGCTCGAGGCACAGGTCGCCACTGGGTTCAGTCCCGCGGCGGGCGCGACAGCGGCGTACCCGCTGCTGACCGGCGACGTGACCGAGGTGCTGCTGGCCGGCGCCGGCGACGGGTCGGCGAAGGACCTGCGACACGCCGGGGCGGCGATCGCCCGGTTCGGCCGCGGCAAGGACGAGCTGACCACGGTCGTTGCCGAAGGCATCGAGGACGAGGCGCTCCAGGGGTTGGCCGAGGGCATCGTGCTCGGCTCCTTCACCTTCACCCGCAAGACGGTCGATCCCGGCAAGCCGCTGGTCGAGCGGATCGTGCTGACGGACGGCACCGAGGCCGACCGCGACGCAGTACTGGAACGTGGTGTGGTGATCGGCCGGACCGGCTGGCTGGCCCGCGAGCTCGCCACCACCCCCTCGAACGAGAAGGACCCGGCCTGGCTCGCCGCCCGCGCGACCGAGGTGGCCGGCCCGGGCGGGCTCGACGTCACGGTCTGGGACGAGAAGCAACTCGCCGCCGACGGCTTCGGCGGAATCCTCGCGGTCGGCAAGGGGTCCACCCGGCCGCCGCGATTCATCCGGCTGGACTACACACCCGACGGCGCGACCAAGGACACGCCGTACGTCGTCCTGGTCGGCAAGGGCATCACGTACGACACCGGCGGCCTGTCGCTCAAGCCGCGCGAGAGCATGGTGTCGATGAAGCGCGACATGACCGGCGGCGGTTCGGTGATCGCGACCATGTCGGCACTGCGCGAACTCGGCGCCAAGGTCAAGGTGACCGGCCTGATCTGCGCGGCCGAGAACATGCCGTCCGGTACGGCGTACCGCCCCGACGACGTGGTCAAGCACTACGGCGGCCGCACCACCGAGATCAAGAACACCGACGCCGAGGGCCGCCTGGTTCTCGCCGACGGACTCGCGTACGCCGTGTCCGAACTGAAGCCCGACGCGATTGTCGACATCGCCACCCTCACCGGCGCGATCAAGGTCTCCCTGGGGTCGATGCTGTACGGCGGCCTGTTCGCCACCGACGACGCCCTCTCCGCGCAACTGACGGCAGCCGGCGAAACCTCAGGCGAACGCCTCTGGCGGATGCCGTTGCCGGATGTCTACACCGACCTGATCTCCACTCCCATCGCCGACTCCGTCAACAGCTCCAAGGGTCCCGGCTCCATCACCGCCGCCCTGTTCCTGAAGCCCTTCACCGGCAACCTTCCCTGGGCCCACCTGGACCTCTCCAGCATCGCCGAGTCCCCGCGCGACGAGTACGAGTACTCCCTAGGCGCTACTGGCGCGGGCGCTCGCCTCCTCGCCACCTGGCTGACCTCCGACAACCCCACCGCCGGCATCAACTGACTGGACCGAGCCCGCTGATGTGTTCCTGGGACCGCGGGCGATGACGTAGACGAACAGGAAGGCGCCGAACTCGACGGCGAGTTCGGGCTGGGCGACGTTGAGCCCGGACACCGAGGCGATGACGGCCATCAGGGCGATGCAGACCGCGATCAGGATCGCCCGACGTCGGCGTGGATCGTGGATGGTCGGGTCCGCCGCTCCCGCCGGTGCGGGGTGGTTCGTGGTCATCTTTTCCTCTCGGGAAGGCAGGGGAGACCGGCGCCGGAGCGGTGAGTTCCGGCGCTGGGGTGGTCGCAATGGAGCCCAGTGGGCTCCTTGACGATCGTGCGACGATTGGGAACGGTTGAGCAAACTTCGTTGCCGAATGGAAAATCGAGGCCATGGACAACTCGTGGGATCGCACCCTCAGCGCGGTGGGACCGAGGCTGAAGCAACTCCGGCAACGCCGCGACGTCACCCTCGTCGACCTCGCGGCCGAGACCGGCATCTCGACCAGCACTCTGTCCAGGCTCGAGGCCGGCCTACGGCGCCCCACGCTGGAGCAGTTGCTTCCGCTCGCCCGTGCCCACGGGGTCACCCTCGACGAACTGGTCGACGCTCCACCCACCGGTAATCCCCGGATCGCCCTGCGGCCCATCAAGTGCGACGACGGGTCGGTCATCCTGCCCCTGACCCGTAGGCCCGGAGGGATCCAGGCCTACAAGTTCGTGCTTCCGGCCGGTGACGACGACACCGAGCCCGATCTGCGCACCCACGAGGGCTACGACTGGGCCTATGTCCTCGACGGAACCTTGCGCCTCGTCCTCGGCGAGCACGACCTCATCCTCAAGCCCGGCGAGGCAGCGGAGTTCGACACCCGCACTCCGCACTGGTTCGGCGCCACCAGTTCCGGCCCCGTCGAGTTCCTCAGCCTGATCGGCAAACAGGGCGAACGCGCCCACGTACGAATAGCCCCGAAATCCCGATCGTCAAACTAGTTGCCCGAGGCACCCACCACGAGGTGACGCGTGTCAGCCAGGTGATTCCACCCCGCCGAGCTGCCTCCTGGTGCGGGTGACTCACCCGATCTCGGCTTTGACCTCGGCGGCCTTTTCCTGGGCAGCGGTCAGGAGAGCACCGCCCTTCCCGGAAGACGCGAAGCCACAGTTGATCTTCTGTTCAAGTTTTCGCAGCGCCGCCGAGCTGGAAGGGGTGCCCATGCGGGCGCCGTCCGCAAAGCATGTCGCCCCCACGTCGTACTCCTGGCAACCCTGTTTGACGAGCGCGTAGACGGGCTGCATGCGAGTACTGGACGGGCCGATCCGAGCCACCTCGCGGCTGCAGCCGCGAACCTTGTTCGCCAGCGATCTAAGAGCGGAGGGTGTGAGGTCGGATGGGCTGTCAGTGAAGGTCTGGTTCATTCTCGGGAGAAGCATCTCCACCGCGTGAAGCCAGCCGAGCTCTTGGCCGGTCACGGGGCCCGTCGCCGTCGTGGCGGCACTGGGCGCGGTCGGCATCGGTCTGCCTGTACTGGAGATGCTCGCGCTGGGCTTGGGAGCAGCGGACTGCTCGTCCACTTGGCCACCGCAACCGGCGACAAGCAAAGTGGTCACGACGCTGATCGTGACGCCGGCGAGCAACGCCGTCGCCTTGAGCCGGCTTCGGGACAGCGGCCGGCCGCCTGCCTCAAGAGGAGTGTCAGCGGAACGACTGTCGAAAGTAGTCATCACGCACCCCTGAACAGCCTCACCGTCGGGCGTCGCTGGGGTCCTGCTCTACGGATGTTCATGTCCTGTCCCCGTTCTGTAAGGATTACCAGGATTGATGCGGCCGGCGTTCGAAAGGTTGTCGCCGTGACATCAGCCTGCGGAGATCTGTAGCGCATCTCCGGAACCCTTCGCCGCGTCACCCCTGGGGGCGCGCCACTTCGTCTCCGGCAGCTCCGGCGGTTCCGGCGGGGCGGGGACGAGCTCACGGACGATGGTGGCGCCGGGCGCCCATGCGGCGTCGGGCAGCTTCCCCATGACGTCGGCGTATACCGACCGGATGACCTCG
>NZ_BAAAOS010000059.1:9200-30588 GCF_039530625.1 Kribbella sancticallisti | reverse complement strand
CGGCGCCGGTAGGTGAACCGGCCGAGTGTCTCGAACACGAAAGCCCTCCCAGGGCGTACGGTGAACAGTGGTCGCTCGAGTGAACACGGTTTCAAGCGTCGCCTCCGCCGAGCCGTCCGCGGAGGCTCGGCGGTCAGTTCGCCGGAGCCCGCTGCTTGACCTCGACGGGATAGCCGGACAGTACGGCGTTCCAACGGCTCAGCTTCGTTCCGTCACCAGGCTGCGGTACGGCGATCTCGGCGGTGGCCGAGGATGGCCAGGCGACGTGCTGTGTCCGCGGCCTACCCGCGTCGGTCATCGCAGGATCCGGCTTGGACGCCGCGACGGCGGTGAAGCCGTGCTGCTGGCTCCCGGCCACGACGGCCAGACCAACGAGCAGGGCGAGACTGGTACGCAGACTCCGGCGTAGGACCGGGACGTCCGCAAGGCGACTGAATTCGATCCGATCGGGCGGTCATCGAGATCTGATCTCCTTCATTCTGGTGGTGATCACAGAATGAAGGAGGAGACGCAAGCCTGCGATCGTTTCCACGAGATCGAAAGCGAGAAGGGCCGTTACCCTCAGGGCGGGAAAGACCGCACACGAAGCTCGAGAGTTGGGCAGGCACCGATGGGTCGCTTGGTCGAGCGGCTTCAGGTTAGGTGGCCGGGCCGGTTCTGGAGCCTGAGGACGACGGCTTCGCGCAAGAGCTGTCTGGGTTCAACACGGCGGCCGTGCACAGTTTGGATGTCGCGGTCGGGATCACCAGCGAGGACGTCAGTCCAGCATCGGAAGCTCCAGCAGAGCGAAGCGGGCGAAGGGTTCCTGAGCCGACGGATCAGGAGCTGACAAGACGGCGAGATCGGGGAGATCAGGGCCCCCACCGCTCAGTCCGGCGTACAGCACCAGATCGATCCGGGCCAGCCGGGTCACCGCCTGGCACATCTCGCACGGCTTACAGGACGAGGCGACGTAGGCCTCGCTCAGATCTCTGCTGCCGGTCCGCTGACAAGCCTGGCGCACCGCCTCGGTCTCCGCATGAGCAGTCGGATCACCGTCACGCAGCACGGTGTTGACACCCTCACCGATCACCTCGCCGTCGCGGACGACGACCGCACCATAGGGTCGCTGCCCGCGGTCCACGTTCTCCACTGCCAGCTTCACCGCGAGCGCGACGAACTGCTGACTGCCGGCCGGGAGTCGACGCTCGTCCATCTGGGTCCTCCTCAGAGAAATGCGAGTAAATGCGCGTCGAATCCTTCACGCAGTTCGTGGTACCGGCCGCCATGGAAGACCAGCGGCGCGCTCTGCGAGGCCTCGATGACGGTCGGTGCACCGAGGAAGAGCCGATGGTCGCCGGCGTCGATCATGGCGGTCTTGTCGAGCACCATCCAAGCCGCGGCGCCCGTCACCACCTGGGCCTCGGGCGCAGCCGCCACCGTCGCCAACGGCGTTCCGGGCAACCCTGGACGGCGCCCGGCGAAGTGGTTGGAGATGTCGGCCTGCCCCTCCGCGAGGATGCTCACGGCGAACGACGACGACGCCTCCAGCACCTGGCACATCGTCGCCTGCTGGGCGATCGACACCAGCATCAGCAGCGGGTCGAGCGAGACCGACAGGAAGGAGTTGGCGGTCATCCCGTGCAGCTCCCCGGTGGGGGCCCGGCACGTCACCACTGTCACGCCGGTCGGAAATGCACCGCAGACCCGGCGGAACGAGAGGCGATCGACAGGAGGGACAGTCATGATCGTAGTGCTGCCAGGCTCCATCTCAATAGCCCGGGATCCGTGGGTCGTCGGCCGCGAAGTCCGCTCGGAGGTCCAGGTCCACCCCGGTGCTGTCCCTTAGTACCTTCGTCACCAGGTCGGCACAGGCCATGTCGTGGCCGGACTGCTTGAACGCCCAGCGGAGGCGCCGCCGCCAGAGCAGCTCGCCGCCGGTAGAGAGGCTGCTGAAGGCCGCCACCCGGCCCTCCGTCGCCGACGCCGTGTGGTCGGTGATGAGGTGGAACAGAGCCGATCGCTCGAGGGCCGACAGGTCGCCGCCACCGAACAACTTCTCGATGTAGGGCTGCAGGTCCCCTGCCGCGAGGTCCTGCTGGGTCGGGGCCATCATGACGCCCTGGCCCGCGAGCGTACGCACTGTCTTCGCCACCGTGGCCTCACCGGACAAGCCGTGCAGAGTGCCGACCGCGAGGTGCGACAGGTCCGGCAGCAGGTTGCCAGCCGGCGACAGTGAGGCGTCTGCCACCGAAGCGGACAGCGCGGTTCGCAGCGTCTCCGTCTGGATCGCGAGATCGGTCAGCACCTCGGTCACGCCAGGGATCTTGCTGGTCTTCAGCGAACTGGTCACCGCAAGGCCGAGGCCGAGCGAGAATTCGTACCGCGCCAGCATGCGGGCAAGGTGGCTGAGCAGCAGCCACCCCATCGCCCGGGTCAGATAGAGACAGGTCTCAGGCGCGCGGTGGGCGAACACCCGGTCCCAGGGAACGAACACCTTGCGCAGGATGAGGGCCGACTCGTGCTCGTCGAACCGGCTGCTGAGCGGGAACGAAAAGGGGTCCTGATCGAGGCTCGCCGGCTTCCGCAGCACCATCTCGACGCCGGGTGCATTCACCGGGAAAGCGAACCAGACCGCCTGGCTGACCGGCATCCCCGGATACGGGATCGGTGCGCTGAACACCTCGTCGGAGTAGGCCAGGCTGGTACCGATCGCGAGCGCACCGTCGACCACGATGCCGTCGTCGCGTTCCTCCACGACCTGAACCGCCAGCCGCTCCTCGGGTGGCCGGAACCGGTCGGTCTGCGCGGGTGCGTAGACGCCGGTCACAAACCGCCCGCCGGCCGCCATCGACCGGTAGTACTTCTCCGCGGTCGCCGCGGCACCGGACTCGCCGTAGCTGGCGAGGACGTCGGACACCCCGAGCATGATCAGTGCACCGTAGCCCGGAGTGTGGCTGAGGGTGCCGGCGTCTTGCTGCGCCACCAGGCGAATCGAGTCCGCCAGCTTGCGCAGCGTGCCGACATCCTTCGGTGCGATGAAAGACAGTGGCTGCCGCCCTTCGGGTCCGTCCACCCACAAGGTGTCGTTCCACTCCGGATCGCTGTGCCAGCCGTACCAGCGTGCATAGCTGTCGACCAAACCCTTGGTGATCGGCTCGGCGGCGATGTCTCCGAGCACACGGCCCTGGTACCAGACCCGGCGCCCGTCGGCCACGGATTCGCGGTACTCGGCGGCAGTTCGCATCGTCGTCATCGTGTGCTCCTGTCTTCGTTCGGTCATGCCCGGCCCGGCTGCTCGGCGCTGTCCGGTCCGTCCCAAACATGGCGCAGCAGCTGGAAGGTCATCGCGGTCATCGGCATGAAGGCCTCGTTCTCGTCGGCATCACGAAGGGCCGACCGCAGGTCCTTGAGGATGATCTCCAGATCGCCGCCGGGTTCGTGCACCTGCCACCAGGGTTTGATCCGCTCCCAGTTCTCCGACGCCCAACTGGCGCCGACACTTCGGGACAGGATCGTCATCAGCTGGTCCTCCGAGACCCCGTACCGCTGCGCGAACCGCAGCGCCTCCAGTGCGCCGAGCATGTTGATGCCCCAGGCAAGCTGTACGGCCAGCTTCGTCGCCTGCGCCGTGCCGACGTGATCGCCGACGTGGAAGATCTGCTCGCCGGCGAGCTCGAGCATCGGCCGGACCCGGGCGAAGACCTCGTCCGGGCAGGACACCATGAAGGCCAGGGTGCCCGCGTCCGCTCCCCAGGCCCCGCCGGTCATCGTCGCGTCCAGCGCGACCACCTGGTGCTCGGCGAGCTCGTCGGCGAGCTTCCGCATGCTGCCCGGGTCCAGCGTGCTGAGTACCACGATCGTCAGCGGCCGGTCGAGCTCCAGCCCGCGCAGCAGGTCGAGTGTCTGCTGAGTGGTGCGCACCGCGCTGAACACGGTGGACGTCGCCTTCCCGATCACCTCGCCCGCATCGGCCGCCAGCGCGATACCGCGTTCGGCCGCGAGAGTTCGACGCTCGGGCGAGGTGTCGAACCCGACCACCTCGTGACCGCCTTTGACCAGGTTGGCCGCGATCCCCAGGCCCATCGCCCCGAGTCCGATGAATCCGACTGTCTCTGTCACTCGTCAACCCTCCGCTCAACCGTCTCGACCGGAGCACGTGCCGGGTCGTGGCGATCATCTTATGATTGCAACAGTCAATTGTAAAGGGAATGTTCTCAACACATTGGCGCAATGTTATGGCTAGACGCTAGTCGACCATGCCGACGATCCCCCGCCCCAGTGAGTCTGGATGCCGGCCGCGCCAGCTGCCGACGCCGATCTCGTCCAGGAAGTCGTCGACCAGTCGGTTGAACTCGGCCGGTTCCTCCAGGTTGATGGTGTGCCCCGTTCGCGGCAGAACCGCCCAGGCAGCCGAAGGCATGGTGCGTTTCAGCATCAGGTTCGCCTCCAGACAACCGTCGTCCTCGTCGCCGCTCACCAGCAGGACCGGGACCTCGACTGCCGCCAGCTCTGCGGTCAGGCCGGTCAGGGACGGCCGTCGGGCCTGCACCCCGGCCAGCGTGTTGGCCAAGCCGACCCCGTCGTGGCCCGCCAGAACGGCGGCGAACTCCCGCCAGCCCCGTGGGTTCTTCTCGCGGTACTGGACCCGAGTGGGACCGTGCGCATAACGCTGCGCGGCGGACTGCGGGTCGGCACGGAAGCCGGCTGCCGCCGCCTCCGCCTCGGCCCGGAACTCGGCCTCCTGCCCGGGAACCGCGCCGTACCCGACGCCGGCCACGGTCAGCGACCCGCAGCGCTCGGGGTACCGAATCCCGAGGTGCAGAGCGCAGAAGCCGCCCATCGACAACCCGACGAGATGCGCCCACTGCGCACCGACCGTGTCGAGAACGGCAAGCGCGTCCGTCACCGCGATCTGCTGCGAATAGGCGGCCGCATCGGTCGGCACCCCGGACGGCTCGTAGCCTCGCGCGGCATAGGTGACACAGCGATATCTTGAAGACAGGTGCCGCACCTGCGGTTCCCAGCTGCGATGGTCACCGGCGAACTCATGCAAGAAGAGAATCGTCGGCCCGGTCCCGGTGACCTCGACATGAAGCTCGGTGCCGTCCGCGGCCGTGGCTATCATCGTCAGCCGACCCGTTCGGGCACGAGCCCCTGGCCGGCTTCGATCGCGAGCACGAGACAGTGCTCGGTCTCGGCCATCAGCACCCCCGCCAGCTCCTCGTGGCCGGGGTGCTTCAGATAGGCGTCGCGCCCGGTCTCGTCGCCGAACTCGATCACCAGCGCGTGCGTGTACCCCTGCTGGAACCCTTCCTCGCTGATGTCGGGCCCGGAGCTCGTCCGCACCGCCGACAGCGATTCCGCGAAGGTCGCGAGGGACGAAAGCACTTCGGTGACCTGGACCTCCCGGCCCGGCCTGGCTCGAGCCATCACCAGATGGAAGACGGCCATTCGGATCTCCTGTCCGCGGTCAGCGCTCGAGCGCCACGGTGTCGATCCCGGCCACCAGTGGAGGCTGACCGGCTCCGGCCTGCTGCACCGCGACCCAGTCGGGATCGTCGCGGAAGGCGGCCCACCGCCGCTCCTTGTCGCCCTCGTCCTCGAACTCGACGATGTAGACGAGCTGCTCCCCCTTCTGCAGGGTGCGCAGCCAGGGACCGTGCGCCGAGATCCCGTGCCGTTCGAACAGCGGCAGGCTGACCTCGCGGAACTGCGCGAACAGGTCCTCGGCCTTGCCGGGAGTGATGGTGTAGTACCTGAGTTCTGCGATCATCGGTCGATCTCCGATCGTTCAGGAAGGCTGGACTCCCGACCACGCGGTCAGGATCTCCTCGGTAGTGGTGACGACGGCATAGCGGTGCCTGGCCGACTCCAGCGTGGCTTCGTGCAGGCGCATGTCCCAGGACGCGCAGGCATCGGCGGGGATGACGACGAAGAACTCCCGGCTGAACGCTTCACGGGCCGTCGTCTCGACGCAGACGTTGGTCGAGACGCCGCAGCAGATGACGTTGGTCGTCCCGGTACTGCGCAGCACGAGCTCGAGGTTCGTCCCGGTGAATCCGCCGTACCGGTGCTTCTTCACGGTGAGGTCACCGTCGGCGGGCCGGAGTTCGGGGATGATTTCCTGGCCCCAGGTCCCGTCCAGACAGATGTCCGGCGCCGAATACGTCGCGCGCTGACGTGCGTCGACCCAGGGACCAGAGTCGCTCGCGCCGCCAGGCATGGTGGTGTGCTGTACATGCACGACCGTGACACCGGCCGCTCGGGCCGCAGCATGCAACCGCTGCATGGCCGGTACAGCGGTCCACGCGGCACTCAGGTCCCGGCCGCCGAGGCGAGCCGCCTTGCCCTCCGGATGGACGAAGTCGTTGGACATGTCGATCAGCACGAGTGCGGTCGATTCCGGCCGCACCCGGTCGGCGAGGGACCGGGTCGGCGCAGTCATGAGGCGACCAGTTCGCCGAGCAGCCAGGTCTGGCCGAGTCCGGCACAGATCGTTGCGATGTCCGCGCCAGGTGCCTGCAGAGCGACGAGCCCGCGCGAACCCTCGATACCGGTCACCGGTGCGGTGAAGCCGGCGAACGCCAGTTCAGCGGCCTCGATACCGTTCGCGACGGCACGCGTCCACTGGAAGCCGGCGACTCTGGTTCCGCCTTCGTGCAGCTGGCCGGCGGCCTGCGTGGACGCGATGCTCAGGGCCCGGGCCGCACTGTCGATTGTTGCCTCCAGCAACCGGCTCACAGCCAGCGCGACGCCGCAGGTGACCGAGACACCCACCGGGTCCCAGCCCTCCCGGCCAAGCTGCTCCGCGAGCGCGGCACGGAGCCGCAGACCGGTCTCCACTCCTACCGCCGCCGCCGTCACCAGGCCGCGGTCGTCGACCAGCGCCCGGGCCGCCTGAGCGGTTCCGGACACGATCAGCATCGCCTCGGCCTGGGTGTCTGCCGACGAGTACCGCTGCCAGATCCCGGTCCCGTCCAACGCCGCCGGCTCCCACTGGACGGGCGGTGGACCGAGCTCGTCCGCCGCCTGGTCGAGCAGCCTGCTGATCCCGGCCGCGACGCCCTCCGGCAGCCGAACCTCGGCCAGAGCGAATCCCGCGAGCTGCCAGGTCGGACCTCTCATCAAGCCTCACTCCCCTGGGTCTGACCGGCTACCGAGACGACGAGATCCCGCCACCGCGAACCACGTTCCAAGCTGTCCACCAGGTTCCAAAGGTCGATTCCGCTGACCGACCCCAGTGGCGCCACCAGCTGATCGACCTTCGCGACCAGTTCCTCGTCCGACAGCGGGCGGCTCAAGCTTCCCCGCGCGGCCCGGACGGCCGAAACCACCTCCCGGCCCGATCGCAGCACAATGCGCAGGTTCGCTTGATCGCGGTTCAGGTCCGACCGCGGCACCAGCACAATTCGTTGCCGAAGGCTCCGAACCTCGTCGGAGCGGGCCGACTCGTCCTCGAACTGCGCCAACCCGGCCGTCCCGGCGAGCAGTCCGACCGCGACCCCGTGGACGGCCGAGAACCTGGCCTGCAGACCTGTCTCCGGGTCCAGGTTGCCCATCAGGTCCAGCACCAGGGGATGACACTCGTAGTCGATCCGCTCGATCTCGTCCGGCCGGACCTCGTGCTGCCCGGACGCCTCGATCGCCGCATCGATCCCTGGATGCGCGACGATTCCGCAGGGATACGGCTTGTAGGTGTTGGACAGCAGTTCCCAGTGCTCACCGAAGCCGGTCAGCAACCGATCAGGATCATTGTCGGCGGACAGCGTCCGCAGCAACGGCAGCATGCTGCGCTCGCCCTCGGCGGACAGCCCGCCGTCCTCGTCGAGCCAACGCTTCGCCGTCGACGCGGCGACGAGACCGTTCGCCGCAGCCTTGCCTGCGTGCAGTGGCTTCAGCTCGGTGCCGAACGCCTCCCGGTGACCGAGGGTCTGCGCAGCGGCAAGACGGATCGAGACGGCCACCTGCTCGACCGACGCATCCATCAGCAACGCACTGGTTACTGCAGCGCCGACGACCCCGCAGGTACCGGTGATGTGCCAGCCGCGCTGGTAGTGCCCAGGGGTGACCGCCATGCCCAGGCGCAGCTGAGCCTCACAGCCGATCGCGAACGCCCGGAGAATGTCGTGATCCTGTCCGCCGGCCTGTCCCGCCATGCCCCACACAGCTCCGAGGCAGCTGGCACCCGGGTGGATCACCGTTGCCAGATGGGTGTCGTCAAAGTCGTCCAGGTGCGCCGCGAATCCCGCGATCAGAGCTGCCTGGTAGGCGTCGACCTGCTCCGTCCGGCCGATCACCGGCACCGAACCGGGAGGTCGGGTGAGAGCCAGCCGCACCAGCCGCCCGACCTCCTCGGACCGGCTGGCACCCAGCCCTACGCCGAGCACGTTCACCAGCGATCGGAGCGCCTCATGACGGACCGGCGCGGGCAGCGGGGCGTTGAAGGCCGTCCGGATGCGGTCTGCGAAGTCGCGCCACCACACGTCCTTCCCGACCCTGGACGAGAGCTCCGCCGTCATGACGGTTCGAGCCAGGTGATCGCGCCGAAAGACACCGCGAGCTGCGCCAGCTCCACACCTTCGGCCGAGCCGTGCCAGTGCTCCTCGTCCGGCTCGATCCAGATCGTGTCGCCTTCCTCGATCGCCAACGGCTCCGCGTTCCGCCGGCCGACGTAACCGCGACCACTGACCACATGGACCAGCTGTCCCTCGGAGTGGCGGTGCCAGTGACCACGGGAGCCGTCCGGCAACCGGATCAGCGCGCTCGTCGCCTTGGACGCGGCCGCGCTCTGGACCACACAGCTGAAAGCGGGGCCGGTGAACCGCTCGGGCTCGGGCACCGGGGTCGGGTCCTCGATCATTTCCTGCTGGGTCAACCGCCGCATCACTGTTCTCCTGTCCGGAACTCGCCGACGGCGGCATCCCGCTCGCCGAGCTTGATCGACTTGAAGCGGCGCATCGTGTCCACCATGGCTTCCTCCACCGGGATCCGTTCCATGCTCGAAGCCCCCAGGAAACCTGCGACCCCCTCGGTCGCTTGCAGCACCTGCTGGGCATCGTCCGGGGTCGCGATCGGACCGCCGTGGCAGACGACCAGGACGTCGGGCCGCTGGGCGGCACAGGCATCGCGGATCTGCTGGACCCGTTCGGCGGCGGCGGCCAGGCTCAGACCGGTCTTGGCGCCGAGGAGGCCGGTTGAGGTCAGTCCGACGTGAGCGACGACGACATCCGCACCGGCGGCGGTCATCTGCCGGGCTTCGTCGGTGGTCCGCACATAGGTGGCGGTCAGCAGCCCGAGCTCGCGGGCGGTGGCGACCATCTCCACCTCTTTGTCGAACCCGTAACCGGTCTCTTCGAGGTTGATCCGGGTGTCGCCGTCGAGCAGGGCCACGGTCGGGAAGTTCTGCACTCCCGCGAACCCCATCAGCTTCAGCTGCTCGAGGAACAAGGGGATGTTCTTGAACGGATCGGTGGCACACACGCCGGCCAGCACCGGGGTGGTGCTCACCACCGGAAGAACCTCGGCCGCCATCTCGACCACGATGTCGTTGGCGTTGCCGTACGGCATCATGCCCGCCATCGAGCCGCGGCCGGCCATCCGGAAGCGGCCGGCGTTGTAGATCACGATGAAGTCGACGCCCGCCACCTCCGCGCACTTGGCGGACAGCCCGGTGCCCGCACCGGCGCCGATCAGTGGAATCCCGCGGGCTCTGCGCTCCTCGAACCCACGCACCAGTTGTTGGCGATCGAGGACCGGTTCTCTGCCAGCCATGTTGATCCCTCCAGATGTCTGATCCACGTCCGCCAGCACCCTCGGTGACGGCACGCAACCTGTGAACACGGAGCCGTTCGAGCTGCGCCACGACGCGCCGGAGATCTGATCGGCGGCCGTCAGCCTGACACGGCCGCCGGGCAGTCACCGCTCTCCCCGGCACACCGCACACTAATACTTGGTGCACATATTGTAAAGGGATTGATCTGGAAACATTATTCTGCCAACAGCAGCACAGGGATTCGGTGCAGCACAGGGCCCAGAGAGCCCAGGGTCAGAGCGCGGCGATCAGGAGCTCCGCGGCCCGCTCGCCGAAGGCTTGCGTGTTCAGCGCACCGGGGACCACCTCGCAGGTGGCATTCGCCGGCAGACCGCTGCGCAGACTCGCGGTCAGCGCCTCGTCGGCCGCCGCATCCTCGAACGGGCCGCCCTGCTCGGACAGCGCAGACACCCCGGCGGTCGGCAGCAGCACCGTCACCGGCCCTCGGGCCGCTGTCAGCCTGCGGGCGATCTCGGCACCGATCAGGGCACATTCCTCGATCGAGGTCCGCATCAGGGTCGCGGTCGGCCCGTGCTGGTACAAGGTGCGCTCCCTGTACTGCGCGGGCACGGCGTCCGGCCCGCCGAAGATGACCAGATCGCAGCCACCCACGGAGACCACCTGGGGGATCGCCTGCTCCCCGGCGACGGTCAACCGCTCAGCCCCGGCATCATTGGTTCCACCGAGCAGACCGCTCGCGATCTCAGCGGTGGTCAGGTCCAGCACGCCGCGCAGCCAGCCGCTGCCGGCAAGAGCCTCCAGAACCCTGCCGCCGGCGCCGTTCGCATGGAAAGTGAGCGCCTCGCAGCCGGCGTCGGTAAGCCTTCGCGCCGCACCCGTCACCCCGGTCGTGGTGACCCCGAGCATGGTGAGTCCGACGGCAGGCGCTCCGCCGCCCAGATCAGCGGGCACTCCGATCATGGCCGCCACGGTGGCCACCGCGCGATCGATCTGGAAGCGATTGACGCGATTCACTCCGGCCAGATCGACCACAGCCGGCATCACCAGCAGATCGCTCGGCCCGATCACCGCCGACAGATCGCTGGCGGCCATAGTGGTCAGGATGACCTTCGGTACGCCGAGGGGCAGCGCCCGGAACGCCGGCGCCGCGACGGTCAAGGCACCGGAGCCCCCCATCGCGAGAACACCTTGGATCGCCCCCCGGCTCTGGAGATCAGCAACGATCCGAGCCAGCCCGGTCGACATCAACTCGAGGCTGGTCGAGCGGTCCGCGGCCGCACGCACGGTCTGAAGCGTCACCCCGGCCGCCGCGCAGACGGCCTCCGGCGTGATGTCGGCGGCGACAGTCGACTCACCCAGCACGCTGACGTCCACCAGCAGAGGCCGTAGTCCGCGCGCCGCGACCAGGTCACAGGCGAGTCGATATTCCTCACTCTTGGTATCCAGGGCTCCGGCCAGAAGTACGGTCGGTAAGCTCATACCCACTCCTCCGCTCTGTCACAATGTGGCCTAATGCGCCATTTGTTCATAGAATATTCCCATGTCTAATGATGTCTGGGAGCGCGCACGCGAGATCCGCAAGGTCGCCGAGGACGGCCGCCCCCTGTACGAACGGATCGCCAACGTGCTGAGCGACGCCATCCGCAGCGGTGAACTCGCTGACGGCCACCGCCTCCCGACAGTTCGTGAACTGGCCGAACTGCTGGAGATCAGCGCCACTACCGTGGTAAGTGCCTACAACCGCCTGCGGGCTGATGGCCTGGCCATCGGCGAGGTCGGGCGCGGGACTTTCGTCAGTCATTCGGCGGGGGCACCCACCGTCGCAACCGATCGGCAGCCGCTCCACATCCCCAGCAGCAGTCTGTTCGTCCCCGCGTCGACCGCCTGGCGGCGCCGTGCCCTGGCCAGCGCCGAGACGCGACTCCGGCTGGCGTTCCCTGACGCGGTCGACCTGATGCGCGGGGGCCCGGATCCCGCACTGCTCCCCACTACCGCCCTGCGCCGCGCCTGGCGGACCGCGGCAGACAACCTGACCGTCGCGGAGTTGCAGTATCCGATGCGGGTGGAAACCGACCCGACGCTGGTGGAGCAACTGCTTCCGCGGCTGGAGGCCGACGGAGTGGCAGCCGAGTCAGGCGAAATCCTGATCACCAGCTCGACCCAGCAGCTGCTTGCGCTCGTGGTCGAGCTGCTGCACGCGGACCGGACCGGTACAGAACCTGTCATCGCCGCGGTGGAGGAGCCTGGCTACCAGACCGCGATGGACACCTTCGAGCGCGGCGGGCTGCACCTGGTCGGAATGCCGCTCGACGACGAGGGGGTCCGGCCGGAGGGTCTGGAGGCAGCACTGGCCAAGGGCGCCCGGCTGGTCTTGTTCACCCCGCGAGCCCATAGTCCGACCGGGTCCAGCTGGACGACCGAACGCAAGGATGAGCTCGCCGAGGTACTGGCCGCATACCCCGACGTCTGGATCGTCGAGGACGACCACTTCGCCGAGGCGTCCACCTCGAAGCCCGGCAGCCTCCGCAACGACCCACGGCTGCGCGCTCGGGTGATCTACGTGCGCAGCTTCTCAAAGTGCCTGGCACCGGACCTTCGGCTGGCCGCCGCGGTGGCCGATGACGAGGTCCGCAGTCGACTGAGCCTGGCCAAGTCCTTCGCCGACGGCTGGACACCACGCACCGCCCAGCGCGCCCTTGCGGCACTGCTGGCCGATCCTGAAACCGATCGCGCCCTGGATCTCGCGCGCAGCACTTACGCGGCACGACGCAGTTCACTGGGCGCACTGATCCAGGAACGCACCGGCGGTGTCATCTCCCCCGTCATCGGCGCCGACGGTCTGCACCTGTGGTTCTCACTCCCTGCCGGTGGACATGCGGGCGAACTGGTCGCCGAGACTGCCCGGGCAGGCTTCCTGCTGGCTGGCGCCGACCCCTTCTACGTCGGACCGGGGCACGACAGATCGATCCGGCTCAATGCCGGCGTCGCACCGGTGGAGGTCACGGTCGGGGTGGCGCAAGCACTGGCCGACGCGCTGCGGCATCTCCCCAGCCGCAGCGAAATGGTGCTGACGCCCTGACCCCTCAGTCCGCACCATTTCACCTCGCCCCTGATCGGCCACCTCTGATCAGGGGCGAGGCACGTTCACGCCCTGTGATCACCTCCGCACTGATCCGGACCGGCAGCGCGGCCGCACCTCGTCCTCTCACCCTACGATCAGATTGATCATGGTCAATCGCGGAATAAATACCGAACAATAGGTAGACGATCTGATCACCTTTCCCTACGCTGATCGCAGTGATCCGCCATCGCCCAGCCGTTCTGGGATCGCTCAGGTGAGGTCACGCACTCCTAAGAAGCGAGGTGTGTGATGTTCGGTAACCATCCACTGCGGAGCGGACGTGCTCTCGTCGCCCTGCTGGCAGGACTGTCCGCTGCGGCGCTCGTGGCCTCGTGTGGCCGGGCCGCCGGCGAGGAAGCGTCGTCGAGCGGACAATCGGTCGCTCTGGTGACTCCCGAACGGGCCGGCGATGGAGGCCCGACCGATCAGATGCTCGCCGGGCTCGACCGCGCCAAGGCCGAGTTCGGGCTCAAGACCCGGCATATCGAGGCGACGGACACCTCGACGTACGAGTCGACGCTGCGCAACCTTGGTCAGGCGAAGCTGGACGTCGTGATCGTCGCCTACACGGGATTCACCGAGGCGATCACCGCAGTGGCTCCCGAATTCCCCGACACCCAGTGGATCCATCTCTACGCGGATCCGCGCAAGGCGGAACTGAGCAACGTCCGAACCATCAGCTACGACACCGGTGCACCCGGCTTTCTCGCCGGCGTGCTCGCGGCCACGGCCACCGGCGGGACCAAGGTGGGCTTCGTCGGCGGGGTGGCCTCGCCTCAGGTGAATGCCGACTACCACGCCTTCGTCGCCGGGGTCCGGGCCACCGATCCGGCCGTCCAGGTGCTCGGAGCCGTGGTCGGGAACTGGTCCGATCCGGTGAAGGGCCAGCAGGTCGCACAGACGCTCCTGGCGCGCGGCGTCGACGTCGTGCTCTCGTACGGCGGCGGCTCGTCCGTCGGCGTGGTCAAGGCCGCGAGGCAGAGCGGCGGACTCGTCATCACCGACACCTTGGAGAGCCAGGACGGCGCAGACGTGGTGGTGGCCACCGCATCGCAAAACTACGACGTCACGGTCTACCAGCAGCTGTCCGAGGTCCAGCGCGGTACCTGGAAGGCGGGTCACCTGGTCGCGGATCTGAGCAACGACGGCACCGCGCTCAACAAGGCGGAACTGTTCCGCGGTACCGGCGCCGAGGGTCCTCGAGCCAAGCTCCCACCGGCCTGGACAGCAGTGGAGAAGGCACGTCGGGGCATCGTCGACAAGAAGATCACAGTGCCCTTCGACACGACCGGATTCTGAGCCATGAGCATCCTCGACGCCCAGGACGGGCCGGCCGGGGCACGCACCCGGGCCGAGGCAGCCGTCACGCTCGACTGTGAAGACCTGGCGGTACGGTTCGGCTCGTTCTCAGCCCTCGACGGCGTCTCGGCGAGCTGGCGAGGTGGGGCAGTCAACGTCGTCGTCGGCCAGAACGGCGCAGGCAAGACCACGCTGGCCCGAGTCGTGGGTGGTCTGCAGGAACCGGTCGCGGGGCGAGTACGGGTCGACGAAGCCGAGTTGCCCTGGGGAAGCGTCTCCGGCGCCCGGCAGCGCGGCGTCGAGCTGGTCCATCAGCACTTCTCACTGCCACGAGAGTTCACCGTCGCCCAGGCGCTCGAACTGTTCAGCTCCGCAGCGGGAGCCGCCAAGCTCTTCAGTCGGCGCGCGCTGAGAGTCCGGGCCGCCGCGGCTCTGGCCCGGACCGGGGTGGAGGTCGACCCGGACGCCAAGATCGGCTCGCTGCCGGTCGAGTCGGTCCAGGCGCTGGAGATCACCCGGGCACTCGTCTCCCAACCCCGGGTGCTGATCCTCGACGAACCGACGGCAGTGCTGCCACCACCCGGTATCACCGCCTTGTTCGAGCGGGTCCGGGAGCTGGCCGACAGCGGGATCTGCCTCCTGCTGGTGCTGCACAAGCTCAGCGAGGTGTACGAGATCGCGGACACCGTCACGGTGCTCCGCGACGGCAGACTGGTTCTGCCACCGACCGACCCTGGTGAGGTATCCCGGCAAGACCTGGCCGAGCTCATCGTGGGACAAGCGACGCCCGATCCGCCGAAGGTCGCCCCACCGCCGGAAGGCGCGCCGGTCGTATTGCGTGCGACGGCGCTGGCGAGCCGGGCCAGCGGACACGACGCCGCCATCGATCTTCCCGGGCTGGAGATCGCCGCGGGTGAGATCGTCGGCATCGCCGGGGTGGAGGGCAACGGCCAGCGGAGCCTGGTGGAGGCACTCATCGGCGTTGCTCCGCTGGACGACGGACAGGTGTGGCTCGACGGCGTCGAGATCACCGGCGCCTCGGTCCGGAAGCGTCGGTCGCTGGGCCTTCGGGCGATTCCGTTCGACCGCAATGTCGAAGGCGTCAGCCGGTCCGGGTCGTTGTGGGAGAACCACGCCGTCCTGCGGAGATCGACAGACCGCTGGTGGCTGGCAAGGAGACGGCAACGCCAACGGTGCCGCAACGACCTGGATCGATGGAACGTGCGGTACCGCAGCGAGCAGCAGCCGGCCGGCGACCTGTCCGGAGGCAACGTCCAGAAGCTCATCCTGGCTCGCGAGCTCAACGAGGGCGTCCGGTTCATCGTGGCCGCCCATCCGACCAGGGGCCTCGACCTCGGGGCCGCCACGGCAGTCCGGAGCGCGATGGCGACGGCCACCGGAAGCGGTACGGCGATGTTGCTGGTGTCGGCCGACCTGGACGAACTCTTCCTGCTCAGTCATCGGATCGTAGTCCTGTGCGGCGGCAGGCCGACGGGGGTGTTCACCGCACCTTTCGATCGCGCGGCGATCGGCTGGGCGATGACGGCCGGAGAGCCGTCATGATCGCGGGCCGGGTCCGCGGGGTGCTTCGGCCGCTCAGCGTGGTGAGCATCGCGATCGTTCTGGTCCTGCTCATCTACGGCCTGCTCGGCTACAGCGTCACCGCAGTCGTCGACGGAGTCCTGGCCGGCAGCGTCACCAGCCCGTCCGCCGCCGAACAGACCTTGCGATGGACGGTGCCGCTTCTCCTGATGGGGCTGGGGATCGCGGTCGCCTTCAAGGCCGGCTACTTCAACGTCGGCGCGCAAGGACAGATGTACGTCGGCGCGATGGCGAGCCTGGTCGTCGGTCTCTGGGGAGACGGCCGAGCACCCGTCCTCGTCATCCCGCTGGCCTTCGTCGCGGCCGTTCTGGCCGGTGCGGTGTGGTCACTGGCAGCGGGGCTGTTGCGGCTGCTGCTGGGCGCCGATGAAGTGGTGACCAGCCTGATGCTCAACTTCGTCGCCGTCCTGTTGTTGCAGTGGTCCACCTCCGGTCCGCTGAAGAGCCGGGCCGGCACCGGTCAAGCCGCCACCTCCGAAAGCATCGACGCCGGCTATCGGATCAGTACCTCTACCGGGGTCTCCGTCCCGATTTTCGTCATCTGCGCGGCCGCCGTCGCGGTCACAGCGATCCTGGTCAACTGGACCCGTACCGGTCTGGAGATCTCCCTGGTTGGCCGCAATCCTGTGATGGCGCGGTGGCAGGGCATCAACTCGACCGGCGTCGGGCTTGTGGTGTTCGGCTTCAGTGGCGGCTGTGCCGGTCTGGCTGGTGCAGTCGAGGCCTTCGGACCGGCCGGGAGTCTGCGGGCCGGATTCTCACCCCAGGTGGGCTTCATGGCCGTGGTCGTTGCCCTTGTCGGTGGTCTCGGAGCACTCGGGGTTCTCCTGGCCGCGCTCTTCTTCGGCGCGCTGCGAGCGGCCTCGCTGTATCTTCCGGTGGTCACCAACCTGCCCCAGAGCGGCATCGATCTCCTCAGCGGCGTGATCGCGCTCCTGATCACCGCAACAGGCATTCCGCTGCTGCGGCGCAGGCGACGCAGGAGACGAGCACCCACTGCCGGCGGAACGAGCGAAGTAGCGGATCGGCCGGTCGCGCGCCGCCGGGAGGTGGTGGCGCGATGATGGATCTACTCGTTCTCTGCCTCCAGGCGGCCACGCCGATCTGGCTGGCCGCGCTGGGCGGCCTGATCGCCCAACGGAGCGGCGTACTGCACCTCGGTCTCGAAGGCCTGATGTTGAGTGGCGCGTTCACCGTCGTCGCGGTGACCGTGCGGACTGGCTCACTGGCCCTGGCCCTGGTCGCCGCGATCGGCGTCAACCTGGTCATCTCGGTCGTGTTCTGGTTGTTGATCAGCCAACTCAAGGCCAACGCGATCATCGTCGGGCTCGCGATCTCGATGACCGCGGCCGCCGGTACGACGTTCGCACTCGTCACCATCTTCGGATCGCAGGCGGCCATCCACACCGACGCCGCGCTGCCTCGGCCGCTCGATCTCACGAACGGTCCGCTCGCACCACTCGGCAAGCTGACGGTGCTGACCTACGTCGCTGTCGCGCTCACCATCGCAGCGGTGCTGATCCTCACCCGGACCCGGTGGGGCCTGCGTCTGTCGGTCTGTGGCGTCGACGAGTTCGCCGCCCGCAGTGCCGGCGTGAACGTCGTGCTGACTCGGCTCGCCGCGCTGTGCGCAGCCGGCGTCTGCTGCGCGCTGGCAGGGACGGAACTGGCCCTGGCCAACGTGCAGAGCTTCTCCGAGAACATGACTCAGGGACGCGGATATCTCGCCTTCATCGCCGTCCTCCTCGGCGGAGTGTCGCCGGCCGGCGTAGCGGCCGCCTCCGTGTTCTTCGGCCTGGCCGACGGGATCGGGGTCCGGTCCCAGCTGGGCCTGCACGGACTCGTCCCGGTGCAGTTCATCCAGATGCTGCCCTACCTCTGCACGATCGGCGCGATGGCAGCCGCCGCACTGATCAACCGGCGTCGCGGAGTCAGTCCACCGACGAACGTCGACGACCTGACCTGAGTACTACGAACTCCCCACCATGGAGGTCATCCAGATGGCAGAGACGATCGACGTCGTCATCGTCGGCGCGGGCCCGGCCGGCGCGGTGGCGGCCAAGGAATTCACCGACCACGGATACCGGGTCGTCTGCCTCGAGCAGGGCGACTGGCCCGACTACGCCAAGGCCCGCTCCGGCCATGCCGACTTCGAGCTGGGAGCACGCAAGCACTGGAACTGGGACCCGAACGTCCGTCGTGGCTTCGGCGACTACCCGGTCGACGACCGCGAGTCGGACATCACCGCCTTGATGTACGCCGGGGTCGGCGGCGCCAGCGTCATCTACGCGGCCCACTGGGAACGCTTCGTTCCAGCGGACTTCCGGACCCGGATGATGGACGGTGTCGGTGACGACTGGCCGTACAGCTACTGGGATCTCGAGCCCTACTACACCGAGATCGAGCAGCAGTTCGGCATCAGCGGGTTCGGCGGCGACACCTCGTTCCCCGCGGCGGAGGACCCGCCGCTGCCACCCGTACCGCTGAACAAGGTTGGCCGCCGGGGTGCCGAGGCGATGCACGAACTCGGCTGGCACTGGTGGCCAGGTACCAACGCCATCGCCACCAGGGACTACGGACCGCTGCACGTGTGCGGCCAGCGGACGGCCTGCCCGTTCGGCTGCCCGACCGGCGCCAAGGGCTCGGTGGATCGGACTCATTGGCGCGGACTGGTTGCCGCGGGCCTCGAGCTGCGGGCCGGTGTCACGGTCGAACAGGTACTCACCGACCGCGGGCGAGCTTGCGGGGTCGTCTACGTGGACGAGAGCGGCAGCCACCACCAGCTCCGCGCGAACGTGGTGATCCTGGCCGCCAACGCACTCGGCACACCGCGGATCCTGCTGAACTCCGCCGACGGATCCGGGATCGCCAACAGCACGGACCTGGTCGGTCGCCGGTTGATGATGCATCCGTTCGGCAATGCCATCGGCTTGTTCGACGAGGACATGGAGTCCTGGCGGGGCCCGTTCGGGCAGTATCTGCACTCGCTGCAGTTCTACGAGACGGACCTGTCCCGCGGGTTCGTTCGCGGGGCCAAGTGGGAACTGATGCCGGCCGGTGGACCGCTGACCGCGATGCTGCCGGGCGTCTGGGGCGACGAGCCGGTCTGGGGCCCGCGGTTCACATCCGTACTGCGCGAACGGTTCGGCCGAGCCGCCTTCTGGGGCGTCATCTGTGAGGACCTCCCCGATCCCGGGAACAGGGTCACGATCTCGGCTGACACCGACGCCCGCGGAGTACCCGGTGTCAGCATCAGCTACCGCATCTCCGCCAACTCCGAAGCGATGATGGAGTGGAACCTGGCCCGGATCGGTGAGGTCCTCGAGGTGATGGGCGCCCGGGAGACGATCTTCAACAGCCACCTCCGGGGTACCGGTTGGCATCTGCTCGGCACGACCGTGATGGGTGACGATCCGGCCGGTTCCGTGGTCGATCAGTGGGGCCGGTGCCATGACGTCGAGAACCTGTTCGTGATCGACGGCAGTACCTTCCCGACCGCGTCCGGGGTCAATCCGACCGCGACGATCGCGGCGGCCGCGCTGCGGTCGATCCGGCACCTGATCGCGCAGCGCGCAGACGTGCGGGTGTCGGCATGAGTGCGGCGAACGGCGCGACCGAGGATTGGCGCGCGCTGATCGATCATCTGATTCCCGGTGGCGACGGACTGCCGGCGGCCTCCGCTGTGGGTCTGCACGACGACCTGCTGGACAAGGTACTCAGAGTCCGGCCCGATCTGCGGCCGGATCTGGACGAGGCCCTGGAACTCATCTGCGGCCTGGCGCCCGCCGAGGCCGTCGTCGCCCTGCGGCGAGAACCCACTGTCTACAGCTCCGTCAGCGTCATCGTTGCCGGCGGCTACCTGATGTCCAACGAAGTCACCGCAGCCCTGGGGTATCGCTACGAAGAGGCGAAGCCGGTGAACTCCGAAGACGTCCTGCGAGCGGTCGACGACGGCCTGCTGGACGGAGTGGTCGAGCGCGGCCCGATCTACCGGCTTCCTCCGGACGCACCCACGTCGGCCTTCGAAGCCTTCGACTGAAGCGATCTGACTCATTACGAAAGCAGGTGCACCATCATGACCCGAACCATCGAATCCGACCTCACCACACCGAGGACCTTCGGCCACCATGTGGCGGGCCGGTCGTTGACCGGGCCGCCCTTGCAACGCTTCGCGCCGGCCACCGGCGTCCTGGTCGCCGAGTACGCCGACGGCTCGGCGGACGACGTCGACGCCGCCGTCCGCGCGGCATACGCCACCTTCGGATCGACTCGGTGGCAGCGTACGTCGGCGATGGCCCGGGCCGAACTACTCGACAATCTCGCTGCTCTGGTTGCGGAACACCAGAAGAAGCTGGCCTGGCTCGACGCCCAGGAAGTCGGTAAGCCGTACCGCTTCGCCCTCGGCGATCTGCAGCAGGGGGTGGCCCACGTGAAGCAGGCCGCCGCGATCGCCAGGACCTTGCGAGGAGAATCCTTCACCGGCATCAGCCCCGGCTACTCCGTGATCGCCGACCGCCGGCCGGTCGGCGTGGCCGGTCTCATCCTGCCGTGGAACTTCCCCGCGCTGATCGCCCTGCAGAAACTGCCGTACGCGCTCGCGGCGGGCTGTGCGGTGGTCATCAAGCCGTCGGAGTTCACCTCCAGCTCGGCCCTCGAGCTGGCTCGCTTGGTCGATGCCGCCGGCTTCCCGCCCGGGCTGGTCAACGTCGTGACCGGTACCGGTCCAGTGGTCGGGTCTGCTCTGGTCGAACACCCGCTCGTCAGGTACGTGTCGTTCACGGGCTCCACAGCCACAGGCCGTTCGGTGCTCAAGGCGGCAGCGGACAGCGTGACCCGGGTCGGCGTCGAGCTCGGCGGCAAGACCGCGAACGTGGTGCTCGCGGACGCCGATCTCGAGGCGGCGGCCGAAGGCGTGGTCTTCGGTGCTTTCGCCAACCAGGGCGAGTCCTGCGTCGCGAGCTCACGGCTGCTGGTCGACCGCCGGGTCGCGAAGGAGGTGGTCGCCGCGGTGATCAAGAGGGTCGGGCAGCTCAAAGTGGGACTGCCTGACGATCCTCACTCCGACCTGGGTGCCTTGATCCATCCACACCATGTGGAGAAGGTCGTCCGGCTGGTCGACGCGGGCATCGCGGCCGGCGGTGAGCTGCTGCACGGCGGAGGCGCCCCGGGCGAGGAGCATCTTGCCGCCGGGGCGTTCTACCAGCCGACCGTCGTCGGCGCGGTCGATGCCGAGTCTCCCTTGTTCCAGGAGGAGGTCTTCGGACCGGTCCTGAGCGTGACCACGTTCGACGACGCAGACGAGGCGATCGCTCTGGCCAACAACACACCGTACGGGCTGGCGCACTCGTTGTGGACTCGTGACGTCGAGCGGGCCTTCTCCCTGTCCAACCGACTCGAGGCCGGCACGGTCTGGGTCAACACGTGCAGCGACGGGTCACCAGCGATTCCGTTCGGAGGGATCAAGGGCTCCGGGTTCGGCCGTGAGGCCGGGCCGGAGGGGTTCAACGAGTTCACCGAGTACCGAACCGTCCAGTTCCGCACCGAGCGCCGGCAGAACTGACAGCGACGGCACGACCGGTGAGCTGACAGCGACTGCAGGGCAGGCAGCGAAA